>JACQTK010000256.1 GCA_016210845.1 Acidobacteriota bacterium | reverse complement strand
GAGGTCAACGTCGACAGCTGGAACACCGTTTGGGAGGTCCGCGGCGCGAAGTTCGACTGGGGCTGGGGCTTCGAGATGGCCATCCCGTTCAAGTCGCTCCGCTATCCTGGCGCGGGCTCCCAGACATGGGGCTTCAACATGCGGCGGGTCATCAAGTGGAAGAACGAGCTCACCTACCTGACGTCGATGCCGCGGTCGTTCGGCGTCAACGCGATCTATCACCTGGGATCCGCGGCGACGCTGCTCGGTGTCGGCACACACAGCCAGTCGCTGAATCTCGAGTTCAAGCCGTACGCCGTGACGTCGCTGACGACCGACCGCGCCACGCGCGTCCTCTTCAGCACCGACGGGCGCGGCGACGGCGGCGTCGACGTGAAGTACGGCCTGACCCGCGGCTTGACGCTCGACGCCACCTACCGCACCGATTTCGCGCAGGTGGAAGAAGACCAGCAGCAGGTGAACCTGACGAGATACAGCCTCTTCTTTCCCGAGAAGCGCGACTTCTTTCTCGAAGGGCAGCCCATCTTCGCGTTCGGCGGCATCCCCGTCGGCCAGAACACGAATCCTGGCGACGTCCCCGTGATGTTCTTCAGCCGCCAGATCGGCCTCAGCCGCGGCCAGGCGGTGCCCGTCGTCGCCGGCGCGCGCCTGACGGGCAAGGCGGGCCCCTGTCAGCTTGGCGCGGTCAACATCCAGACCGACGACAAGCCCTCGGCGGGGGCCGTCCCGCGTCGATCGCCTCGACCCAGGGCTTGCCGCAGAGCTGATTGCGCAGCACGGGAGCCACGTCCGCGGTGGCGACGAGACACACGCGCAGCTCGGGCACCTGGAACATGAGCGCGCGATCGATGTGCAGGTCGGCGTGATCGGTCACCACCACCTGTGCCGGATGCCGCGGCCGTCCGAGGTCCAGCCGCAGGCGCACGAGCTCGGGGTGCCAGACGGACAACACCATCCGATCTCCGCGTGCGGTACTGGCGCCGGCCATGATGGCGTCGGCGTCGACGCGCGAGAGTCCTTCGTAGATCAGATGCGTGTCCGTGCGCCCTCCGCCAAGGGCGGACGGCGTCTTCGCCACCGTGTTGCCATCCCGAGATTGCACGAACACCAGGCTGACGGCTGGCCGGCCGTCACGCGTCGGCGAACGGTAGAACGGGCCATCGAAGAGACACCGCGTCCGCCGGCTGCCGATCGTGACCAAACCGTCGATCCGATGCTCGCGGACCGTGCGGTATCCGGGCATCACCGCGCGAGCGGCCAGCTCTTCCCTGCGCCTGCAATACGCGTCGAAATCGATCACATTCCCGCTCACAAGCGGGACGCGTGCCGTACAATGCCTCTCGTAGGCCCCACCCCTCGACTGCGCTCGGGGTGCCCTGAGCAACGTCGAAGGGCAGGGCCCAGGCTTCAGGCCTCAGCCCTCAGGCCTCAGCAGGGCTGACCTCAGCGAGGCGGATTCGAATGAAGAGATTCTTGTTCGTGTTGGCACTCCTTCCGAGCGTCGCGTTCGCGCAGGACACGGCCGAGGTGCGCCGGCTGTTCGAGTCCGGCCGATTCCAGCAGGTCGTGGAAACCGCCGGGCCCGACGCGGAGCCTGGCATCCTCTACACCGTTGCGCAGAGCCATCAGAAGCTCGGCGCCCCGGACCAGGCGCGTCGGGTCTACGGCCAGCTCGCCGAACGTTCGCAGGGCGATGCGTGGCACTTCATCGGCCTGTCGGGACAGCAGCTCGTCGACGACCAGACCGATGCGGCGCTGGCCGCGGCGCGGCAGGCGGTGTCGGCCGCGGGCGATCTTCCCGAGGCGTACTACCAGCTCGGGCTCGTGCTGGCCAACCAGCAGAACTGGCGCGAGGCGGCGGCGGCCTTCGATCGCGCGGCCGAGTTGAACCCCGCGTTCGCGTACGCGCACTACAACGGCGGCCTGATGCACTATCGCGCGGGCCGGCCCGATCGCATGGCGATCCACTTCGAGCAGTTCCTCAAGATCGCGCCCGAGGCGCCCGAGCGTCCCGAGGTGCTGCAGATCATGCGCACCGTGCGCGGACGATAGGAGAGAAGTTGACAGTTGACAGTTGGCAGTTGACAGTTGACGGAAGGCTGCAAGGCCGTGGTTGCCACTGTCAACTGTCAACTGTCAACTGTCAACTGTCAACTGATCAGAATGCGTGCCCGATGCCGAACGTCCACCTGCCTGAGCGCTCGGACGTCCCCCACACCGGGCGCGCGTAGTCGGCGCGGATCAGCGCAAACGGCGTGGCGACACGCAGACCGGCTCCCACCGATCCGACCAGGTCCCCCACGCTCACGTCGCCGATGCGCCGAAACACGTTGCCCGCGTCCACGAACCCCACGCCGCGAATCCAGCGGTAGATCGGCACGCGGACTTCCTGGTTCAGCACGACGAGCGCCTGTCCGCCCACGGGACTGCCGAAGAAGTCCAGGCCGCCCAGCGTCCCTTCCGCGACGCCGCGCACCGTGCGCGCGCCGCCCGCGAAGAATCGCTCCGAGAGGATCAGATCCTGCCCGCCGAGCGGGCGCACCACGCCGAGGCGGCCGGCCGAGGCCAGCACCACGTTGCGCCACGGACGGAAGTAGTACGCCTGCGCGAGCTGCCGGATGAAGCGGATGTCCGACCCCGCGGACTCCGGCGCCCATTCCAGGCTCGACGAGAGCAGCGCGCCGCGCACGGTATCGGCGGGATCGTCGCGCGTATCCCACGCCGCGCTGCCCGTCAGCCGCGCGATGTTCACCGTGATGTCGAACGCCAACGGGTCGCCTGGAGAGGCCGCGGTATCGAACGTGTGGTCCCGCTCGAATCGGTACGCATACGAGAGGCTCAGATTCCCACCCACGCGCGTCCGCTGCTCCCACGAGATGCCGCTCCGATCGGTGACGAACGTCCCCAAGGCGGGCTCCTCGCGCGAGCGCTCCAGCACGAGAGACGACTCGATCGGCCAGCCGAAGAGCGTGGGGGTGTTGATGAACAGGCGCCCGAGACGCTCGCGGCGCTGAATCTCCAGCGCGCCGCCTGTGGCAATCGCCCGGCCGAACAACGTGCGTCGCGTCAGGTCCGCGGACAAGCCAGGCGTCAGATCCCGCCCCTCCACCTCGTCGTCGGGGCGCTCCTCGGCCACCTGGAACCCGTAGCGGAGCCGAACCGCCGGCCATTCCTCGACATCCACCCGTACACGCATGGGCACCACCATGGCGTCGCCTTCCGGAGCCTCCATGGCTTCAGGCGACACGTCCACACGGCGGAACAACCCTGTATCGAACACGCGCCTTCGCGCCTGCAGCGTCTCCTCCGCCCTCAGCGGCGCTCCAGGCGTCAGGTCGAGCGCCCGGACGATGACGTCGGTGTCGATGGCGCGGTTTCCAGAGACCACCACCTCGCCGACCACCTGTCTGGCGCCCGCGTCGATCGCGAACGTGAGATCCACGGCGGGCGCCGTGGGGTGAACCCGCGGCTGCACGACGACCGTTGCAGCCGGAAATCCTTCGCGGCGGAACAAGGCCACCAGGCGGTCGCGGGCGGCGTCGGCCGCGGCAGGATCGTACGGCGTGCCCGGTGGAAGCGCCGCCGCGTCGCGGACGGCGTCCGGTGGTAGGGGCGACGTAGACGTCGCCCCTACCGCGGTTCGGAAGGTGACGCTCGTCACCCGGAACACCGGACCCGCGTCGACGGTCAGCGGCACGACGGCCAGGCTGTCGAACAGCGGCGCTCCAGCCGTCACCGTGGCGCGAAGATACCCCCTCTCTCGCAGGAACGTCGTGACCTCGCGCTCGAGGGCGCCCGGATCCAGCGCGGCTCGCTCCACGAGCCCCCGCGAGGCCAGCCAGGCCTCGATCTCCCGTCGCAAGGCCTCGTCTGCGCCCTCGGCGCGAACCTGGGTGCCCGTGCTGCGGGCACCCTGCCGAACCGCAATGACGAGGCGGCTCGTGCCGCCCTCGGTGACGACGCGGGCATCGATGGCTGGCTGGAAATACCCGTCGCGCGCCAGGCGCTCCCGCACAATCGTCGTCGCCTCCTCTACGAGGAACTCGTCGAACACCGACTGCGCCCATGCCCGCTCGAGCTGGACGCGCAGGGGCGCGTCGAGCGTAAGCCCGGACGCCTCGATTCGCGTGGCAGGCCCTGGGGTCACCTGATACGCCAGCGCAACGCCATCCGAGCGATCCGCTCGCGTGGCGGCGATCCGCGCGGTGAGATAGCCCTGCTGCTGGTAGAACTGTTCCAGGCGATCGCGATCCGCCAGCCATGCCCCGAAGTCGAACCGGTCGCCAGGCTCGAGCCGAAGGATGTCGCGGACGCGCGCCTCCGAGACGACGAGGTCGCCGTCGATGGAGACCGCGGCCACACGCAAGTCCTCTGGACGCGGGGGCCCCTCCGCTGCCGTCGGGCGCGCAGCCCCGCCAAGCGTCACGTCGTGACGGAAGCTGTAGGTCCGCAGATCGTCGTCATCGGATACCAGCCGCAGCTCCAGCCGCCGTGCGGGCAGGTAGTCGACGATCCAGGTTTGCGCGGCGCTGTCGCGAAGGCTCTGCGAAAACGTCACGTCCAGGTTGGCGCTCAGGCTCTTGCCGAACGTCAATCGCGCCGTCGGATCGATCTCGGTGGCAGCCGTGGTAGGGTCGCGGCGCGGCGCGGCCGCGTCGACGCCGCCGAGGCGGACTGTATCGAGACCGATCGCGCGGCTGGCAAAGCCGAGCACTTCGGCGGAGAAGTTGCCGAGCACCTGCGTGCCGACAAACGCCGCGTCGCCCGGGGCCAGGTCCTCGAGACGACGGCCGGTCAGCAGCAGCGACGCCACCTCCGCCTGCCCGAGGCTGGGATCGGAGGTCGAGCTCAAGTCGACGCTCGGGCTGTCGGGCGTGCCCGTGATCCTGACCTCGATGTCCACGCCTCCCGCCCGCGTCGTCGCAACGACGCCGAGATCGGGCTCGATGGTCAACGGGTCGGCGAAATCGATGGTGCCGGACGTGACGGTGTAGATGTTGCGTCCGACGAAGAGCTGCCCCCCTTCCCGCAGCTCGGCGCGACCCGACAGCGCGGGTGCGGCCGCGGTGCCGATCACACGCAGATCGCCGCCCAGTTGAAAGCGGCCGTAGTTGTTGTCGACGATCATATCCTCGTCGGTGACGACGCGCACGTCGAGCGCGAGCGACTCCAGCAGGGGCGAGCGCGCGGCGCCAGCGGCGAGCCGACGCGCGCGCAGCGTGGTCAGCAGCCCGGTGACCACCGCCATCGGCTCCCGGTACGCACTGCGCACCACCGTGACGGTCCCCGAGAGGCGGCCGGACGTCCGCTGGCGGGCCGCGGCCATCCCCAGCTCCAGCGCCGCGTGCACCTCGCTGCGCAGGCCTTGCGGGAACTCCAGCGCCGCGCTGCGCACGTCGGTGGACAGCCGCGCATCGACGCGGCCGTCGCCGACCTCGACCAGACCGGACCCCGTGAGCGGGCCGCCGTTGACGAGACCCGTGAGCGACGTGAGGCGCACGCTGTTCCCCGTGAGCACGGCGCGCGCCGTGAGGTCCGACACGAGCACCCGCGGTTCAACCAGCCGCACCTCGCCGCCGCTCACGAGCAGATCGCCATCGATGCGCGGGCTGTTGACAGCTCCCGTCATCGAGATCCGCGGCTGCAGCCGGCCCGCGGTCGTGACACCCGCGTCGCGCACGAACGGCGTCAGCAGGCGCAGGTCGAGGTCGCCGTTGGCGAGGATGGCCGCCTGCCGATCGGCCAGCCGCACCTGACCCTGGAGGGCGAGCGTGGCTCCCTGCCCCACCCAGTCCCAGGCCTCGATCCGGGCGAAGCCCTCGCGCGCCACGATGCGAGTGGGGGCGCGTTGGGTGACGGGGAGATCGGCAATCCGCAGGTCGAGACGATCGAGGCGGAGCTCGCCGGTCAGGTCGGCGAGGTCGAGCGTCGGGCTCGCGGCATCCAGCGTGACGTCGAGCGACCCTGTCAACTGTGCGAGGGTCGAGGCCGACAGGAACGGCTCGACGACCGCGGGCGACACGTTGCTGGCGCGCGCGTGGAGCTCCAGGTTCTGCGCGGCCTGCGGCGGCTCGACCGCGCCTGCCGCAGGACCCGGCCTGCGTACGAGAAGCGAAATCGGCGCCCTGCCCGTGGCCGATACCGTCGCGCCCTGATACGACGCGCCAGCTTCCCTCAACTCGATCCAGCCATCTTCCGCGTGCGCGCGCAGGCGGAGCCCCGAGACCGACGGAACGTCCTGCAGCGTCACCGAGCCAGGGCCGACCTCGAGATCCGCGGCCACGACCGGCTCCTGCAGCGAGCCGGTGATTCGCGCCAGCAGTGCCACAGGGCCGTCGCCTCCGGTGACCGGCACCTGCGCCACGCCCGTGGCGGCCGCCGCGCGCGCCACGTCGCCAACATCCCCCGTAGCCTCGACGACCAGCGCCGGTGCATCCGCCGCGGCGCCAAACGCGGGCAGCTCGCCCGATGCCGAGATTCGCATGTCGCCCGCGGCGGCCTCGAACCGATCGACGACCACGCGTTCGGCGGCATAGCGCAGCCGCGCGGGCTCGAGCAGGCGGACGGGCAGATCACCCGCGGTCGCGTCCAGCGACACGACCTCCACCGTCGCAGACGAGGTACGCCACGTCTCGAGCGGCCCTTCCGCATGGGCCGTCAGCATCGCCGTGCCCGCAACCGGCGTGGGCGGCTCCAGGCCGCGCAGCGCGCGCGCGAGATCGATCTCCTCGGCGCGAAGATCGACGACCGCGGCGTACGGAGCGTCGAGCTGCACCTGGCCGTCCGCCTCCGCCTGGAGCTGCGGGGCGCGCGCCTGAAAGGAGGCCATCCGGCCGTCGAGCCGCACGCCCGCTTCGAGATCGCCGAGCCCCACTTCCTGCCAGACTGCCCCGCGAAGCCTCACGTGCCCCGTGCCGCGCGGTTCCGAAACGGTTCCTTCGCCGGCGAACCGCAGATTCGCCCGGCCGGCCAACGGCCGCTCGGCGGTCGGCGTCAGTTGCCAGTCGGTGACTTCCAGCGAGGCCATGTAGTCGCCGGTTCCCACGTTGTAGCGTCCCGCTGCCGTCAGCAGGCCGGCCGTCATGGGTTGCCCCGCAAACAGCTCGTCGACCACGAGTGCCGTGTCGGCCAGCCGACCCGCGGCCCGGATGTCGCTCACCGCCTCCCCCGCCACGAGCGCTCCGCCCGATCCGATCGCGAGCTCGAGCCGGCGCGCAAGGGGCCGGCCGGACAGGGTGACGTCGATCGCCTTGGTCTCGAACTGCGGGCTGGCCAGTTCTCGCAGGCGCGCCTGCGCTTCGATCGTCGGATCCGCCAGGCTGCCAGCGAGCTGCATGTCCGCCTCGATCGCGCCGGACCCGACCACGTCCTCTGCCGTCGAGGCGAGGCTCGTCACGCGCAGCACGTCGAGCAGGTCGGGCACATCCGTCCGACCGAGGCGCACCGCTCCCGCGATCGTGCTTCGCCGAGGCGTACGGCCCGCGGTTCGTAGAGGCGATACTTGGCCCCGCACGGCGACATCGATCGGTGCGACCCCGCCTACCACCGGGCTGCCCTCGAGCCGCCAGCGTCCCTCGTCGAGCGCGAGCCGCACGCCGCCTCGCAGCGACAGCCGGTTTCGCGCGTTCGGTCGAGGCGCAGCGCTGACCATGCCCGTGGCGGACCATCGGTCCATGGCGGCGATGAGACCCTCGGCCTCGAGCTGGCCCGCCAGCGTGCCCGCGGGGAGGACGCCGGTTCCGGGTGAGAACGCGGCGACGAGACCCGCGGCGTCGACGCCGCTCCAGGAGGCGCTCACACGTCCGGGCGCCTCCGCCTCGAACGGCACCAGCCCTGAGGCCGTCACGCGGCCACCCTCGAGACCGAACTCGAGCGTCCGCACCTCCGCCGCGGCCGGCGTGACGCGCGCCTGCGCCGACAGTTCGGTGATCGCGACGCGCTGCCATGTGAGGCGATCGGTTCCGACCTGCAGATCCACCTCCGGCTCGCCCGTCGGACCGGTGATCCGGGCGTCCATCGCGAGCGTGGCGTCCGGCACGTCGCCCTCGGGCACGGCCCAGCGCGCCAGGTGCGCGAGGTCGCCGCTGCCCTGAACGCGCAGATCGACGGCCGACTCACGCGCGATCACCGTCAGCGACCCGTCGACGCGAAGCGACGCTTCGTCGGCCTGGAGCCGTACGTCGCTCAACCGGAGCGCGCGGCCGTCGAAGGCCGCTCCACCCTCCAGCCGGTCGATACGCGTACTCCGCCCGCCCATCCGGACGTCGGCGGGCATACCGAGCGCAATCTGCCCGCCGTCCGGCGTCAGGCGAACCGCCATCGCTGGCACGAGCAGGCCCAGATCGCGCGACTCGTCGCGAATCTCGACCGTCAGCCGCGGCACATTCAGGCTGCCAATGCGAAGCGGCGACGGCTCACCGCTCGGTGTGTCCGAGGCTCGAGGCAGATTGGTGCTGCCGTCCTGACGACGGACGACTCGCACCCTGCCACTGGTCACCGAGATGTCGTCGAACGACAGGCCGCCGAGCAGCACGCGGCCTGGCAGCGTCACCGACAGGTAGTCGGCCTCGAAGAACGGCAGGGCCGCCGCCTCCAGCGTCGACACGCGGACGTCGGCGAGCCCCACGCGCAGGGCGGCCAGGTTGTAGTCGAGGCGGGTGGCCACGAGCCGGACGGCGTACCGCGCCTGCACCTCGGCACGCGCGTATCGCAGCACGCGGGCGCGTACGAACGGACTGTGGAGGACGAGCGCGAGCACCCCAATCGCCGCAACCAGGGCACCGAAGACGACGGCGATGCGGACCCGAACGGTCATCCTGTCCCTATCGTACGTGCAACCCGCGGGCACGGCGCCGCCGCGCCCCTGCACATCGGGAAAACCCGCGCAGACGCCGACGGGCCGCTATGTTACGCTACAGTGTCGTCCAATCTTGATGGCCGCCAAACCGCTCGATCTGACACTCGAGCTTGTCCCCAGGGCGCGCTTCGACGTCGTCGAACTGCGATCCCGCTTCGCCGCCGAGCATCAGGCGTGCGCCTCTTACCCGCAGTGCCTCTATTGGTCGTCGCATACGACGGCCGGCTTCCTGGACCGGAGCCTGGCCGCGCGGCTGCGCGCCGAGCAGGTGCCCCCCTACGTCGAGGCGTTCCGCGCCCTGTTTCCCGAAGGCGCCGGCTACCAGCACGATCGGCTGGAGCGGCGCGACGACCTCGACGCCGACCAGCGCGCGGTCGAACCCCGCAACGGGGACTCGCACCTGGCCTTCATCGCCAGCGGCCTGCGCGCGTGCGTCACGCATCCGAACCGGTCGGGGGAGTCGGTGTTCTTCGTCGACCTGGACGGGATGGTCGAGGGGCGGCCCCGCCGTCGGCTCACCCGCCTCATCGGTTTTCACGACGAGCGCACCGTCTGCAGCACGCGCCTCGAAGTGCCCGTGTCCGCGCACCCGATCGACTCGGTGAACCTGAAGGATCCGCGGCTGGGCCTCTACGATCGGCTGGCGGAGTTCGTGGTGCGCGCGGGCGTGAGCAGGGGACGGCTGCGGATCGATCTCGACCTGGCCGAGCGCCATTCGGCGCTGACGGTCAACGAGTACGAGACGTTGCTGATGAAGTACGACCTTGCGGAAGTGCTGCGCAACCCGCTGCGGTTCTTCGCCGAAAAGAGCCGCCACGCGCTGGCCAACCCGCGCGCCGTGCCCGCCAAGACGCTCGACTACGCGAAGTACGACTTCGTGCGGGTGCTGAACAAGAGCCTCGATATGCTCCGGCTGCGGGGTTCGATCGTCGAAAAGGCCTTGGCCCGCACGCTGGCCGTGCCCGCGGCGCGGTTCTTCCGCATGCGCCGGTCGGTGAGCCTGCTCGTGTCGGAGCGCGAGGACGGGACGTACGGGCTGATCGAAGGCACCTACCAGAGCCCCATCCTGGTGCAGTGGCAGCGCGCCCCGCGCCAGTCGCGCCTCCTCGACGTCACGCTGACGGAACTGCGGTAGGTAGCTGGGTAGCTCGGGAGCGGGTAGCTTAGGGAGTACCGCCCCAGCTACCCAGCTACCTAGTCGGGAGCCGTTCGGGCATCTCTGCAATCACATACGCCATCACGGCTATCGCCGCCGCCGCCTTCGAGACCTCGTCGGGCGAGATGCGCTCGATCGTGTCGGCCGGCGTGTGGTGAATCGCGAAGTACCGTCCAGGGTTCCCCAGATACGCCATCGTCGGCGCGTTGCCAGCCTGCGCGATGGGCCCGATGTCCGCCCCACCGCCTCCCGCGACGATGTCCGAGAAGCCGATCGGCGTCAGCAGCGCCCCAATCTCCCGGACGATCGTCCTGGCCATCGGGCTTCCTGTGAAGCCCAGACTGGCCGGCTCGAACACCCCGGAGTCGGATTCGAGCGCGAACACGTGATTGGCCGCGTCGGCCGCGTAGCGCTGCGCGTAGGCCGTCGCGCCGCGCAGGCCGTTTTCCTCGTTGGTCCAGAGGACGATGCGGATGGTGCGCCGCGGGCGGATCCCCAGCCTCGCCATCAACCGCGCGGCCTCCCACGTCACGATGCACCCTACCCCGTCGTCCGAGGCCCCCGTACCCAGGTCCCACGAGTCGATGTGTCCGCCGAGGAGCACGATCTCGTCGGGCCGCTCGCGGCCGCGGATCTCGCCGACGACGTTCGCCGACTCGATCTCTCCCTCGAACCGTGCCTCCATCGTGAGCCGGACGCGCACCGCGCGCCCCCGCGCGGTCAGACGCGCAATGCGGTCTGCGTCCTCCACCGAAACGCTCGCCGCAGGGATTGGCGGCACGCCCTGCCCGTACTGAAGGCTGCCGGTATGCGGCGTGCGCAGGCCGATCGGCCCGATGGCGCGCACCAGCGCGGCCACGGCTCCCGCCTGGGCGGCCGCGCGCGCGCCGCCCGTGCGGTACGTGACGCTGTCGCCGTAGCTCGTGAACGGGGCATTGAACAGGACGATGCGCCCCTTGGCCTCGCCCGCGCGCCCGCGCAGCTCGTCGAAGCTGCTGACCACGAGCACCTCGCCCTCGACGCCCCCAGGCGGCGTGGCCACCGAACCGCCCAGGCCCAGGATGGCCAGCTCGTGCCGCGGGGGGTCGACGATCTCCGCGCTCTCGCGGCCGCGTACCCATTTCGGCACCATGACCGGCTCGGTCCGTACGTTCTCCAGGCCGTCCTTCCGCATGGTGTCGGCCGCCCAGGCGATGGCCCTGGCCAGGTTGTCCGAGCCGCTGAGGCGGTTGCCGAAGGTATCGGTGAGCTCCGCAAGCCGACGCCACGCGAAGTCGTCCGCCGTGGCGGCCTTGATGAGTTGCGCGGCCGTATCGCGATAGGCATCGAGCCAGTGATTCGTGGATGGCGGCGAGGGGCGCTGCGCGGCGGCCGAGGCCGCGAGCAGCGCACAGGCCACGACGACCGCGAGCGGGCGGGAGGAAGCTGTCGGCGGCATGCTCGTGACTCTAGCGTGTGACGGGCTGGAAATACGCGGGCAGATCCTTCTTCGTCTCCCGCAGGATCTCGACGATGGCCCGGCGGTCTCCCAGCGTCAGCCGCGCGTAGCGCTGTGCGCGCTCTTGGCCCGAGAGCACCTGCCACATCCTGGCGTAGACCGCCTCCTTCGCCGCGGCAGGCAGCGCGTCGAAGGCTTCGGTGTAGATCAAGTAGCTGCACGGATACCGCAGCAGGCGCCGCTGCAGGTCGAGGTCCCTGAGCGACCGGCCTTTGCCGTCGCGAAGTCCGGCCGTCGCGAACCGCTCCGCGAGCCCCGCCGTGCCCTCGATCGGCGCCGTCAGAGGAATCTCGTCGACGAAGAGCATGTAGTCGACCAGGTCTGCGACGGCCGACGCCACGCGCTCCGGGCTGTCGGGACGCGCGTTCTGCGCCTGCAGACGCGCCTCCCACCCGAGCCGCGTCAGCAGGTTGGTCATGTGCGTCTGATGGGCCAGCACCATCAGCGCGACGACGTCGCTGTAGGGCGTGGGAAAGCCCTTCAGGTCGAACACGCCCTCCAGCGAGGCGCGCGGGCGAATCGGGTTCGGCAGCGACCGGCCCTTGTCTACGGGCATCACGGCGATGTTGCCCATGTGCACCGTGGCCCCGTGCGCACCGGTGACATACCAGCCGCCCCACCGCTCGCGGAACGGGCTGCGATGGTCGTTGACGAACCCGTTGGCGTAGGCATACTTGTCGTCGGGCAGCGGATACATGCTCATCACGAGCAAGCCTGGCACGGCCAGCGTGTCCCACGACAGATGGCACGTGAGGCACTGGTCGTTCCGCCTGAACTGCGGCACAGCCGCCGGCTGCTGATCGAGCTCGTAGAAGATCACGCCCTGGCGCGGATCCTGGGCGGCGACCTCGAGCACCTCCCCGCCACGCACCCACCCCACCGAGACGCTGTCGTTGAAGTACAGGGCCCGCGGGTTCTGCATGTTGATGCGCGGCCCCTGCAGGCTCGCCTGCGAGAACGCCAGCGTCTGCGACTCCACGGGCACGCTCAGCGCGTCGAGTACGGACCGCAGGTACCCGCTCGTCGGATCGAATGCCAGCCGGAGCTGACCCTCCTGAAGCCTCCGGTTGAGGGCGGAGACGGCATCGCGGACCGGCGCCGTGCTGTACGCGATGGCGGGATGGTCCCGCGATTCGGGGAAGGCATCGCGCCGCTGGGCGGCAACGGCCACGCTCAGCGCGAATGTCGCAAGGGCAATGAGGATGAAGACAGGCACGCGCATGCGAACGACTCCACTGGCCGGAAGTACTGAGTCTACCCGATGACGCGGATCGGCGAGGGGCGAGGCTGATGCGCTCGTCGAAAGCGGCTTACGCCGACGGTAAGCCTTGGCGCAGCGCTTCGGCTGAATCTGGCCGGAACACCGCCGGTACTCGTCTTGCTCGATGTGCCGCGCGCTTCTTGGCGAAAGGACGTCACATGCCAATCCGGCTCTTGGCGGTCACTTGCCTGATGGCCGCGACCGCTGCGTGTGGTGGCGGCTACGGGTCGTCGAGCCCCACGGCACCCAGCTCGTCGATCCCCTCCAACGCGGTGACCATCACCATCGTGCGGCAGAACGGCAGTCAGTCGTTTTCGCCGAACCCCGCCACGGCAGGCGGCGAGCTGGTGGTGTTCAGGAATGCCGACAGCGTCGTGCATCGGGTGAGGCTCAATGACGGGACGATCGACACCGGCGACATCGCGCCAGGCGCGACGAGCCGCGCAATGACGATGCCCGACCAGGGCACGCACTATCACTGCGCCATCCATCCGGACATGATTGGAGCTGTCAGCGCCAGGGGCGGACCGCCGCCGCCGTGCACCGGGATCTACTGCAACGACGACTAACGAGGCGGGGTTGAGACCAGAGCGGGCATCGCCGCGTAGAATGGTGCGGTCGATGCCCACGCTCATCCGCCAGTTCGTCGCCTTCGCGCTCGTCGTGCCATCTGCGCTCTCCGCCCAGAGCGTGCCCGACGTGACGACCACGGATCCGCGGCCGAACGGCGGTCTGACCCTGGCCGTCTTTGCGGCGCCATATCAAGGCACAGGTTCGCTGGCGTCCGTGCTCCTTGGCGCTGAACTGCACGGACTGCCCGGGCGGCCCGCCGGGGCGGGCGCGCGCCGCCTCGAGCTGCGCTATGCCGTCACAGGCGGCCCATCCCGCATTCCGGACCGGACGGTTTCCGTTTCGCTGACCGATACCGCCGCGGGAGGGCCGGAGCTGGAACGTGGCGTCCGCGTGCTGACTCGCCTGTCGATGCCGCCCGGAACCTACGGGGTGCGCGTAACCGCTCGCGACACGGGCAGCTCCCGCAGCGTGTCGGCCGTCCACGACGTCGAGGTCATCGACCTCCGCCCGTTCTCCATTGCCATGAGCGGCCTGGTGCTGACCTCGTCCGCCGTCGAGGGCTACACCCACGTCGAGTCGGACGAGGACCGCGTGCTGCCCATCCTGCTGCGGCCGCCCGCCGCCCGGCGGCGCTTCGCCCAGAGCGAGCGGCTGGAGGTGCAAGCCGAGATCTACGAACAGTGGGCGAACGGTGAGGCCGAGTTCGACCAACAGATCAACGTGGTCACGCGCCTCCGCGCGCTGGATGGGCGGGTCCTGTGGGAGACGTCCGATCTGGGGACGAGCGAGGCGCTCTCGGGCGACCGGTTCGGCTACATTCACTCGACGCTGGTTCCGATCCGCGACGTGCCACCTGGACAGTACATCGTGCAGGTCGGCGCCGAGACCATGTACGGCGTGCCGACGTTCGTTTCCCGCGAGGTGCCCATCACCATCGTCGCCGCCCCGTGACCGATCGGCCCCTCGCGGCGGCTACAGCCGCCGCTCTACAGGTGGCAGATCTCCTCCGCCTGTAGAGCGCACGCTTCAGCGTGCGCGCCCCTTGGGCCATAGAATGAGGTGATTCGGCGGGTGGCCGGCCTGGCCGCGTTGAGCGCGCTCGTGCTGTTCGTGCCCTTGCGCTTCGGCCCTCGCGGCGACGAGGCCACGACAGCCCCTGCCCTGCGCGTTCCTATCAGTCGGGACCTGGCGTCTGCCTCGGCCGAGCTGACCGCGCGGCTTTCAGCTCAGCTGGAATCCGCCCGAACGACGCTGGAGCGTCCCGCCCGCACGCGGACCACAACCGCTTCCCCGCGGCCCCCCCCACGCCGCGAGCGTCTCGAGTCGCCCATTCCTCTCCTTCGGAACGACGTGGCGCCTGACGTCGAGGTGTCGCCCGCTGCCAGGGTTGGCGCGAGCGGACTGGGTCGCACGCCCGCACCTGACGAAGGGCGCGTGCCGCGGATCATGATCTGCCACCCGGACGACCGAGGCCCCTTCGCTGCCGCTGATGTGCTTCAGGAATGCCTCGATCGGGCACCCGCCTTCTCGAGCGTCGAAATCCCGCCAGGTGTGTACGTCCTCCACCGTCAGGTCGTGGTCTCGACGCCGCTCACGCTGCGGACGGCGGGCAGCGCGGGCGAGGGCGTTTCGTGCGTCGACAGCCCCGATCGCTGCGCGATCCTCACGGCAGGACCCGGACAATCTGGGCTTCCGCGGCGACTTTCGAGGGGCCGTCGTCGCAGGCAATCTCGTCGACTGCGGCGCGCAGCTCTGTGTGTTCGGCATCCAGGTCGGCCCGGGCCCGTGGTATCCGAGCCGCAATATCGTGGGCGGCGAGCTGTTCGACAATCAGGTCATCGGGGCGAAGGTGGGCATCAACGTGGACGGCGCGGGCGTGCGGCGGGTGCCGACTGCGGTCTTCGCCAACCGCGTCTCCGACGTGCCCACTGGAGCCCGCTTTTCGGACTGCGGCCGGCCCATCCCCACCGGATGGATGAACGTCTCGCCGACCTCGGTGGTCGACCGACGCAACGATGCGACGCCCACGGGCGCAAGCCTGTCCGACCCCTGCCAGTTCTGGTCCGCCGTGTCGAGCGCCGAGTAGTTCCCTATACACCCGTGCATCGCGCGCCAACACTCGTTCGAAAAGCGTAACGCCAGGTCGGCCCGAAACGGCCGTCAGCCTCGGTCGGTTCGCTGGCACATCCGTTGCCCGGACGAGCGCGTTCTTCACGCCGCGGCACGTCAACGTTTTCGAAGGAGCCGCCATGGAAGCCGCCCCGCTGATTACCGACGCCGTGCAGCGCCTGAAGAGTGTGTTCCTGGAGATGCCTGGGACGCGCCTCACGCTGGCCGAGGCATCGCGACTGTCAGGACTGGATCGCACCACGTGCCAGCACGTGCTGGCGGCGCTCGAGGATGTGCAGTTCCTGAAATGCGGGCGCGACGGGATCTCTCAGCAGCGGAGTACCGACTCGCCGAATTCCTGACGCTCGAGGCACGCGACGCGCGCAACAGCCGAGCTTCGCCACGCGATCAATCCTCGACACGCGGCAAGTGCCCACACGGCCAACAGGATCAGCAGGATCCAGCCGATGAGCGCCAGCGAGGCCAGCTGAAAGAGATTCGAGTACACAGAGTCGGGCGAACTGTCCCTCCGACCCGGGTCGAAGTAAACATCCGGCCGGGTGGATGGTGCTGTCGGTTCTGCGACACCGGCCATCGGGCCGCCGTCGGTCCTGGCGGGCACCGGCCACGCCTTCGCGGGCGCGGCGACCGGAGGGCGGTTGGCGCCGATCGTGCACCGAGCCGCTCCTCGATGCCGACGCTCAGCCTGTGCATGATCGTCAGGAACGAAGAGGCGCACCTCTCCCGATGCCTCGACTCGGTGCGGGATCTGGTCGACGACATCGTGGTCGTCGACACAGGCAGCACCGATCGGACGGCGGCGATCGCGCGCGAGCACGGCGCGCACGTCTACTCGTTCACGTGGTGCGACGATTTCAGCCAGGCGCGGAACTACAGCCTGGAGCAGGCCACCGGCGACTGGATCCTCGTCCTCGACGCCGACGAATCAATCGCCCGCCGCGATCACGTCGCCATCCGCGCGCTGCTCGCCCGTGACGACCTGAATGCGGTCACGAGCGTCCAGCGCCATTACTTCAGCTCGGGCACGGTGGTCGGCTGGCAGCCTGGACCCGGCGGGTACGAGGAAGGGGCGCCGTACCCTGGGTTCGTCGACGTGGTGTGCCGACGGCTGTTTCGGAACCGTCCGTGGCTGCGGTTCGAGAACCGCGTTCACGAAGAGCCGGTGTCGACCGACCCGTCGCGTCCGCTCGCCCAGATCCACGGGCGCTGGGTCATCCACCACTACGGCAAGCTGGGCGATCAGGACCTGCTCCACGCCAAGGGCGAAGCGTACCTGCGCATGGGCCTCCGGAAGGTCGAGGACGCACCCGCCGATCCGCAGGCGCATTATGAGCTGGGCATCCAGTACCGCGAGCTCGAGCGGCCCGCCGACGCCCTCGAGTGCTTCACGCGCGCGACCGCGCTCGTTCCGGGGTTCCGCGACACCATGCTCCGCATCGGCCTCTGCCAGTTCGATCTCGGGCAGCACAACAAGGCACTCAACGCACTCCGCCTGGCGAGCCGCACGCTGCCGCACATGGCGGGCGAGGTCAACCTGGCGTCGGGCAACGTCCACTGCGCGATGCAGGACTTCACGGCGGCCGAGCGCGCGTTTCGGCGGGCGCTCGCGAGCCATCCGGGCCTGTCGGCCGCCAGCATCAACCTGGCGAGGATCTACGTGCGCCAGCAGCGGCCCGCCGATGCGCTCGCGTGTCTCGATCGTGCCCTCGAGCGCTCGCCAGGGCACCGCGAGCTGCGCGCGCTGCGCGCGCAGGTCCGGCGGACCGTTGGCGATCACGACGGGGCCCTTGCCGACCTTGCGCAGCTCGGTCCGGACCGATGGGCCCTGCGCCTGCGCGGCCGCATTCTCGCGGGGCTGCGGCGATTCGAGGAGGCGCGCCGATGCCTGTCGGCCCTCGATCAGGATTCGGACGCCGAGCTGGAGGCGCTGCGCGGCGCGATCGCGCTGGGACTGGGCGATGTGGACGAAGCCGTCGGCCACCTGCGGCCCAGCCTCGCACTGCAGCCGACGCTCGAGGCGGCGATGAACCTGGTCACGGCGCTCCAGGCACGCGGGGATCGGCAAGGCGCGCTCGCGGCCGCCGCCGACGCGCTTCGCGTGTCGCCCGACGAGCCGGCGGCACTCACCCGTCTCGCGCAGCTGGCGGGCGACACGTTCCGGCTGCCGAGGCGGACCAACGGTCCGCTGACCTTCTTCTTCTACCAGCCACGCAGCCTCGCCTACGACGCCCGCACCCCTCGGGATCGGGGGCTGGGCGGCACCGAGAGCGCGATTGTCTACCTGGCCGACGCGCTGGCGCGGCGCGGTCACGCGGTAAGGGTCTTCAACGCCTGCGATGAGCCTCGCCGATTCGATGGCGTGGACTACGCGCGCTGGGAGACGTTGCCTGCGCGCTGCGTGAGCGACAGGCCCGACGTGCTCGTCAGCGTCCGGTCGTGGCAGGCGATCGGACGAGCGCGGCTGGCGCCCTTGCAGATCTTCTGGACCGGCGACGCCCACGATCAGCCGTTCCTCGAGCACCTCGCCGACCCGAGCCGCCGCGCGGAGATCGACGTGTACATGCTGCAAAGCGTGTGGCAGATGGGGACGTTCGAAGCGCACCACCGCGTGCCGCGCCAGCAGATTGTCACGACCAAGCTCGGCACGGCCGCATCCATGGCGCTCCCGCCGCTGCGGCCGACGGAGCGGACCCCGCGCGCGCGCCGACTCGCGTATGCGAGCACGCCGTTCCGCGGCCTGGACCTGCTCCTGGAGCTGTTTCCGCGAATCCGCGCGGCCTGCCCTGGCGCCGAGCTCGACGTCTGCAGCAGCATGCAGGTGTACGGCATCGGAGCGGCCGAGGACCGGAAGCAGTTCGGATCGATCTACCGGAAGGCCAGGCAGCCCGGCGTGAACGTGACCGGCTCGCTGCCGCAGCTCGAGCTTGCCGCGCGCCTGCAGCAGGCGCGGGTGCTCGCCTACCCGAACCACTATCCCGAGACGTTCTGCATCGCGGCCATGGAGGCACAGGCCGCAGGCTGCGCGGTCGTGACCAGCGCGCTGGGGGCGCTTCCGGAAACGGTTGGCGATGCGGGCCTCTGCATCCCTGGCGACCCTCACAGCGCCGTCTACAGGCGGACCTTCGTGGACGCCTGCGTGGAGCTGCTCACCAACGACGACCGGTGGCAGGCGCTGAGCGATCGGGCGCTGGCCCGCGCCTGGACCGGCTACACCTGGCCGACCATCGCCGAGGAATGGGACGCGTTCTGCCGGATGGCGCTCGGCATGCACGCCCGTGCGGACGCCGCCGCCTGACACGCGATTGACACGGATCCGTCGACGTACGGTCCGAGACGGAAAGGCGGCTCCTGAACGGACAGCATGTCCGTCGCCATCGCCTTCGACAGAAGGCTCCCCGACTGTCCACTCCACGCGTTGGTGACTGCCAGCGCCCAGCGGGCCAGTTCGGTTGGCGTCGTCCAGAGCCCGCCAGCGGCCAGCTCCGGCTGCACGGGCCACCTGCCTTCGACCACATGGCCCTCGCCGTCGTGTCCGCTTGCCGCCTCTTTCCACCGGCGCTCGGGAAGCGGCTGCTCGAACGTGCTGAGCGGCATCCCAGCGGGCTCGAGGACCAGACGGCGCATCAAGGCCGGAAACGACTCGCCGGTGACGTCGATCAACGCCTGTTGCAGCACCATCATTCCGCCGCCCGAATACCGGGACATCGAACCCGGCACGGCGTCCACACGGATCGGCGGGTTGTTTGCTGGCATCGAACCATCAAGGATCTGGGTGAGCACCGGCAGAGGATCGCCCTGCCGGTAGCCG
>JACQTK010000260.1 GCA_016210845.1 Acidobacteriota bacterium | reverse complement strand
GATGGGTCCCGCCGAACGACAGCCGCCCGCCGATCTCGTCGTAGGTCTTGTCGAACGTGCCGCCGGTGACGAGGATGCGAATCATGTCAAGGGCACAAAGACGGATCGGCCACGAAGAACCCAGCGCGGCGAAGCCGCAACCAAACGCCGCGCTGGGATCAAGAACCTGTATCTGCTAGTGACACTAACGCGCCCGAAGTTGTGCGAAAAACAAAATCTGGCGCGTTAGTGTCACGAAGCTCACGAAGGGTTCTTCTCGGCTTGATCGACTGCTTCCGTTCGACTGGCCGCCATAGGCGGCTCGCGACTGACGAGACCGCGAAAGAAACCCTTCAAGATTCCAGAGTCGGTTTCTTTCACGGTCTCGTCAATCGCGATGTCGGCCTGCACGGCAGGCCGACCAGTCGAACGGCGCGTCATCATCTTCGTGACAGCGCTGGTCCGAGGTCACAGCGCGGCATTCTTTGGTTGCGGCTATGCCGCGCTGTGACCTTTGTGGCCAAGCCGTCTTCGTGCGCCTCGTGGCTCATCGCCGCCGCGTGCGGTCCCGCAGGAGGCCGCCGACGAGCCACGCCACGAACAGGACGAGCGCCACGACGAGCACGGCGCGGACGAGCATCAGGCGCGACTCCGCCCCGGATCGACAGCGCTGACGGCCAGGCCGACCGCCACCACGACCACGGCGCCGATGACGTTGTGCCACAGGAAGGCGACGCTGGTGAAGAACGTCGCCCAGGCCACCGAGCCCATGCCGGCAATGAGCCCGACGAAGGCGCCGTTGCCCGTGGCCCGCGGGAAGGCCACCGCCAGGATGAAGACGCCGAGGATCGAGCCGTAGAAGAACGAGCCGAACCGGTTGACCACCTCGATGAGCGATCCCAGCTCGGCCGCCCGCACCGCCACGACGCTCGCCAAGACGGCCCACGCCCCCGTGGCCGTCCGCGACACCAGCAGGAAGTGCCGATCGCTGGCTTCGCGCCGGACGAACCGCCGATAGAAGTCGATCACCGATGCGGTCGACAGCGAGGCCATCTCCGCCGCGATCGACGACATCGCCGCGGCGACGATCGCGGCGATGAGCAGCCCGACGAGCCCGACCGGCATGTACGTTGTCACGAACGTCGGAAAGACGTAGTTGACGTCGTTGTACGACGCGTCCCCGGTGGCGCTGCGGACCAGCGCCACCGCGGCGGCCCTGACGGAGCGGACCTCGGCGTCGCTCGCCGCGAACGCCGCTTCGGCGCTCACGGTACGGCCGGCGTCGCCCGACGCGTCCGCCTCGGCCAGCGCCACGCCCGCCGCCATCCGGGCCGCGTCCGCGGCCTCGAACCGCCGCTCGATCGCCTGGTACTCCGCCGCGCGCGGCCCCTCGCGCAGCTCGCGCTCGTGCACCCGGTTGAACAGCATCGGCCCGGGGGTGAAGAGGTAGAACAGGAACATCAGGACGCCCACGAGCAGCACGAGCGCCTGAAGCGGAATCTTCCAGTACGCGCTCATCAACAGCGACCCGCGCGCCTCGTCTATGGACCGGGCCGCGAGATACCGCTGCACCTGGCTCTGATCGGTGCCGAAGTAGGAACAGAACAGGAACAGCGCCGCAATGGTGCCCGACCAGAAGGTGTACTGGTTCGTCAGGTCGAGGCTGAAATCGAACGTCTGCAGCCGCCCCGTCGTCCCCGCGATGCGCAGCGCCTGGGGCACGCTGACGTCGTCGGGCAGGCCGAGGACGAGCACCACCACCGCGGCGACGAGCCCGAAGACGATGAGCACCATCTGCTTGACGTCGGTCCAGGTGACCGCCTGGACGCCGCCGAACATCGTGTACACCGCGGTCGGCAGGGCGATGAGCAGCACGGTGCTCGTCACGCTGATCCCCAGCACCACGGACAGGACGACGGCGGGCGCGGAGATCACGACCCCGAGCGACATGCTGCGCGACAGCAGGAAGAGGAAGCTCGTAAAGGCGCGTGTCTTCGCGTCGAAGCGCCGCTCCAGGAACTCGTACGCCGTGTAGACCCTGGCCTTGTGGAAGAAGGGGACGAGCGTGGCCGACAGCACGATCATCGCGATCGGCAGCGCGTAGTAGAACTGCAGGAAGCGCATCCCGTCGGCGTAGCCCTGGCCGGTAGTCCCGATCATCGTGATGGCGCTCAGCTGCGTCGCCATCACCGACAGCCCCACCGCCCACCACGGCAGGCTGCGGCTGGCCAGGAAGTACCCTTCGAGCTCGTGGCTGCGCTTGGTCAGGCGCAGGCCGTCCCACACGATCCACACGAGATAGATCGCAATGATCGCCCAGTCGACGGGATGCATCAGCTGAAGTACGCCTGGAAGGCGAAGAGCGCCGCGAGGGACGCGACCCAGATCACGACCACGCGCACGTAGCGGCGGCCCGCGTCGGTCATAGCGCCAGGGCCCGCTCGCGCAACCGCGCCTCGGCCGCCGCGATCCGCCCACGGGCGGCGGCCAGCCACTGACGGTCGCACTCGAGCGCCTGGCGCGACTGCGCCAGCGCGCTCGTGGTCTCCGACGGCGCCGGCCCGCCGAGCGTGCGCCGCATCTCCACGAAGTGCCGAGCGCTCAGCACGTCGGCAATCTGCGCGTCGGTGTACTGCAGCGGCACGCCAATCAGATCGCCCGACACCGTGGCGAGAATCGCCCCGAGCGGCGCATCGGGCCGCTGCCGACGCGCCTGGAGCACGCGGGCGGCGATCGCGTGCGCGGTCCTGAACGGCACGTCGTGCTGCCGCACCAGATGATCGGCCAGCTCCGTCGACGTGGTGCCACCCTCCGCGGCCCGCGCCTCCAGCCGCGCGACGTCGAATTCCGCGCTGCGCATCGCCGCGTCCACCAGCGTCAGGGCGCGCAGGGCGTCGCGAAACATCGAGGCCACCAGCGGCTGCAGGTCGTCCTCGGTGTCGACGACGTCGCCGAACGGCGTGTTGTGGACGCTGACCACGATGCCCGCGGCCTGCCCGAGCGCCTTGCTCGCGATGGCGCGCGCGTGCTCCAGCGCCACGGGATTGCGCTTCTGCGGCATGATGCTGCTCGCCTGCACGAATCCCTCGGCCAGGCGCAGGTAGCCGAACTCCACCGTGCACCAGAGCAGCAGGTCCTGCACGAACCGGCCGAGCCCCGTCAGCAGCACCGCCGTGGCCGAGACGCTCTCCAGCAGGTAATCGACCGTCGCGATGCTGCCGTAGGTGTTGCCCGTGGGGCCGTCGAAGCCGAGCAGATCGCTCGTGAGCTGCCGATCGATCGGGAACCCGGTCCCCGTGATCGCGCACGATCCGAGCGGACTCCGATTCGTCGACGCGAAGGCGGCCTGGAGGCGGACCGCATCGCGCTCGAGCTGCTCGATCACCCCGAGCAGGTAGTGGGCGATCGTGGAAGGCTGCGCGGGCTGCGTATGCGTGTGCGCCGCGAACAGCGTATTCCGATGGCGATCGGCCAGGTCGATCAGCCCCTCCCGCAGCGCCAGCGCCGCCGCGAACACCGCGAGCAGGCTCTCCCGCTGCCGCAGCCGGTACATCGTCATGTCGATGTCGTTCCGGCTGCGCGCCGTGTGGAGGCGACCCGCGACGTCCTCTCCGCAGGCCTCCACGAGAAGCCGCTCCACGTAGAAGAAGAGATCTTCGCAGGTGCCGTCGTACGGCGCGGAGCGCAGGTCGCTCGCCGACACCGCGTCGAGCGCGTCGCGCAGCAGGCGGGCGTCCGCGGCCGAGACGATCCGCCGATCGGCGAGCATCACCAGATGCGCGTAGTGAATCGCCATCAGCGGCGAGAGGAACAGCGCCTTCGCGTCCTCGAAGTGCTCGTGGAGGACGTGGTCGATGTAGTGCGGATCGAAGGTCACGTCCTGGTCTGCAGCCACTGGGTCCGGCGCTGCTGCTGGGCGTCGGTCGCCGACGGATTCACCTCCAGCCTCCAGACCCGCGGCGGCTCCGCGCCGAACACCACCGGCAGGCGCACGAGCCGGTCGCGCCGCGCCACGAGCAGCATCACCTTGTCGCCCGGCTTGTGCCGATCGACAGAGGCGGCGAGCTGGTCGGCCCGCACCCGGAACTCGTCGATGGCCAGAATCTCGTCGTCGACGTTCAGCCCCGCGTCGTACGCGGGCGTCTCCCGCCGGAGCTGCGTGACGACGAGGCGGCCCGCGTCGTTGCGGGTGCTCATGCCGAGGTACGCACGGCCGGACGGCGAGGCCGGACGGAACCGCAGGCCGAAGGACTCGAGCGCCTCGGCGTACTCGAGCTCGGAGGTGCCGTTGACGGCGGAGTCCCAGAACGCCTGCAGGCTCGTGCCGACGACCTGTTCCACGACGCTGCGGAACTCGTCGGGGGCAAAGCCCCTGGCGCCCGAAAACTTCTGGTAGGCCGCCCGCATTGCGTCGTCGAGGCTCCGGGCGCCGCCGGTGGCGCGGCGAATCCTGGCATCCAGCAGCAGCCCCAGCACCACCCCCTTGGTGTAGTAGCTGACCGAGCTGTTCACCGAGTTCTCGTCGGGGCGGTAGTACTTGATCCAGGCGTCGAAGGACGCTTGCGCTGCCGACTGCACCAGCCGGCCCGGCGTGGCCTGAAGCGTCTCGATCTCGTTCGAGAGGCTGTTCAGCAGCTCCTCGGTCGACGACAGCCCCGCGCGGTGCAGCAGGACGAGCGAGTAGTACTCCGTGAGCCCTTCGGCGATCCACAGGCTCCTGGTGTACACCTCGCTCTCGTACTCGAACGGCCCGAGCTCCACGGGCCGCAGCCGCTTGACGTTCCAGGCGTGGAAGATCTCGTGGCTCGCCAGCTCGAGCCAGCTCAGATAGCTCTGCCGCGTCCGTGTCGCCTGCGGAGAGGCCATCAGCACGGTGGAGTTGAGATGCTCGAGGCCGTTGAGCCCCTGCGTCGGTACGAACGTCAGCATGTTGAAGACGATGTACCGGTCGTACGGCAGCGAGCCCCACATCCGGCGCTGCGCCTGGACCAGTGTCTCGAGGTCCCGCGCCGCGCGTGCGCCATCGAAGACCCCCGCCTCGCCGACGTTCACCAGGTAATGGGGGATGTCGTCGACCGCGAACTCGTACACCGACGGGTTGCCGACGACGATCGGCGAATCGACGAGCGTGTCGAAGTCTGGCGCGCGGTACCGGTGCGCGCCGCCGCCCATGGCGGGCAGCGCGGTCATCGATCGGCTCCAGCCGCGCGCGGGCTCGACGATGACCTCGTGCGGGCGCGAGAGGCCGTCGGCCAGCGTCAGAAACGTCGGCGCGCCGTTGAGCATGGCGAAGTCGGCCTCCACCCAGTTGGTGCGTACGGTCATCTCCCGCGAGTACACGCGGTACCGCACGGTCACCGTCGGCGCGCCGCCGGCCGCCACGCGCCACGTGTTCTTGTCCACCTTGTCGACGGCGAGCGCGCGCCGGTCCGGGCCGGCCGCCGCCACCGCTTCGACGTGGCGCGAGAACTCCCGCACCATGTACGAGCCAGGCGTCCAGACGGCCATCATCAGGTCCACCTGCGGCCGCCCGCCCGTCGGCACCTCGGCGCTGACCTCCACGTAGTGCGTGTGCGGCGCGGGAAAGCTGAGCGTGTAGCGAATCGGCTCGGTGGAGGCGTTCTGCGCCGCCGCGGGCGCGGCGTGCGAGGCGACCACCAGGACGAGCATCAGGACGGGAAATCTGGCGGGCATTGCTGCATTCTATAGAATCGATGCAATTCTGGTAACAGGTGGGTCGTCCTGGTGATCGTCCTCGTGGTGAAGGTGTTCGGCGATAAGTTCGCCCACGGGCTGGTGCCATCGACCAGCAACTTTCTCGGGCTGTGCTTCACGATGACCGGATCGTGACGCAGACGGATTTCGACGCCTGGCTCGCCATGGAAACGGCCGCGCTCGCCGCGCCGTAGGAACGGCGAACCCGTCTGGCGCACCCCTTGCTCCTTCCTGATGCGGCGGGCACCCCGGCCCGTCAGGAGGTGGAATGGCCAAGCGGCGAAAGGAGCTTCGTGCGCCGAAACACCCTCGCGTGACCCGCGGCGCGAACGCGCAGCTCGCGCGGTCCGTCGAGTTGCTGGGCCGCATGATCGAGGCGCTGCAGCGGCAGCTCGATCGAGCCACGGCAACCCGCCGACGCGCCAGGAAGGCCACGACGCGCAAGAAGTGATGCTCCGGGCGGGGCACATATAATTCACTCGGGAGGATCCACCGCACGGCCGATCGCACGACGCGCCACGACTCCGCGCAGCCGCCTCCGGCCGCGG
Organism: Acidobacteriota bacterium; assembly: GCA_016210845.1. Classification (GTDB taxonomy): domain Bacteria; phylum Acidobacteriota; class Vicinamibacteria; order Vicinamibacterales; family UBA2999; genus JACQTK01. The sequence goes on along the minus strand of JACQTK010000260.1, from coordinate 19,681 downwards.
CTCGTCCACGCATTCAGTACGAACCCGACGTCGTCCGATCGTTCCTGAGCGACGCCGCGCACGTGCCCGGTGGCTTTGCCGAGGGCGTGGCGTTCCCACGGGACACGGCCGAGGTGGCCGCGCTCGTGGCGTCCGCGCGCCGCGTGCTGCCCGTGGGCGCGCAGTCGTCGCTGACCGGCGGCGCGACCCCCCGCGGCGACGTCGTGATCAGCACCCGGTCGCTCGATCAGATTGGCGAGATCACCGCCAACAGCGTCCGAGCCGGCGCGGGCGTGCCGCTCGCCGCGCTGCAGCGCAGGCTGGCGGCCTCCGGCCTGTACTACCCGCCGGTGCCCACCTACGACGGCGCGTTCGTCGGCGGCACGATCGCCACCAACGCGGCCGGCGCCGCCACGTTCAAGTACGGCAGCGCGCGGCAGTGGGTGGAGGCGTTGACCCTCGTCCTTGTGGACGGCTCGATCGTCGAGCTGCGTCGGGGCGCGTCCTCGGCCGCGCCCGACGCGCATTTCGTCCTGCCGCGTCAGGGGCGCGAGCCCTTGCGCATTCCGGCGCCCACCTACGCCATGCCCGACGTGCCGAAGCTGTCGGCCGGCTACTACGCGCGAGCGGGAATGGATCTGGTGGATCTGTTCGTCGGCTCCGAGGGCACGCTCGCCGTGATCACCGCCGCAACGCTGCGCGTGATTCCCAGACCCGGGACCTGCGCGGCGCTGCTGCGTTGCGCCTCGGATCGCGAGGCGGTGGCGGTGACCGCCGCCTTGCGCCGAGAGGCGGCGGCCAGCTGGCGCGGCGAGGGGCCGCTCGACGTCGCCGCGGTCGAGTACATGGATCACCACGCGCTCGCCGCCGTGCCAGACGAGGCGTTCGCCCGCGCGGGGCTGCCGCGGCCGGATCGGACGTCGGCGATGCTGCTCGTGCAGGTCGAGGTCCCGCGGGAGGTCGACGCGGCACTGGAACGCCTGCAGGGGGTGCTCGCCGCCTGCGGCGTGGACGGAGACCCTCACGTCGCGCTGCCAGGCGACGAGAGCGGGGCGGCCCGCCTGTTCGAGCTGCGCGAGGCGGTGCCCGCCAGCGTCAACGCGCTGGTGGCCGCGGCGAAGGCCCACGCCCATCCGGACATCGAGAAGACCGCTGGCGACCTGATCGTGCCGTTCGAGCGTCTCGAGGAGGCGCTGGCGCTCTACCGTGAGATCTTCGAGCGCCGCGGCCTGCGGTACGCCATCTGGGGCCACGTCTCCGACGGCAACCTGCACCCGAACGTGATCCCGCGATCGATCGACGACGTGGAGCGGGGCCGCGGCGCCATCCTCGAGATGGCGCGGGGGGTCATCGCCATGGGCGGCGCGCCGCTGGCCGAGCACGGCGTGGGCCGCAGCGCGCTCAAGCAGCGGCTCCTGCGCGAGCTGTACGGCGAGCGCGGCATCGAGGAGATGCGCGCGTCCAAGCGCGCGCTGGATCCCGAATGGAAGCTGTCGGCCGGCGTGCTGTTCCCCGAGCCCTTATAGCAGGAGGCTCGTCGCCGTCACCGCGAGCCCAGCAATCAACAGCCACAACGCCGCTGCGGCGACACGGCCTGTCTCGGGCGCGTGCGCCTCCTCGGAGGCTGCGGCACCGACCCGTCCTTGTGCCAGAAAGGCCGAGGCCAGCGCGCCGAGCAGCAGGAGCCAGCCCGCTGCCAGCGTCACACGCGAGGCCGTCGACGCGGCGCTCAGGCGCATGCCGAGCAGCAGCAGAGAGGCCAGCCACCCTACCATCGCCGCGCCCGCGAGCAGCCGCAGCCGGGCCAGCTCCCGTTCCGCCGCCTGACGCCGCCGCTCGAGGCGCATCGCCTCCTCCGTCCGGCGCCGCTGCTCGTCGAGCTGGGCCCGCTCCAGCTCCAGCCTCGCATGATCGCGATCGAAGGCCTCCTTGAGCGCCGCGACCACCACGTTGGTGAGGCGCGTCTCGATCTGGCCCGCCAGTCCGGGCGGCGGCTGCTGAGCCAGGCCCGTGTCAGCGGGAGGAGATGCACCCGTGACCCGCCGCGCCACGTCGCGAAACGTCACAACGGCATCGAGCGCCTTGAAGAGAGCCAGGAGGTTCACGGCGAGCTCCCGGACGAGCGCAGCCAGCTATCGCGAAAGCGCCGCTGTGCCGCGGTGAGCGCCTGGCCCGCCTCCTCCACGGGGACCAGCGCCATCCTCGGATCCTCGACGAGGCGCAGTGTTCCGTCCACCCGCTGACCGCGGCGCTCGAACACGATGGGCAGCGTATCGCCAGGCCTGCGCTGCCGAATGCTGCGGTCCACGTCGCCTGCGCTCCCCACGGGGGTGCCTCCGATCGAGATGATGATGTCGTCGCGCTCGAGGCCTGCCTGGTAGGCGGGCGATCCGAACGGCACGGCGCCAGCCACGCGCGTCCGGCCCTGCGCGTCCTGGAGGCGGAGCTCACCCGCGAAGGCCTGGCCAGGGGCCTGGGGCCGGAGGACCAGGCCTGCGAGGCCGAGCAGCCGCCGGTAGTCCACCGCCTCGCGGCCCTGGATGTATCGCGAGAAGAAGTCGGCCGCGAACGCGGCGTCCCCGGAGACCGCCGCCAGGGCGCTCCTGAGGTCCGCCATCGTGTACGCGTTGTCGACGTAGCCGGGCCGTCGGCCGCCGGGCCTGCCGTGCGTCTGCCACAGCGCCCGCATGTAGTCGTCGAGCGTCACACGGCTGTCCGTGCGGTCGCGCAGCGTGAGGTCGAGGCCGAGCGCGATGGCCTCGCCGAACGTGTAGTACGAGATGAACGTGTTGTCGAAGCTCGTGCGGTCGATGGACGTGGCGGCGTCGACGAAGGGGGCGAGCTGGCTCATCTCCTCCGCGCTGCGAAGGCCGCGCCCCGGACCGAGCACCACGGTGTTGATCGTCGCGGCCATGCCTTGCGCGAAGTCGCCGACCCCCGTCACGCCCGCCCGCACGAGCACGAGCGGCTCGTAGTAGTTGGTAAAGCCCTCGGCGAACCACAGCTCGCCCGACATGTTGGCCTCTTCGAAGTTGAACGGCTCGAGCGACCGCGGGCGGATGCGCTCCGCATTCCACGCATGGAAGAACTCGTGCGACACGCTGCCGAGCAGCCCGAGCCGGTTGGCGCGAATGGAGCTGGCGCTCGTCAGAATCGTGCTATTGCGGTGCTCCATCGCATCACCGCTGGCCCACAGGAGGTAGTCGGCGATGAACGTGTAGGCATTCCCCTCGAACGCGGGATACTCCCCGAACACGAGCCGCGCCTCCCGTACGACGCGCTCGACGTCGGCGGCAAAGGCGTCGAGCTCCGCGTCGGTGCCCGTGTGGTGCACCGCCAGGCGGAACGTCGGCGGGTTCGGGACGTCCGCCGCGCTGAACGTGCGGACGCTGAAGTCGCTGAGCTCGGTCGGACTGTCCATCAGATACTGCAGGTTCGGGGCAGTAAAGGTCATGGCGTCCGCCCCGGGCAGCAGCTGCGTGGCCGCGCGCCAGGCCGTCCCCGTGGGCGCCTGGAAGCGAATCGTCACGGGCCGGTCATCGAGACCGCGCGCCCACATCACCGCTGCCGGCATGTTGATGTGCGCGTGGGTGCTGTCGATCCCGAGGTAGGTGCCGTCGACGCGGTCGCCGAAGATCCGATAGGCGACGCGGGCAGTTCCACCGTGGCCGGTCACGTCCCACTGGTGTGGGTTCGGCCGGGTCACCGCCAGCGGCCTTCCGCCGGCGTCGGTCGCGCGCACGTCGAAGACGTTCTTGGCGAACTCGTGCAGCGCGTAGCGGCCAGGCGACGAGCGACTCATGCGGAGCTGCAGCGGCTCGGGCGGCAGGTTCGGGAACGTGATGTCCACCTGCATCCAGCGGTGCTCGGGCTCGGGGAACGACACGCGGTACGCGACGGGCGCCGGCGCCTGCTGTGGAAACGCTGTGGCGCCGCCGAAGATCAGCAGGAGAACGAGAAGAGACCGGCGTCGGACCATGCTGGATGCTAGCATCTTCCAACGTGAACCTTCTGGCCCTCGATGTCGCCCTCCTCCTTCCGCCCGACGTGCGGCAGCTCGCCATCCGCCTGAGTGCCGCGCTGCCGATCGATCCGGCCCATCGCCTCCGCCTGGACGACGACCGCGTGCCGCATGTCACGCTGGCACAGCAGTTCGTCCGGATCGCCGAGCTCGAGGCGGTCTCCGATCGCATCGATCGCGTGGTGCGCGTGCTGCCGCCGCTGCCCCTGCGCATCACTGGCGCCGGCGCCACAGGCTCCACGGTGTGGCTGGCGATCGAACGAAGCGAGAGGCTCGTCGGCCTGCACGAACGCCTGATGGACGCGCTGCGCGGCGTCGAGCGGCCGGGCGGCACGGCGGCCGCGTTCTTCGGGCGCGACGCGCGGGTGGCCGACGTCCTCTGGGTGGCCGGCTACCGCCTCGCCTCGAGCTTTGGCGCCTTTACGCCGCACATCACCCTTGGACACGGCGACCCGCCCCGCGTCGAGCCGGTCGACTTCGAGGCCACCACCGTGGCGGCATGCCATCTGGGCCGCTTCTGCACGTGCCGGCGGGCGCTGCGCGTCTGGACGCTGCGGCGTTAAACGACGCGGGGGCTAAGCCCCCGCGCTACAGGTGGCAGGGATCCTCCACCTGTAGCGCGCACGCTTCAGCGTGCGCGATTCAGCCTGCGCGACGTTCACGCGGTCCGTCCGGACAGAGCCCGCCCGTCGGCGTCACCGACGAGACGCGGACCTTCTGCATCTGCACGCGCGTGTGCGCTTCGCTGCGGACGCTCGCCCCATCGTCCTGACGGCCCGAGGTGCCAGCGGGAGTGGACGGCGTGATCTCCCGAATATCGGCGATCTCGGACGGCTCGGCTCGCCCAACCACCCGCACCTGCTTGCCGAGGTGCGGCCGGAGCTCGTCCTCCAGGCCCGCCAGCTCGTACGTTTCCGTCGTCGGCACCGCCGGGGCGCCGAGCTCCGTGGTGGTCTCACCCGGAGGTTGAGCGCCCTTGGGCGGCTCGAGCTCCGTGAGCACGAACCGGTCGCCGGAGGCGGTCAGACACCCGGTCACGATGATCGTCACGTTCTCGCGGTCGAACACGTCGCGTGCGGCCTGGTCAGCGCTCGCTGGCGCACCGCGTTGGCGGTCGCCGCAGGCGGCGCTGAGGCTGAGGCATAGCGCGCCGATGAGCACTTTTGTTACCGTCATACGCGACCCCCTGGAGGTGAATGGAGCAGGAACCACGCCAGCCGCGCCCGGCCTCGACTGTAGTTCTGCTGCGGCCTGGCCCGACCTCGCCCGACGGGCCTGCCTCTTCTTCTTCGGGCTTCGAGGTGCTCCTCATTCGCCGTCATGACGAGGTGGCGTTCATGGGCGGTGCGCACGTGTTTCCAGGAGGAAGCGTCGATCCGGCCGATCGGCTCTTCCATGCGGCCGCCATCTGCGACGGCGTGGAGCAGGCTGCCGCGCGCATCCCCGACGTCCCGCCGGAGGATGCCGTGGCCTACGCCGTCGCCGCCGTACGAGAGCTCTTCGAGGAAGCGGGCGTCCTGCTCGCGCGGAGGGACGACGGCGCCTTCGTGGCGATCGGAAGCGGGGATCTCGATCGATTCCGGTCCCATCGCGCCGCTTTGGCCTCCAGGCAGACGACCTTGCGGGCGCTCGCGGAGCGCGAAGGGCTGCGTCTGGCGCTCGACGCCCTGACGCCGTTTGCCCACTGGGTAACCCCGGACATCGAGACCAAGCGTTTCGACGCGCGGTTCTTCCTGGCGCCCGCGCCAGCGGGCCAGGAGCCGGTGCACGACGACCGCGAGGCCACTGCGGCCACATGGCTCGACCCTTCGGCTGCCGTCGATGAAGCTCGGCGCGGCGCCATCGCCCTCCCCCCGCCGACGTGGACGACGCTGCGGATGCTCCAGCGGTTCGCGTCGATCGACGAGGTGCTCGCGTGGGCGCGCGTGCGAAGGGTGGTGCCGATCCAGCCGGTGTTCGCGCGCCAGGGAAGCCGCGCGCTGCTGACGCTGCCGGGCGATCCGCTGTACCCCGTGGATTCGGCTGTCGAGGTGCTGCCCGAGACGAGATTCGTGCTGGAAAACGGCCGTTGGCGCCCTGTCCGGGATCGCGCACGCTGAAGAGGATCGCGCACGCTGAAGCGTGCGCTCTACAGGTGGACAACTCATTCACCTGGAGAGCGGGGGCTTCAGCCCGCGATCAGGCGGCTTCAGCCGCCGTGGAGGGGTGCACCTGGCAGGATCGGCAGCGGGCGACCCCTCTCGTATCGCCGGATCGTCCGGAGGACGAGGTCGGCCATCATGTCGAGAAAGCGGGGATCGTCGTTGACGGCAGCCGCCCGCACCATCCGCAAGCCGATCGCCTGGCACACGCCGGCCGCCTCGTAATCGAGGTCGTACAGGACCTCGATGTGATCGCACAGGAAGCCAACCGGGCACAGCACCGCCGCCTCCAGGCCGGCCGCGCGCTCACGCCGGAGGTAGTCGCACACGTCCGGCTCGAGCCACGGATCGCCCGGCCGTCCGCTTCGGCTCTGGTACACGAGCGCCCAATCGGTCATCGCCGCCTGCTGCGACACGAGGCGGCACGACGCGAGCAGCTGCTCCCGATAGCGGGAGGCTTCGGCCATCGGCGTCGGGATGCTGTGGGCCGTGAAGATCAGGCGCGCCCGACCGCGCAGCGGCTCCGGCAGGGTCTCCAGGGCGGCGCGCACGCGGCCCGCCTGCGCCGCGACGAAGAGCGGATGGTCGAACCAGCTGTCGACATGGGTGACCGTGATGTCGGCCCCGGTGGCCTGACGCAGCGCGGCGCGGGCAGCGTCGACGTTCTCTCGGTACTGCTGGCAGCTCGAATAGGCGTGATGTGCGGCCGTGATGAAGCCGACGGCGTGCCGAGCCCCCGCCTCGTGCATCGTCCGGAGCGTGTCGGCCAGCAGCGGATGCCAGTTGCGCATGCCGACGTACACCGGCAGCGGATGTCCGGCCGCCGCCAGGCGCTGCCGCAGGCCTTCGGCTTGTCGCAGGGTGAGCTCGGTGATGGGCGAGACCCCGCCGAAGCGCTCGTAGTGCCGCGCCACCTCGTCGAGCCGCTCGGGGCTCACGCGCCGGCCGTGCAGCACGCGCTCGAGGAACGGACGGACGTCGGCCGGGCCGCGCGGGCCCCCGAAGGAGACGATCAGGACGGCATCGAACAACCTGAGTGGATTCTAGCGGGGGACGCGTCGCCTCGCCACGTCAGGATGCCGCGGCCGGCGTGGCCCGCCGCCGGATCATGCCCGCGTCGACGGTCCTGCCTTCATCCGAGATGACCTGGAAGTGCAGCTCGTCGCGGTCGATCTCCACGAGCATGAAGTGATACCCATCATCGAAGCCCGCGACGTGGAAGTCGGCGGAACGGTCGATGTCGCCCTGACGCAGCTTCGCGGCCCCGCCCGTCGTGAAGTAGTAGATCCCCTTCTGGGGCGCGATCCGCTCGTAGTAGTGCTCGTGGCCGCAGAAGACAACGTCCACCGCATGCTTCACGAACAAGGGCTCCAGCGTCTGGCGCAGCCGGATGTCCGATCCATGTCGGCCTCCCGAATACAGCGGGTGATGAAAGAAGGCGATCTTCCAGTCGGACGTGCTGCCGCTCAGCCCCTTCTCCAGCCACTCGAGCTGTTCGGGGCTCATGTAGTTGCTGTCGAGCGCGAAGAAGCGCAGGTTGGCCCTGGGCCGGAACGTATAGAACCGCTTGCCGTCCATGTTGAACGGCTTGTAGAGGATCTGGTTCGTGTCGTCGTGGTTGCCGAGCGATGCATAGAACTTCACACCGGCGTCGAGCAGCGGTTTGTACGGCACCGCGAACTTCGTCTCATAGTCGCGCGGGCGCTCGCTGCCGTACAGGTTGTCGCCCACCAGCAGCACGAACTCGAACGGGAACCTGGAATGCGCCGCGGCCAGCCGCGCGGCCACACGGTATTGGGCCGAGCCGCCGGTGCCCGTGTCGCCGAGGACGGCAAACCGCGCCGAGCCCGGACGCATGGGCAGCGTCACCTCGGGCGCCGGAACCGTGGCCACCTCGATCGGGTCTACCCGTCCGGCACAGCTTCCCAGGGCCGCCACGGCAACCAGCACGGCCAGTGGGGCGTGGAGTCGTCTGAGTGGCAGACACCTCATGATGGGCCTCCGTCAGGAAATCGCGTTCGGGATGAAATCGACGATGAGATTCGCGCGAGCGTCGCGCAGGATCAGGTGTTTGTCGATGAATCGGTACTCGAGGTCCTCGGGCAGCGGCGGCAGCGACGCCAGAAGGTCCGGCGGCACCGATCCCAGCGGCTGCTGCTTCGGATACGAGCCGTTCACCGTGAACGGAAATCCTCCGGCGTTGGGCCCCTCGTCTCTGATGATGCCGCGCGTGTTCTGACCGCGGACCCCCCGCAGGTGAGGATTCAGCAGTGAGCGGAACCGGCGCTCGATCGGAGGCGTGAAGATGTCGGCGCGTCTGGCCGTCGCGCGCGCCTCCTGGATCCTGGCGGCCAGTGCCCGCTCGGCCGCGGCAATCTCATCGGGCTCGGCCGTTTCCGTCAGCCGCCCCGCCCCTCCCTCCAGCTCGTCGCGAAGCGCAGCGTACGCCTTGATCCGCCGGTCGAAATCGGCCAGGGCCACGCCGTCGGGAACGGTTCGCGCCTCTCGCGTCGCGCAGCCGGGCAGTGCCAGCAGCATCACGAGAGCAACAAGGCTGTACTTGCTGGTCATGGGATCCTCGCTCACCCAGGCTGCAGCCCCTCAGCAGGGCTCATGGGTTTTCCTCTGGTGGGATGAGCAGGACGTGTACCAGCCTGCGATCTCAACGGTCTCCGCTCGAGCGGGGGCGTTCTCATCCGTTAGGCGCCCCGAGCGGCCGGATCGAGGGCGAGCGGGGCTACTTGGCGGTAATGATGAAATGGCCGCGCCGGTTCTGCTGCCAGCACGGCTCCAGGGCCTCGCTCGGGCCTTCCTCGCGGCAGAAGGGCTGCTCCTCGCCCTTGCTCACCACCTGCACGCGGTCCGGGGCGACCCCGAGGCTGACGAGGTACTCGCGGACCGCATTGGCGCGGCGCTCGCCGAGCGCGAGATTGTACTCGTTGGTGCCGCGGGAATCGCAGTGCCCCTCGATCATGATCCGCGTCGAGGTCCAACGCTGCAGCCACGCGACGTTGCGCTGCAGAACAGGGCGCGCGTCGTCTCTGATCTCGGATCGATCGAAATCGAAGAAGACGTCGCCGAGCGGCATCTCCGCGTTGAGCTCCTCGAGCGTCTTGCGGGCGAAGAGATCCTCCTCGGTGAGCGCGGCGGGCGGGGGGGGCGGAGCTTCCGGCGCTGGAGGCGGCGGTGGCGGTGGTGCCTCTTCGACCACCGGCGGCGGCGGCGGCTCGACCCGCGCAACCGGCTGCGCGCGGCGGGCGCAGCCCGCTGAAGCCACGACGGCCGCGAGTGCGGCCACCGCAATCAGGCGTAGGTACGTCATGACATGCCCCTCGACTCGCGTGCGGACCTGCAATCCTTCAAGCCTGGCAGGCATCCGCTGCGGCCAAGCAGCGTACGTCGTGGCCGGAGCCGTTGAGAATGGATCGAAGGTCCCCGCCGATGGCACGAAAGTGCCCTATCGCGCGTCGACGATGCCCTGGCGGATGGCGAAGAGCGCGAGCTCCAGCCGCGTGGAGGTGCCCGTCTTGTCGAAGATGCTCGTGAGGTGATGCTTGACGGTCTGCAGGCTGATGCTCAGCCGGGCGGCGATTTCCCGGTTGCTCTCCCCTGCGGCAATGGCATCGACGATCTCGACCTCGCGCGGGGTGAGCCCGTACGGCCGCTCGCGCGGCCCGCCGGACTGCCGCACGGCCTGGGCCAAATCGTCGGCGATCTCGCGGCCGATGAGCAGCTTGCCGTCCATGACGCGGTGAATGCCTTCGATCAGCTGCCGCGTCGCGGATTCCTTCAACACGACGCCGCGCACTCCACTCTGTACCGCGCGGAGCAGGTCTGGCGGCTCGATGGCGGCCGTGAGCAGGATCACGCGCGTGGCGCCCATGCCAGGGTCCGCCAGCGTCTCGATGCCACCCATCCGCGGCATCGCCACGTCGAGCAGCAGCACGTCGGGCCGCGCGTCGCGCGCGATGCGGGCGGCGTCGATCCCGTCGGCCGCCTCGGCGACCACCTCGAAGCCCGGTTCGCTCTCCAGCAGTCGTTTCAACCCATCCCGGAAGATCTGATGATCGTCGGCGATGGCGATGCGGACGTGTCGCGGTGTCTCAGGCATGTGACTCCTCGCTCAAGACGAGCTCGACGCGCGCGCCCGCGCCTGGCGTCGAGTCGACGGCCAGCTCGGCGTCGGCGATGCGGGCACGCTCCTTGATGATGGCCGGCCCCATCCGCCGCTCATCGAGCTCCTGGCGCGAGAGTCGCCCCTCGAACTCGAACCCGCAGCCATCGTCCTCGACGACGAGCCGGCAGGTGCCGTGGTCGCCCGCCAGAAGAACCAGCACGTTGCGGGCGCGGCTGTGCTTTCGGACGTTCGCCAGCGCTTCCTGGACGATGCGCACCACCTCGAGCGCCCGCGCGGGGTGCAGCACGACGGGCCCTCCCGTGGAGACGAACCGCGCCGAGATGCCCGTATCGCGCCGGAAGCGCTCCACGAGGCCCGCGAGCACGTCGGGGAGCTGATCGGCGGTATCGAGCTCGATCGGGCGAAGCGCCTGCATCAGCTCACGCAGGGCCAGCACTTCGCGGCGAACGAGATCCTGGATGTCGGCCAGCTCGTCTTCAATCGCGGTGGGGGCGCGCTGCGATTGGCGCCGCATCGCCTCGATCTTCATGTCGATGCCGAACAGCGACTGGATGGCGCCGTCGTGCAGCTCTCGGGCGACTCGAGCCCGCTCGGCGGCGCCCGCCCGCGCGCGCAGCCGGCGCAGCAGGAACACGTTGGTGAGCGCGGGTGTCACGTGGTCCGCCAGCGCTTCCAGGAAGTGCAGGCGCCGCTCGAGACTGCCGGGGTCGGCAATGTCGAACAGGTACAGCCGCCCCTCCCATTCGCCCGCGAGCCCGATGTTGACCGCGGTCACCGTGCGACAGGGGCGGGCCGCCAGCAGGCCGGGCGGCACCTGGAGCTGCCCGCGCATCAGCGGCCAGACACCGGGCTCGACCATCCGCACGGCAGCGGTGCCGGCGGACTCGGTTGGCGCCGCGTGCCAGGCGCGCCCCTGGTCGGGGAACAGCCACACCGCCTGCTGGCGGGCGTCCAACTCCAGGCGGCGGACGCGCGGCGGGTCCGCCCGGTTCGGCGCAGGGTCGAGTTGCCAGAGCAGCGTGCGGCGCGTCTCGTGGTCGTGGACCACCACGGCGGCCGCGGCGGCGTCGAAGATCGACACCAGCCCGCGCGCCACCGCGGCCACCGAGCCTCCCAGACCGAGGCGCACGCGGGGCTGTCGCGTGGCATCCGCTATGGCAGCCAGCTCCGCGCTCGACTGCTTTTCCTGCTCGGCAAGATAGCCCAGGAGCACGCCCGTCAGCAGGAGGTAGGCCACGCGCAGGATCGTGCGATTGAGCTCGAGGCCGTCCGGGGCGAACCACGTGCTGCTCCAGGGACCGGCGGCGGCGATGGCGGTCTCGATCAGGAACACGGCCGCAGTGATGGCAGCGGTGGCGGCGGTTTCACGAAAGCCCCACCGGTAGGCGGCAGCCAGCACCACGAAGAGGAAGAACAGGAAGAACGGGCTCACGGGCCCTTCGCTGACGAAGGTCAGTGCCGACGTCCAAAGGATGTCGAGGCCGTGCAGCACGAGCCCGTGTCGGGGCGTCAGCCGCGTGGCGGTGTGCACGTACGCGAGCACGGCGAGGCTATACAGCGCGTACGCCAGCAGCACGGCGTACGTCACTTCCCTGAGACGCGCGGGCTCGGTGGGATCCAGATAGATGGCCACGAAGCCGGTGACCGTCAGGAAGGCGCGGCCGACGGCCAGCACGCGCTCCAGCTGCGCCGTGGGGCGTCCCACCGCTCGATAGTCGCTCAGGAACGAAGAGGTCAGACGCATGGCCCGGATTACATCGTATTGTAGGAAAACCTCGAGGCCGGCGCCCACGACCCGCGGCCCGCGAACATCGCGAGCCACGGGCTCGTCTCATACCTTGTGACGCAAGGCTTAGCGCGGGACACCTGGCAGGAGCAGCTCCGCCGCGGCAGCCTCGAGTTCGCCATCCTGCTGACCGTCTCGGCCGGACCGCGCTACGGGCTGGCCATCATCCAACATCTCGAGGCCTTCACGGACCTGGTGGTGACCGAAGGCACGATCTATCCCATCCTCGGCCGGCTGACGCGCGACGGCGTGCTGGCCGCCTGGTGGGTCGAGGACGAGGCGCCGCACCCGCGCAAGTACTATCGATTGACGCCGCTCGGCGCGAGGCGACTGGCCGACATGAAGACGGAGTGGTGTGGGTTCACCGGCAAGATCGGCCGCCTGATGCGCGCGGCAGAAAGGGCCCGCCGTGGAGCTGAGTGAGACCGGCCGGTCGCGGTTGAACGGCTACCTCTTCCTGCTGCGACGCTCGCTCCGCGCCGCGGTGCCTCGGCAGGCCGCCGAGGATGCGCTGCGCGAGATCGAGTCGCACCTTCGCGATCGAATCGCCGCCACGGCGGCCTTCCCCGACGAGCGGACCTCGCTCGAGCACGTTCTCGCGCAGCTCGGCACGCCGCTTCGCGTGGCGCAGGCGTACGCCGCCGAACACACGCTGAACGACGCCGTGGCCTCCGGACGCACGATCCCCATGGCGCGCGCGATCGGCCACCTCGCTGTGACGACGGTGGCCGGATTTCTGGTCGCCGAGCTGGTGTTCATCGGCTACGCGACGGCGTTTTCCGGTCTGGTGCTCGCCATGGCCAAGCTGATCGTCCCCGATCGCGTGGGGTTCTGGTTCGACAACGGCGTTCCTGTCAGGCTGGCCATGGACCTGACACCGCCGCCCGGCGAGGATCCCGCCGGCGGCTACTGGGTGGTCGTGATTGGGCTGGCAATCGCCGTCGCGTTCACCATGCTGACGACGCGCGGCGCGAAGCGGTTCCTCGGGTGGTACCGCCTGCGGCTGGCGACGCGCCCTGTTCTGCGCGGTATCCGAACGGGGTACTGACGTGCTTTTCGAGAACTTCGGCTATGTCCTTCGCGTGCCGCGACACGCCCCAGGCCCACTGGCCGAATCCGCCGTGATCGTTCACCACCTTGATCCACTCCGTCAGGAACTCCCCCTTCGTCTGCTGTTCCTGTGAGTCCTGCCCCTTGACCTCAAGCACCAGCATCGTCGCGTTCGCCAGCCGAACGAGGTAGTCGGGCCGGAACTTGTGGATGATTCCCTTGTACGCATACGTGATCTCGAACCCCAGGTGGTCGTTCTTCACCCAGGCCGCCACGTTCGGATTGCGGTCAAGCTCGAAGGCTTCGCTCGCTTCCCATGGAGGGGTGGATCTTCGCTTGGCCATGGGGTTCGCCCTAAGGGTAGAGAATCAGCCCGATCTTGGCAAACACCAACGCGTGCCCCGTAGTCGTCGCGCGCCGGAGGGTATCGTGAACGAACGCGCGCCGCTCCTCGGCGTCTACTATGAAATCCGCCCAACTCCAACGAGGCCACGCCGCGCCCGGACGCCGCGCCGCGACGGTCCGTGCAACTCATCACGGCTACGCCGTTCCGAGAAACTCGTTGAGTCGTCTGCTCACGTCCCGCCGACGCTCCGCGAGATACGACTTATAGGCCTCTGCGCCCAGGAGGGCGGGATCAGTCGGTATGCACTGCGCTTCGAATGGACCGGTTCCGGACTTGTCGATGATCGACGGGAAGTATTTGACGGGTGCCTTGTCGCTGATTTGCCGGTTGGTCCGCCCCCCGACGAACGCCAGGTTCGCAATATCGTCCGCCTCGCGGCCGGTGTAGGCGCCCTTGAGCACGGCCTTGGGAAAGATGTGGTGAAACTGTAGGCGGTGGTTCGAGCCCCTGTGGTCGAGGGCGATAGCCAGGTTGGAACGCCAGTCTCTGGCCCCGGCCGCTCGAAAGGCCAGAAACATGGTCTTGAAGAGGGCGCTGCGCTGGTTGCGGCCTTCGAGTTCCTCAGGGGCCACGTCGAGGCGCCCCACTTGCAGACGTAGGCGGTCAATCAGTTCGTCCGCCCCTCCACCCTGACGCAAGGTCGCGAGGTTTTGGTCAAGCAGCGTTTCGCTCGAACCGCGTGAGTACCGCCCCTTCGCGTTGCCGATGAGCACCCAGTGCCGCAGGCGCTCCGCTTCCTCTGCTGCGATCTGATACTGTCGCTTCTGGCCGTAGTAGCCCAGCGTCACAAGAAGGAACGGCGACGACAACAGCGCCGGGCTGTCGATGCCGGCGTTACTCTTGAGGAAGTTGAGCGCGAACTCCATCCCCTGAACGGATTCCTTCCACGCCTGCTGCAGCGTCTCCACCGGCTGGCTGCCTACCGTAAGGAAGCGCGACTGCCCGGTCGCGAAAGCGACCAGGTTCTTCAGGTGCAAGCCAAGATCGAGGTCGAATCCGCCCTTCTCGCACTGCGCTTGGAAACCTTGAAACGTCTTGAGCGCGCCGCGCCACTTGGCGGTGATCTGCGCGAGGGCGAGGTCGGAGCTGCGCAGTTTCGCGCCGAGCGAGTTCACTCGAACGAAAATCTCGGTGACCTCGTCGTAGGACAGCTTCCGCTCCAACACGTCCATGCGGTAGACGTACTTGCGGATGCTTCGCAGCCGAGCGAGACGCTGACTGTACTTCTCGTAGCGGGGATCCTCGAAGCTCGTGACGCCTGCCCTCTTGAGGAAAGGTGCATCGCTGTCCGTCTTGAACACCTCGCTCACCTTCACCCACTGCGGCAGCTGTTCCAACTTCCGAGTGCTGACCACGAACGTCATGCGGTCGAAGCGTTTCTGCAGCTCGTCCTCGCTCGAGTCGATTTCATCCTCGATCCGCTCATCGTCTTCCTCATCGCCTCCGTCTTCATTCACCTCCGTCACAATGGCAAGCTGCTCCGGGTGCTCCAGGTTGAACAGCAGTTCGATCGGCTTCTTACGCCCGCGCACGTTCACCGGCTCGCCCCGGATGACGGCCGCGAGCGAAGTGAGGCGCTGTTGACCATCGAGGAGCAGGCGGGTGCTTTGGTAGGGATTCCTCTGCTGTTCGATCGCAAACTCCTGTAGCGGCACCGATTCGTCCGTCTCCCACAGCAGGATCGCCCCAGAAGGGTAGCCACGGTAGGGTAACAATATAGTTGACATACCAAGTCGGATGAGCCATACTCCTAGGTATGGAAACCCCGAAGACGCTTCTTGAGGCCGTCCGCTATTTCGCCAATTTCGACAACTGCCGCCGGTTCATGATGGATCTGCGGTGGCCGGATGGCAAGGTCGCCTGCCCACACTGTGACTCCGAGCACGTGGTCTATCTCGAAAAGGCCCGCGTCTGGAAGTGCTACGCGAAGCACCAGCGCCCGACCTTCACGTTGAAGACCGGCACGATTTTCGAGGATTCGCCGCTCGGCTTGGACAAGTGGTGCGCGGCCGTCTGGCTCGTTGTCAACTGCAAGAACGGCATCTCGTCCTACGAAATGGCCCGCGACCTTGGCGTGACGCAGAAGTCGGCGTGGTTCATGAATCACAGGATTCGGCTCGCGCTGCACGCGGGATCATTCGACAAGTTGTCAGGCCACGTCGAAGCGGATGAGACATTCATCGGCGGCAAAGCCCGCAACATGCACGTCGCACAGCGGAAGCGCCGGATCACCGGCACCGGCGGCAAGGACAAGACCGCTGTACTCGGGATGCTGGAACGCGGCGGGAAGGTGCGGACCACAGTGATCGGAAACCGGAAAAAGAAGACGCTCCACGCGGAAGTCAAGAAGCACGTGGAAGCGGGGTCGGCACTCTACACGGATGCGTTGCTCTCGTACGAAGGGCTCGAAGGCAAGTACGCGCATCAGGTGATTGACCACGCCGTTAAGTACGTCGATGGGCAGATTCACACGAACGGCATGGAGAATTTCTGGTCGCTCCTGAAGCGCGGATTGAATGGCACCTACGTCTCGGTCGAGCCGTATCACCTGTTCCGGTATCTCGACGAGCAGGCGTTCCGCTACAACAATCGGAACGAGATGAACGACTTCGACCGTTTCCGATTGGCCATGTCGCAGATCGTCGGGCGACGCCTGACGTTTGATGAGTTGATTGGCAAGTACCACGAACCTAGTTCAGCGAACTGAGAAGGAACGGATACGACAGGGGCGCGGGAAGCGCCGGAGGAAGGGCGGCTAGGACTTGGCCGCTCTTTTCTTTTTGGTGAGTGTTTTTTTCGGGCTTGGGACTACCGCGCTTTTGGGAACGCCGATGATGGTCTTCATCGCTTTACGAAACCGCTCAAAGGCTTCCGGGCCTTCGTGCATCTCGGCGGCGCTACTACTGGATTTCATCTGAACTCCACCGATGATACACTTTCACCTACACCCACAGCTGATAGGGTTTCGAGGTTGCAGCCACGAAAGCCTGACGCTGTGCGGACCGTTTCGATTCCAAGCCGGAATCTAGCGCGCCCGCGCCTGCATTCCCGACAAAGGTGATTCTACGCCCTTGCTCGGAGGAATGCGAATGCCTGATCACTTCCGCCCAAGATACGTAACTTTTGCGAGGATCTCAGGTGGTAAGCCATGAGATTTGAGCCTGAGGTTATCCGGCAGCGGGTCAAAGAATGGCTCGATAGCGGGCAGGATGAGCTGCCCGATGAACTCACGGATGCTCTGAAGTACTGCGACCGTGTCGCGGTCGGTCAACGGAGCGTCCTTGAACGCTATCGTGCTGGAACCCTTGATGTGCGTTTCGATTTTCTCGTGAAAGAAGGCTGCGGGCATCGTAGCCACTACCGCGCCGTCGTGAACCGCGCCGTCCTTGAAGGCAGAGACGATCTGCCGTCCATCGGGATGTGTGAACGTGAAGGTCATCTCAACGGCGATGGCAGACAGGGCGAGCGTGTGATGCTTGTCCATGTTCGACAATTTGGTGAGCTGGTAGAGGGGGTGGACCCTGGTTTTGTCGGCGTCCATCCGATAAGGCTGGAACGCCGAGACGATTTTCAGCGCCTTGATCGAGACGGTGTTGAGTTTCTTGAGGGTGATGGCTTGGTTCAGGAAGTCGTCTTCAGTCAGACCGATAGGGAATTGCGTTTTCCTAGTGGGCAACGCGCCGTTACGGACGGTCAATTCGTGAGCGATGTAGTCGATGGCCGACCGCAGATTGTGAACAGCGTCCCCGATGATGACGGCGAAATAGAGCGGTGGTTGTTTGGCGAAATGGAGAGTGAATCCGGGTTTGCCTTTGCCCGTATCGCGATGACCGCGCAGATGGTGAGGGTTCGTATTCTGGTATCGCGCAGCTTCGTTGTAGAGCGTTACGATATGTTCGTCGGAACGCCGGAGTTTTGCGACAATGCCAGCGAGCGGATGATGACCCATGCCGCGCCCACGCGGTCAGGCTAACTTCTGCGCGATCTGCTCGTCGAGGATCTCGCGGACGGTCAGCGGTACAATCACCTTACCGCTCTTCTTGAAGAACGCGCCGATCTCCCGCATCGCATCGGACGAGTAATCGAACGACACGAAAAAGCCCTTGGTCCGATCCGAGCGCGTCATCATGGCCTCGAACGAGTCGATGTCCGGTCGGCCGACCTTATCCTTTTGCTTGACCTGGACGGGATACCACACGTCCATGAATTCCAGGTGCCCCGTCGCCTTCGTCTTCTTGTCTGGGCTGGCGGATACCGGATAGATCCGGCCATCGATGCCCATATCCCCGACCTGCACCTTGTTCGGGATGCCGCCAAGGGCGATCACGGCCCAGTTCTCGAACTCGAACGGCGGAAGCTTGCGGAGCTTCTCTTCAGACCACGGGAGGTCGAGGACGATGAAGCCGTGTCCATCCTGCCAGGGGAGAACGCCTTCCCTGAGCCCGCAAATATCCCGTAGCCGCTTCGCCATGACGCGACAGGCGGTTGGGGAAACGTCGATGCCGATCCACTGCCGTTTGAGCTTCTGCGCGGCAACCAGGGCCGTCCCGCAGCCGCAGAAGGCATCAAGAACGATGTCGTTTTCCTTGCTACTCGCCTTGATAATGCGGTCGAGTAGCGCGAGTGGTTTCTGTGTCGGATAACCGAGTCGCTCCGCGTCATTGGCACGCAACTGGTCAATGTCCGTCCAGACGTTGCCGAGCACGGGGCCTTGCTGCTCATCAAGGTAGCGCTTGAACATGATCCGACCGCTCTTGTCCGGGGGAAAGAGCAAGAGGCCCTTGCGGTCGTTCTCGGCCATCCGTTCAGGCTCATGCCGCCAACCGCGCCCTGGCGGTTGATAGCCCTTGTAGATATACCAGCCGTTCGGCTTGCCTGTTTTCGCATTGATGGCAGCCATCCCGCCGCCAGCCGGGGCGGATAAATCGGCGGTGTTAAAGCGTCGTGCGCCGGGCTGAATGACTTGTGTCGCGATCTCGTCTTTCGTCATCCGGCGTGTCGTGCCGTCCGGAAATTCGAGCCACAGATACCACTCTTTGAGCGTTTTCGTGGGATAGCCGACGTGTTGGGGCACGAACGTGTATTTGCCACCGCCCGAATACAGAAAAATCGAATCGCTCACGACTGGAAATTGCAACGTCGCGTCGTTGTGCGCGTCCGACCGCTTCCAGACGATTTCGTTCAAGAAGCAGTTCTCTCCGAAAAGCTGGTCGAGCATGACCTTGATGTAGTGCGAGGCGTGCCAGTCGCAGTGATAGTAGAAGCTGCCTGTCGGTTTCAGCACGCGCGCCAACTGGACGCAACGCGGGCGCATGAACTCAATGTACGCCTGGCTGCTGGCGTGCCGATCCTCAAAGGACCGTTTTTCTTTCGTCTCGCCCCAGAACACTTCGTAATTCCGGTTCGAGTTGAAGGGCGGGTCGATGTAGATTAGATCGACGCAGGCATCCGGCAGCTTGGCGAGCTGGTCGAGGTTGTCCCCGCAGTAAATGACGCGGGTATCGATCAAGGCGGACGGCTTCAAACGGGCCGAGTCTACCGGCCCAGGCGTGGTATGTCAACTATATTGTTACCCACGGTAGAGGGAGTCAAGTAAGTCGCGCACGCGGGTTGAGCGCCAAACGTAACGCCGCTGCATCTCGGGAAGGCGCAGCTCGCCTCTCTCGATCATGCTGACCAGTTCTTCTACATGTGCCTCAGCTTTTCCCATTTTGGAACTCGCAAAGATTTTCTTGGCATGGGGTGCGCCCTAAGCGTAGGAAACCGACCGGATTTTGGCAAACGTCGTCGAGGCGTCGTCGGGCCGCAATCGCCACTTCTACATCTTCATGAGGCCCACGCTGATCTGGAGCGCGCGCTCCACGTTTTCCAACGTGCCCGGCTTCACTCTGCCAAGGCGCTTCACCAGGCGCCGCTTGTCCACGGAGCGAAGCTGGTTCAAGAGGACGACCGATTCCGCGGTCAGCCCCCCTTCCGGCGGGGCAAGACGGACTTCCGTGGGATACAGGCGCCCGTCGTCAAACCGCGAGGTGATGGCGGCCACGATGGTGATCGGGCTCGCGCGATTCGCGACGTCGTTCTGGAGAATCAGCGCGGGGCGCGTCTTCTTGATCTCTGCGCCCAGGGTGGGGTCGAAGCTGACGAGCCAGACCTCACCCCG
>JACQTK010000254.1 GCA_016210845.1 Acidobacteriota bacterium | reverse complement strand
CTGGGTCGGCACGTCACCGGCGGCGCCGCCGCGCCCGGCGCGCCCGCCTCGTGCGGCCCCGCCGGCGCCGGCGGCCCCGCGCCTCGGACAGTCGCTGGCGGGCGGGACACGCCGCAGCGAGTGCCAGTAGTTGGCCGGATAGTACTGGGCGGCCGCCCGGGCATCCGGCGCCACTCCCGCGGCCAGCGCCAGGCGCTGGCCGAGCCGGCCGGTCACGGGCGCCGAGTCCACCAGCCCGTACCCCCGGACCCAGATCCGGTAGGTCGCCCTCGGCAGGTCGGGCAGGACGAACCGCCCGCGGTCATCGGTCACAACGATCCGGCGGAAGAGTGTGGGGAGGTCCGAGGTTTCGGCCACGACCCACACACCAGCCTCGGGGCCGGCGGGACCGGTCACGACACCGCCGATGTCATCGGGGTCGATCGAGACGAGGTCGGCCTCGCGCTGCGCGTTCGCAGCCTGCTGACGTGCCTCGATGGAGATGGCGCCCGCCATCGCGAAGGCCGCGGCGCCGCAGCTCAGGAGCACACTGTAGAGGACCTTCATTCACGGCCTCCTCGTCTGCCGTGCATGATACGCCGAGTGCGGCCGTTCACGGCCGGGGAGAGCCGGCGCGACGCGGCGCGAGCGACATACGCTCTCAGCGCGTCCTGAGCAGGAACGCCCGCCGCCGCTCGATGAAGCTCCTGAGGCTCTCCTCGCCGCCGCTCACGCCGGTCTCGAACTGCTCGGTGCTGTACAACTTGCGCGTGTCGGCTTTCACGTCCTCGGCGATCAGTGCCTGGTAGCGGCGCACCATCGGCTCGATCCGCTGCCAGTCGAGCCAGTTCGTGGCGATTTCGCGCACGTACGCGAGGTACCGCTCGCGCAGCGCCGGTACGGCGAGCAGCTTCGACCGCAGCGGCTTCGTCGGATCGTCGAGGCCGACGAGCGGATCCAATTCGACGCTCGCGTCGGCGAACGGAAACCCCGGGCCCCCGCGACCACCGCCGCGACCACCGGGGAAGCCGCCGGCTGGAAACCCCGGTGGCGGCTCGAAGCCCGGCGGAGGCTGAAACGCGCCCCGCCCGAAGCCGCCCGGCCCGCGCTCCTCGGCCAGCCCTTCGTTCATGTCGTGCGGAATGACGTGGAACCTGCCGCGCTCGTCCTGGTAGAGGCTGTAGTCGCTCGCCCGCGCCCAGTAGCCGTCGCTGTTGACGAGCGTCACCTCGAGCGCCAGGAACTTCAGCGCGCCGTCGATGTCGAGCCTCGGCGCAAGCTCCGCCTCCAGCCTGTCGGGCGGCGTCTCGCTGAGCACGCGGAACATCGCGATGAGGTCAGCCCATGACGCCTCGGCGTCCCGCGTCCTGATCTCGTAGACGCGCTTGTAGGCTGCGGCGTCGGGGCCGAGGTACTCCATGCCGCCGCGCGCGCCCGGGCTTCCGGGCACGCGCCAGCGGGCGCCCCGGGTCGACATGAACCAGTCGCGCGTGAAGTCGCGATTGAACTGCTGCGCGTTGACGTAGACGCCCCAGCTCTCGCCGTTGATGACGACACGCACGTAGTTGGCCGCCGGGGCGGGGATGTACGTGCGCGCGATCTCGGAGTAGAGGACCGTGCGCACGAACGCGGGATCGTTCGCCGCGTTGAGAAGGTTGAAGGTCCGGTAGCCGCCGAACTGCTGGTCGTCGTGCACGAAGTCGAGCGACAGGTTCAACGAACGCTTCGAGCCCGCGGGCGTCATGAAGTACGACGACATGCCACGGAAGTGCACGCCGACGTCCCGGAAGACGGAGCCGTCGATCGTGACCGTCGCCGGCACCTCGACATCGGTCCGGTAGAACGCTTCCAGCTCCTGCTCCCAGTCGGCGTTCTCGAACTGGATGAACACGGTGCGCAGCGTGTCGAGGTCATACACGCCCCGCCCGGGATAGGTGCGCACATCCGCGGGCGTGAGACGACGGCCCGGCGAGGTCGGGGCGAGACCACGTCCGCCGAAGCCAGGAGGGGCACCGGGCCCGCGGCCCCGTCCGCGTCCGCCGCCGAAGAACGCACCTGGCCCTGCGGCCGGCTGCGCCGCCAGCCACTCACGCGCCGTCTTCCGTTCCGCAGCATCGAGACGCTCGTTGCCGTCCCTGTCGAACTGCGCGACGAGCGGCCGGTCCTCCAGCGCCGGAACTACCGGTGGGCCCTGGGCCTCGCCCCGCTGCCACACGAGACCCGCCACCACGAGGACGCCTGCGAGCTGGTACTTCCTCATACGGACCCCTCGAGTTCGCCGATCGAGCCAGCCGCGGGCTCGCCGTTGACATTCCCGCCCTCGTCATCGGTCGCGACGACGTGGCCGAGGGCGATCATGGCGAGACGATACTTCGAGGCGCACGCCGGCCACAACGCGAACTCTTCGACGAGCCTCCTGAAAAGGGCCGGAAGGTACCCGCGGAATTTCAGCTCCAGGATCATGCGACCCGGGAGGAGCGCCTCTCCCTCGCCGTCGGCGAACGCCAGCTCCGACGCCGGCCGCGCCACCATGCCCTCGTCGAGGGTCAGGCGAACCGGCGGCTGGCTGCCATTGGCGCCGCGCGCGAGACGCCGGTACGAGACCTGGCAGGCCGGGCCCAGCCGACGGGCGTCGAGCCGCGCGCCGAACCAGGACCCGACCCAGGGCGCCCCGGGGGTTCTCCGCCTCAGGCGGGGAATCTCGTCGAGCGGCACGCGCGTCCGCCGCTTGACCACCAGACGCGGCTTGCGCAGCTTGCGCTCCAGGAACGCGAAGTCGGCGTCCGAATAGCGGCGAATGCGGTACTTCGCGCGCCCGTACGATCCCTGCCGGCAGAAGACATCGTGCTGGGCGGTATCGAAGTAGAGACTTGACGTGTCGTATTCGTCAGCAAAGGGGCCCGTGCCGTGCGGGTCCGGCTCCAGATGCGCGCGGGCCCAGGCACGAATGGCCTCACCCCCGGCGCGGTCGACGACGAACTTGACCTCGCAGGCGTGGTTCCGCGCTTCCCTCGAATCAGTCACGCCCGTATGTTACGGAACACAGCGGGGCGACGTGCACGGACTGCAGGCGTGATGACAATCTTTTTACACTTCTTAACGGCCACTTTACATTCGCCCGTCCTGGCTGACGCGTGCCGACCGTTTCCGATTGCCCACGGGCCGCGCATCACGATCCCGCAGTGCCTCGACGGTGAACTGCCAGCGGCCGGGGCTCACTCGACGTCGCCGCCCACGCGCCTGCGTGTCCCTTGCTACGTCATCCCCGGCCACGGCCGTATCGGCGACGAGGCAGACCTCGTCGAGTACCGCGACATGGTCCACATCACCCGTGACCGCCTCGAGACGCTCGCCGGCAAGGAAGGGCTGACGCCGGACCAGGTGACGCGCGGCGGCCGCTCATCGGATGGGAGCGCCGGTACAGCCGGCCGGAGTGGACGCGGAGATGTTCATCGACGCGGTGTACGACGAATTGAGCGCGAGGACCAGTCGATGAAGCGCGCTCCGCTGGGCCGTCTTGCCGCGGGTGCGGCGCGCAGGCTGTAGCCTGCGCGTGGGTCGCCGTCCTCGCAGGAGCCGTGACGGTCGCGGCGCAGGGCTCTCTCTTGGCGGCCGCCCTTCGACCGGCGCTCAGGGCGCCCCGAGCGCAGTCGAGGAGCGCGGCGGCGCGGCCGCCAGACCGGCCGGCGGTGCGCTGAAGATGGTGACGACGAACCTGCGCGCGGGCTACCTGCGCAGAAATGGCGTCCCCTTCAGCGAGGACGCCATGGTGAGCGAGTACTTCAACATCTACGTCGATATCGACGGCACGACGTAGATGGTCGTCACCACCATCGTGCGCGACCCGGCCTATCTTCGGACGGACTACATCACCAGCTCGAACTTCAAGAAGGAGCCGGACGACTCGAGGTGGAGTCCCCGGCCCTGCACCGTACGATAGGCCTCAGGCCCCAGGGCCCAGGCCTCATCAGGCTCAGGCCTCAGACTACTCGCCCGTGCCCGCCCGCGGCACGGCCTTCGCGTACACCTCGATCCTCGAGATGTTCGCCCAGCCGGAGTTGCCATGCCCACCGGCCGGCGCCAGATCGACGAAGCCGACTTCATCGACCCGTCCCAGATCCACCTTCATCGCCGGCCCTTTGACGGCCAGCGTGTCGGGCTCCACCGTATACCACTCGAGGTTCCCGTACGACACCTCGACCTGCTGGAACTGGCCGTCGGTGGAGATCGCCCGGTTGCCAGCCACCAGGGCGCCGTCGGCGAGGCGCGCGACCGGGTGCAGCACGTGCAGGTTGCCCGTGCGGAGGATCGCCCGGACCCGCGCCAGTCCGGTGAGATCGATGTAGTTGTTCCGATCCCTCAACAGCACGGCCACCGGCGAGCCGACCAGCCCCGTCCACAGGTCGTAGCGGTTCTCGTGCAGGTAGACGGTCAGGTTCTTTGCGTCGGTGCCGTACAGCTTCACCTCGAGCGAGGGATTCGTCACCGCGCTCTGCGATGCCAACCAGTACTGATTCTGGGAGCGCCTCGGGCTGGTGGGCACTCCGACGGCCGAGGGCGACTGCTGCCACGCTTCGCGGAACAGCAGCGGCGGCGTGGTCTCCTGCGGCTGCGCCGCGGCCGGAGCCGCTGGAGCCTGCCCGCCACGCTGGGCGAGCAGAGCGGAGGACGTCGCGGCGTACGCGGTAACGGCCAGGACAACGGCCAGGGCCAATCCAATCCGGATCTGTCGAGACATGACTACCTCCTCTGCACGCGATCATTCTGGACACGCGGCGCCCAAAGATCAACGCCGCATTGCGAACGAGGCCCCGCCACGCCGAGGGCAGGCGCGCGGTGGCAGGCCTACCCGGAATCGGGTACCGTTCGGCACACTCGTCCGCATTCCATCCGAAGAATCACGTGGGCGACAAGCCGCGCGGCTGGGTGCCGAGCTGGCCCATCGGCACGCGCCACACCGAGTTCGCCGAGCACTGGAACCTGCCGTTCGAGGTGACCCGCGGCGGGAAGGAGTCGCTCTATCCGGAATACATGAAGAAGATCCAGGAGATGATGAAGGCGCCACCCGCCAAGCCGACGACGGAGTGAGCGTCGCGACCAACAGGATGTAGCGCGGGGGCTTCAGCCCCCGCGTGGCGATCCACGCGCAGGCTAAAGCCTGCGCGCTACACCTGCCCTGAGAGGGAAGCTTACGCTCTCGGCTGCGGGACGATGCGGATGTAGGGCTTCGGCGCCTTCCACCCCTGCGGATAGATCTTCTTGGCCTCATCGTCGGACACGGAGCCCGCGATGATCACATCGTCGCCGTGCTTCCAGTTCACCGGCGTGGCCACTTTGTGCTTCGCGGTGAGCTGCAGCGAGTCGATCACCCGCAGCACCTCGTCGAAGTTCCGCCCCGTCGTCATCGGATAGACGATGAGGAGCTTGATCTTCTTGTCGGGGCCGATGACGAAGACGTTGCGGACCGTGGCGTTGTCCGCGGGCGTCCGCCCTTCGCTGGTGCCCGTGAGGCTGGCGGGCAGCATCCCGTAGAGCTTCGAGATCGACAGGTCGGTGTCGCCGATCATCGGGTAGTTCGGGGCGCTCCCCTGCGTCTCTTTGATGTCGTTCGACCAGCGCGTGTGGCTGTCCACCGGGTCGACGCTCAGTCCGAGGATCTTCACGTCGCGCTTGTCGAACTCGGGCTTGAGCTTGGCCATGTATCCGAGCTCGGTGGTGCACACGGGCGTGAAGTCCTTCGGGTGCGAGAACAGCACGCACCACGAATCGCCGATCCACTCGTGGAAGCGGATGCGGCCTTCGGTGGTGTCGGCCTCGAAATCGGGAGCGGTATCGTTGATCTGCAAAGCCATGGCTGCGCCTCTCTCTTGTGTGCGTGTTGCTTCGATTGTGTACCTCTTACGTACCTCTTACGCGCGCAAACGTCAATCTCGCGACGGCTGAAGCCCGATCGCGGCGGCTGAAGCCGCCCGATCGCGGCGGCTAAAGCCGCCGCTCTACAGGCGGACAGCCTGTCCATCTGTAGAGCGCACGCGTCAGCGTGCGCGACCCAAGGCAAGGCATGCGCGCCACGCGGCCCATGCATCACGCCAGCGACGCGCGCTCGCCGCCCTCCACGGGCAGGCCCGCCGCCTCCCACGCCGCCAGGCCGCCGGTCAGCTCGGCCAGCCGGTCGAGCCCGTGACGCTGAAGGAGGCTGCTGGCAATCGACGATCGGTACCCGCCCGCGCAGTGCACGACCATCGTGCGGTCGCGAGGCAGGTCGGCGATCCGGTCCTGGAGCTGATTGAGCGGCAGGAGCAGGCCACGGGCTCCGCTCTTGATATCCCGCGGACCCCGTGGCCGGCTGCCAGCATCTCTTGGCGCGCTCCGCGCGCTGGGACCGCCATGCGGCCCGGAAACAACGCGCGGCAACGAGGAGAGAATTCCCGTCTCAGGCCGCATAGCGGTCCAAATGCCCGCGATACGTGTCTGTATCCACTCGGCCCGCGCTCGCACGTCGAGGACCAGCGGCGGCTCGGGCGAGGCCAGCGCCGCGGCGAGGTCGGCGACCGTCATCCGCTCGGTGTGCCGCACCAGGTCGGGGCGCGACGCGAGCGCCTCCATCCCGCCGGTCAAGTACCCTGCCACGTTGTCGAAGCCGATCCGGCCCAGCCGCGTAGCCGCCTCCCGCTCCCGCCCGGGATCCGCCACGATGAGCGTCGGCCGCTCGCGGGAGAGCACCGTTCCCGCCCAGGTCGCGTACTGGCCGCTCAGGCCGACGTTGATGCTGCCGGCCACGTGCCCCTGGGCGAAGTCGCCCGGCTCCCGCGCGTCGAGCACCTGGCCTCCCGCCCGCTGGAGCGCCTCCAGTTCCTCGAGGGTCCGCGCGTGCAGCATGTGCTCGAGGCTCGCCTCGAGCGTCGGCCGGTCTTTGGCGTTGAGCGCCGCATCGTAGGTGAAGTACGGCGGCGCGTCGGGCTGGTCGGCCGTCACGAGCGTGATGAAGTCGGCCTGCGACATCGGCTGCAGCGAGTAGTTCGAGCGCCGTTCGGCGCCGATCGTCGAAAAGGTCTCGGGCCCCAGGCTCTTGCCGCACAGCGACCCCGCGCCGTGGGCGGGATACACGCGCGTCTCATCCGGCAGGGGCACGAGCTTCGTCCGCAGCGATTCGTACAGCAGGCCGCTCAGCTCGCGGGCGGACCAGCCGAGGGCGGCGCGCAGGTCGGGGCGGCCGACGTCGCCGACGAAGAGCGTGTCGCCGGTCAGGACCGCATGCGGACGGCGGCCGCTGCCCGCCCGGTCGTACACGAGGATCGAAATCGACTCGATGGTATGTCCTGGCGTCTCGAGCACCTCGAGCCGCACCTGGCCGAGTTCCACGGCATCGCCGTCCCGCATGGGGATGAAGGGATACTCGGACCGCGCCCGCGCGCCCAGATGGATCGCGGCGCCCGTGCGATCGCGCAGCTCCAGATGGCCGGCGATGAAGTCCGCATGGAAGTGCGTCAGGAAGACGTGGCGGATCTGCAGCCCGTGCCGCTCGGCCTCCTCAATGTACGGATCGACGTCACGACGAGGGTCCACGACGGCCGCCGTTCGCGTCTGCTCGTCGCCGATCAAATACGAGGCATGGGCCAGACACTTGAGGTAGAACTGAGTGAAGATCATCGGCATCCTCTCCAGGTCTGGCCCGCCTTTATAGCCCAGATCCGGCCGCCGCGCCATGGACGCGGGCTGAAATCTCGCTGAGTGTGGGCTGAGCGGGCGATTTGTATAATGGCCGCCCTGACGAGAGCCTGGCCGCGGTCAGCCGCATCGTCGCCTCGAACTTCAGCGACCCCGAGGGGCTCTTCTATCTCGCGCGACACCTGGCCCACCTCGGCGAGAAGGCCGCCGCGCTCCAGGTCTTCCGCCGCGTCGTCGATGGCGGGTATTGCTGCTATCCGGCGATGGTGCAGGACGCGTGGCTCGAGCCGCTCCGCGGCACCGCCGAGTTCGCGTCGCTGCTCGAGCGGGTTCGTGCGCGGCACAACGAGGCGGCAGCAGCGTTCGTGCGCCTCCAGGGCGAGCCGCTGCTGGGCCTCGTGCGCCGCCCGCAGCCTGCGCCGCCGACGCCGCTGCACCGAAGGCCGTCGCAGGGCCGCGCCCGGCGCGGCGGCTGACGCCGCCGATCGCGGGGGCTAAAGCCCCCGCTCTACAGGTGGCAGGGGTCCTCCACCTGTAGAGCGCACGCTTGAGCGTGCGCGACCCCAGGGCCAGCGAACGCGTCACACCGCGGCGCGGCGTGGGACGGGCGTCACGCGCGGCAGCGCAATCCGGAACGTGCTGCCGCCGCCGTGCGAGGCTTCGAGCGTCACCCGGCCGCCGTTGGCCTACACCGCCCCCTTGGCGATCGACAGCCCGATCCCCGCGCCGGACGTCTGACCCTTCGCGCTCCCCGACCGGTAGAAGCGATCGAAGATCCGCTGGCGCGAGACCGGATCGATCCCGTCGCCGCTGTCGATCACGTCCACGATCCCGTCGCCGTCCGCCTCTGCCACGCGAATCCCGATCCGGCCGCCCGCAGGGCTGAACTTGATCGCGTTGTCGACCAGGTTGATCAGCGCCTGCCGCAGGACGAGCCGGTCGGCGGACACGTGCGGGGCGCCGGCGTGCTCGACGACGATCGACTGGCGCTTCTCCTCGGCCAGCACGCCCAGGTGCCCGGCGACGTTCTCGGCCAGCTCCAGCAGGTCGACGTCCTCGACGGTCAGACGCTCTTCGCCGCTCTCGGCGCGCGACAGCGTCAGCAGCCGATCCACCAGGCTCGCGAGACGATCCACCTCCTCCAGCATGCTGCCGATGATCCCGCGGTACGCCGTGTCGTCGCGGTGCTCCCGAAGGCCGACCTCGCCCACGCTGCGGATGGCCGTGAGCGGCGTCCGCAGCTCGTGAGACACGTCGGAGGTGAACCGGCGCATCTGGTCGAACGATGCCTCCAGGCGGCCGAGCGTCTCGTTGAACACCGTGGCCAGGCGCCCCATCTCGTCCGCGGGGTTGTGGACCGGCAGCCGATCGTGGAGCCGCTCCGCCGTCAGGGACTGCGCGCGCTCCGTCATGCGCTCGATCGGCCGCAGCGCACGGCGGGCCAGCGTATAGCCGCCGAGCCCGGCGACCGTGACGGCCAGCGGCAGTCCAAGCACGAGCAGCTGCACGAGCTGGCTCAGCCCCTGCCGCATCTGCGTCTCGAACCGCGCGACCTGGATGACCACGGGGATGGGGGGCAGCACGTCGGCCGGCGGCTCGCGCCCGATGCTGACGCGGCGGCTCAGGACCCGCACGGGCACCGTGTCGGTCGGCACGATGACAATGGTGCCGCTGGCCTGGGCGGCCAACGCCTGGCTCTCGGGCACGGGACGTCGCTCCGCCTCCGAGCTGCGGAAGAGCAGCTCGCCTGTCTCCGGGTGCCAGATCTGG
>JACQTK010000250.1 GCA_016210845.1 Acidobacteriota bacterium | reverse complement strand
TGCTGGGCCTCGCTCCCTCCCGCCCTGAACAGCGCGAGCGCCCGTTCGTGCGCGGCGTCGATGTCGGACCGGTCGTAGCTCGCGGCCACGACGAAATGCCGATCGCGACACTCCTGTGCCCAGTCCGAGCGCAGTTCCGCGATGTCCGGCGTGACCACCGGAATCTGCCCCGTCAGCCAGGCATCGAAGAACCGCAGGCCCAGATCGTCGCGGTACGGCAGACACAGCGAGACCGCATATCGCGCCCAGTGGTGAAACTTCTCTTCGCTCGACAACCTGAAGTAGGGGAAGTAGCCAGGACTCCTGTCGCCGTCGACGAAAGAGAGCGCCGGATACCGCCCTGTTGCGATGAGCTGCTCGACACGGGCCGTTCGCTCCGATCCCTTGTAGCGGCCGAACCCCCCGTACAGGTCGGGACATCGAGCCGCTGCCGTGTCGACCGACGCCCAGAGACCGCAGGCCTCCTCGCGCGTCCACTGGGCTGTGCCCAACATCACCGAGCGGAATAACACCGAATGCTTCGCCAGATATCCCGCGTGGCAGTCGTGCGCGGCGATCGTGACGTCCACGAGCGCCGCGACGGGCCGATTGCGCGCCCTCGCATGATGGTTGTCCCAGAGCCACGCCACCACCACGCCGGCGTACCCACTTTCCCGTAATGCGGTGAGATACTCCACTTCCTCTCGATGGACATGGCCCAGCAGGAGCACCACGTCGGCTGCGCACGGCGCCTGCGCCTCGGTGAGATCGCGCAACGTCACGGCCGCACCGCCCGGCGCGAGCTCCCGAGCCAGCGCCTGGCCCGCCGACGGCGGAAAGTTGGCCGACGCCCGGCCGGTCACGATGTCGACCGTCAGCGGCCGGCGCGAGACCAGCTGGCCGAGCCTCTGAACGAGGCCCTCCGCTCGTTCCGATTTCGTGGGCATCAGCTCCGCGTACGATAGCATGCGAGTTCGTGCGGGTACTTCCCCGGGTGACGCTGGTCGCCATCGACGGCACGCACAATCCTGCCGCGACGGAACGCTCGCTGGCGGAGGCCGCCGCGCGTGCGGCGTTCGGGCGTGTGCTGTTCCTTTCTCCAACGAAGGCACACGTGCGGCCCGATCTGTACGAGCGTGCTGAATGGATCGAAATCCCGCCGCTGTCGCTGAAGGGCTACAACCAGTTCTGCCTGGCCGAGCTGCACACGTACATCTCGACCAGCCACTGCCTGACCGTTCAGGGCGACAGTCGCATCGTGAACGCGGCGGCGTGGGAGGACACGTGGCTCGAGTACGACTACATCGGCGCCCCATGGCCGCCCGGTCATACGGGAACGCCGTATCGTGTGGGAAACAGCGGCTTCTGCCTCCGCTCGACGGCCCTGCTGCGGGCGACGTCGACCCTCCCGCGCGACAGCATCGTGTGGCGCGGCAAGACGAAGATGACGTGCCGTGACGACGTCATCGCGTGCGTCATGTACCGCGAGCACCTCGAGGCTCAGGGGTTGCGGTTCGCGCCGCCGGACGTCGCTGCGCACTTCGCGTTCGAGCTTCCCACGCCTGAGGCGAGACAGCTCACCACTCAGTTCGGGACCCACGAGCGGCGGCGGCTGAAACCCGATCGCGGCGGCTAAAGCTCCGATCGCGGCGGCTAAAGCCGCCGCCCTGCAGGGGATAGCTTATCCACCTGTAGAGCGCACGCTTCAGCGTGCGCGATCAAGCACACTTCAGCGTGCGCGATCAAGCACGCTTCAGCGTGCGCGTGGGGGTTCCCTCTCCAGGACCATCTGCACGGATCGCCGCCGCTCCTTTCGCATGGCGGGGCGCAACCCGAGCGCCTCGAACCGCTGGACAACTGCGGCCTCATCGCCGAGCGCCACCTCCAGCCACAGGCTCCGAAACGCCTGATGCGTCAGGGTGCGCGAGGCGCCCTCGATGATGTCGCCAACACGCCTGGGCGACAGGCGCAGGTGGTTGGCCGGTGGCAAACCGTACTGCTCGACGGCGGTGTCGAGCCGCGCCGCGCACACGGGCTGCAGGTATGACGCCCCGACGTGAACCGGCCGCGGACGCCACCGCCGCCGCTGCAGCGCGTGGCGCTCGCTTCCCGGCCGAGTGCGCTTGTACTTCAACTCCACGAGCCGGTCTCGATTGCCCAGCGCCAGCGGAACCGGAACCACCGACGTGTGGCACGCGTTCAACTGGAGGTTCTCGCAGAGCGTGCCGTACACCTGGTAGCCCGGCTCGAAGGCCACGACGACGGCGCCGCGCCGTTTGGCGGCAACCAACGCGTACGGGCCCCAGCCGGCATAGACGTCGTACACCACGTCGCCGACCCGCACCGACCGCTCCAGCCATTTCACCGTCCCGCGATCGAGCGGGACGGCGCCGTCGACCAAGCGCAGCCCTGCGGCCGGCACGGCGTGTACGAGGATCCGCGGCTTCCGGTACGCCAGCGGCACGATCGGGACGTCCCCTGAGTGCGATGCGTCCGGCTCGGGCAGAGGTAACGTGTCATTGACGTTGCTGTAGCGCGCAGGCTTCAGCCTGCGCGGGGTCGCCGCCGCGGGGGCTAAAGCCCCCGCGCTACAACCACCTGAAGAGGCGCGCGCCTCGAGCGCCTCGGCCAGCAGCGGCGCGACCGGGCGGTCAATGCCGTGCGGCCGCAGGAACGACTCGATGAACGACCTGATGGGCGCCGGATCGACGCCCGCCACGAGCGCGGCCTCCACCTGTTCGACGTGCTCCTCGAGACCGGCGGCCACCGAGACGAATCCCCCATGCTCACGAGTCAGGTAGTGGAAGTGCACCGTGGCCTGCTGCCCGCCGAGCCCGCTTCCAGGCAGCACCGTGAACACCGGCCGGCCCACGATGCCCGCCTCGAGCTCTGCCGTGGTATTCAGGCCGACCACCGCCGTGCTGTGCACGAGCGACTCGTACAATCCCCTCGGATCCCTGTACGACGTCCGCACGACGATCGCACGCGGATCCTCGAATGGTCTGACGACGTGCGCGCCAAACCCGGGACGTGCGGGCCACCGGTGTCGCTCGTACGCCGTGCTCTCGGGGAGCAGGTCGATATCAGGGTGCGGCCGGATGACCACGTTGCACTCGCGAAGGACATCCGACCGCCGCGTGCGGAGCGCGCCCAGCCAGCGCCGCACGAACTCGAGCTCGCACGGGGCCACCAGTCGAGACGAGCAGAGGTACAGCAGCGTCGGCTTCGACGCGTCGAGGCCGAGCGGCGCGTGGAACTCGTCACGTGTCAGCGCGGGGCGCAGCGCGAAGAACTCGTCGAAGCGCGGCGCCCCCACGACGACCACGCGCGAAGGCGGAAAACCGTGAAGCTGCTCGGCCTCCACCCGCTGTCGCTCGTTCCACGCGAAGATCAGGTCGGGCGGGACGTGCATGCAGCCCTTGGTGCTGAGGTTGTCCCAGCTGAAGAGCAGCATCCACACCGGGACGCCCAGAGCGCGGCCGCTGGCGACGATGTCGGCCTGCGCGGATCCGAAGTGGATGAGCGGCGACACCAGCAGGGCATCCGGACGCTGCGACCGCGCCAGCTCGTCGAAGAGCGGCGAGGTGGGAAGGCTGTGCTCCGCAAGCCGCAGCACGGCCTCGAGCCGATCGATCTGCGCGCTGGAGAGAACGTCGAGGCCGCCAGCCAGTGCGGCACCGTCGACTCGGCTTCCCAGCTCCCCCTGAAGCTTCTGAAAGACCCTCGTCTGCAGGGCGCGCGACTCCTTGAAGGGCGGCCGGAGGTACTGGAGACAATCACGCAGCCGCCGCACCAAGGCTGCATGCTCCGCCCAGACGTCGATGCGGTCGGGCGGACAGGGCACCATGCGGAACCGCTCCGAGCCGACGACGGCCTCCAGCCGCCGATCCCGGGCGTCGTCGCGCTCCTGGACGGCCACGGTGACGTCGTGGCCGCGCGCGGTCAGACACCGCAGCGTCTCGAGGTACGCGGCAACGTTCTTTTCCTGCTTGGCAACCAGCAGGAATCTCATCGGCTGGCGGCCGCCTCGCGCCGCTCGTGGCGCCGCACGGCGTGGGCGTACAACTCGGTGTCGAGCCAGTTGTAATCCCCTATGACGGCGCGCAGATCGGGGTCCAGGTCGGACACGGCCGGACGTCCGCGATTGACGCGAATCTTCGGGAGCGCCGTCACCCGCCATTGCTGCTGGGCACCGAACCACCGGGTTCCTTCGTCCAACCGGTCCTGAACGAGGAGAACACAGGACTTCTCGACGAGCTCCAGCAGCCGCGTCCGCCACAGGTCGGCATCCGCCGAGGGGCCCTTCGACACCGGGAGCGTCGTGACGTCGTAATACGGCGCCAGGATCGACTGGCTCTGAAAGTTCGAGTACCCCAGGTGCCACCTCCGCCCGACCGTCTGCGGCGACTCGTAGATCTGCCACAGCTTCTCGATGAGCTCCGTTCGGACGCCGGTCGTCGTCAAGCGGCCGGCGAACCAATGACGCGACACGACCCGATCCACGGGCTCCCGCACGACGGACACGATTCGCGCCGGCCGCCCCAGGAACGGCGCGATATGTACGGCAGTATGACCGACGGCCCACAGCAGACGCGATCGTTCGGCGGGATTCACGCGTTCCACGAAGTCGCGGTACCACGCCGCCAGTCCGCCGTGCTTCGCCGATTTCGGCGCGTCGTGTGCCTCGTACGCGGCCGATGCCGAGAGGTTGGAGTAGATCAGCGCCCGAACCGCCGTGCCTCCCGTCTTCATCGTGTGCTGGAACACGTAAACCGGCGCGTCCGCGGGCACCGGGCTCCTGCTCGAGTAGAGCTCGATGCCGGTCCTGGCCTCGTTCCGGACGCTCATGTACTGGTCGCGGACGCGTCGTGCGTCGTCTGTGGATGTCGCGTTCGGCTCCTGGACTTCTCCCATTCCGCCTATTCTACGTGAGCGCAGACGCTCGCCCGGCGCGAGTTGCGCCGCACGCACTCACACGCGAACGACACCTGCGGCCCGCAGCCGGTCGATCACGAGCTGCGCTGCCTGCTCGGGGGAGGCCGATGTGGTGTCGATTCGCAGCTCCGGCGCGCTGGGTACTTCGTACGGCGAGTCGAGTCCCGTGAAGTTTCGCAGCTCCCCGCGGCGGGCCTTCTTGTAAAGGCCCTTGGGGTCCCGCGCTTCGGCCACCTCCAGCGGGACATCCACGAACACTTCGACGAACTCGCCTGGCGGCATCAGCTCGCGCGCCATGCGCCGCTCGGTCCGAAACGGCGAGATGGCCGACACCAGGACGATGAGACCGGCATCCGCCATCAGCCGCGAGACTTCCGCGAGCCGGCGGATGTTCTCCACGCGGTCTGCCGCGGTGAAGCCCAGGTCCTTGTTCAGGCCGTGCCGCACGTTGTCGCCGTCGAGCAGGTAGGTGTGGCAGCCCAGCGCGTGCAGCCGCTTTTCGACCAGATTCGCAATCGTCGACTTGCCCGCGGCTGGCAGGCCGGTGAACCAGATCACGCAGGGGGTGTGGCCGTTCAGCGCGGCGCGGGCGCGCTTGTCGAGGTCGAGCGGCTGCCACTGCAGGCTCTGCGACCGGCGCAGGGCGAAGCGAAGCAGTCCGGCGCCAACCGCCTCGCTCGTGACGCGGTCGATCAGCAGGAACGAGCCGAGCTCACGGTTTCGCTCGTAGGGCTGGAACACGACCGCCGCGTCCAGCTCGAGATCGGCCACGCCGATACGGTGTCGGGCGAGCTGACGCGCGGCGACGTGCTCGAGCGTGTCGACGTTGACCTCGCATTTCAGCGGCGCCACGGTGGCTGTCGCCACCTGGGCGCCGATTCGCATCAGGTACGAACGCCCGGGCAGCAGTGGCTGGTCGGCCGTCCAGATGATGACCGCCTGCAACCGATCGGCAGTCTCAGGCGGGTCGTCCGGCGCCGGAGCGGGCTCCACAGGGGCAGGGGTGTCCTCGCATCCTGAAAGCAGATGATCCAGCAGGGCGTGTCCGTCGCCCGAGCCGCCGCTCGCAATCACACGACGCAGCAGCCGTCGCGCGATGTCCTCCAGCGCGTTCTTGTCCATGACCCTCGTCGCGGCGGCTAAAGCCGCCGCTCTACAGGGGGATGA
Organism: Acidobacteriota bacterium; assembly: GCA_016210845.1. GTDB lineage: Bacteria > Acidobacteriota > Vicinamibacteria > Vicinamibacterales > UBA2999 > JACQTK01. The sequence goes on along the minus strand of JACQTK010000250.1, from coordinate 403 downwards.
CTCATCCACCGGTAGAGCGCACGCTTCAGCGTGCGCGCTCGTTTCCGCGCGGATCCGTTCCGCGCAGCTCTTCTATCAGCCGCTCAAACCGGTGCGCGAGCAGCCCGCGCCGGCGCGCACACCGAAGCCAGCTGGCGCGAAGGCGCACCGGGATCCCAGGCGCTCGACGCCCGTGGTACTCGCGCAGCGCGGCTTCAGCCGAACGAAGCGGCGCGGCCGGGCGAACGGTAGACTCCCGGTTCGCGTCCCGGTTGACGCCCAGGCCGTTGCTCGCCACCTTGCGCGCGAACATGCGCAGCCGCACGGGCTTGCCCTGCGTCAGCATCCGGTCCAGGCCCTCCGGTTCGGGACGCGTGACGGCCGTCAGGCCGGCCATATCCAGCAGCGTCGCGAGGCAGTCGCG
>JACQTK010000249.1 GCA_016210845.1 Acidobacteriota bacterium | reverse complement strand
GTCTTCGTGACGCTAGCAGATACAGGTTCTTGATCCCAGCGCGGCGTGTGGTTGCGGCTTCGCCGCGCTGGGATCTTCGTGGCTATCCCGTCTTCGCGATCTTCGTGGCTTCCCATGAGTACCCGGGCTCGGTCATCAGGCGCGTATCCTCCACTGGCACGCCCATGGAGAAGTGATAGAGGCTCTGCCAGTCGTGGCCAGACAGCCCGAGAATGTCGTGCATGGGATCGTCGTAGAAGCATCCGATCCCGGTTGCGCGCCCGCCCGCCGCCTCGGCTTCCAGGTAGAGGACCTGGCCGATCAGGCCGCATTCCCAGAACACGCGTCGATACCACCACTCCCCGCGATCGCGCAGCACGGGCGCAAAGCGGGCCAGCATGCCGAGACTGAAGAACCCGTCTTCGGCGATGTCCTGATCGCAGCTCACGCGGTTCGCCGCGCGGCGGCAGTCGATCGGCACCAGCAGGAACAGTCCCTCGTTGGCGCCGACCTGTTCCCAGAGAAAGTCCGGGCGCATGGCAGCCTTCCATTCGTCCACGACGGCCCGATCGCGCAGGTACGCGTACACCCCGGGCGCGAGACCCTCGACCCGGTGCACGAACATCGCCAGGTGGACGTGCGGGGGCCAGTCAATCGCATCCCAGGGCGGCGCGTTCGGCTGGAGCCGCCGCAGCATCGCATGGAACACGTCGCCGCGAAGGACCCCGCGAGGATCGAACGCAAGGGCGCTGCGACGCTGCAGGATCAGTTCGCGTGCACCGACCCGGTGTGAACTCGCACCGACCTGGTGCGAAGTTGCACCGACATGACGCGAGGTTGCACCGACGTGAGGCGAGGTCGCACCGACTGGATGCGAGGTCGCACCGACATGACGCGAGGTCGCACTCCCCGGCCACCGTGTCGCATTCGCCGCCTCGTCGATGATGGGCCACTCCACGCGCTCGGGACTGAGCCGGTTGGCACGGCCCTGCCACGCCGCCCGCCCGGCCGCGGCAACGAGTGGCGTGGGATCGAGATCGAGCCACGGCCCCAGCTCGCCCGCCGTGACCACGGCCAGGCATTCGGGCTCTTCCCTCTCGGCGTCAGCGTCGTCGTCTCCGCGGTCGACGCCCAGCAGCGCGGTCACCTGGGCGTCGGACCACTGCGGCAGCAGCGCCAGGCGCCATCCGAGCATCGCCGCCGCGAGCCGGAGGGCTCCAATGGCGTGCCCCGTGTCGTGCAGGCAGTAGCGGAACGCGCGCTCGCCGTACTTCCAGGCCTCACGCCAAGGGATCGACGTCAGGCCGACCAGGAACCCGGTCTCGAACGCGGCCGCCTCGTCGAGGACGCACCGCTCTTCGAGCGCGTGCTCGCGCGGCGCATAGTGGCACACCCGCCCGTCCCAGACGACGTACGCCTCGGTGGGGTGCAGGTTGCCGCTGGAGGGATTGACGCGGAGCGCCCAACGTGAGGTCCCATACTGTTTCCACGCCGAGAGCCCCATCGAGCAACGCAGCAGCTCGCCAATCGACGCGAGGCCGATGGGATGCGGCGCGGCGGTGCCGTCGAAGAGCGCGGCGTAGGGCACGTCGGAGGCGAGCGCCGCCCGCGGAAGCTCGCGGAGCGGCGCACCCGCATACCGGCGGAACGGGTCGGGCTGCGTGGCCCAATCGAGGTACCCCAGCGACCGTGCGAAGCGGTGGAAATGATGCTTGGTGGCGGCGTGATACTCGAGGGCTATCACCGGTTCAGTAGGTTCAGGTGCACTGGGTGCAGGTCCTGTTCAGGAGTTCCCGTTCAGGATGTTCAGCATGCCACGTCGGCGAACGTACTGAACATGAACCCCCTGAACCCCTTGAACAGGACCTCTGAACCCCTTGAACCGCTTGAACCTACTGAACCAGGGTCCGCGTAGGTTCACTGCGAAAGCTGCGTGATGCGGCGATCCAGCTCCGCGATGGCCTGGCTGAGCTGCTGGCGGCGGGCCTGCTGCGTGGCGAGATCGAGCTGCCGCTGCATCTCGGTCCGCGCCAGGCGGAACGACTCGATCTGGCGGGCGCGCTCAGGGTCGCCGCTCCTGGCGATCTGGCGGGCCCGCTTCTTTTCTTCTTCCCGTTCCTCGAGGCGCTCGGCAAGGCGGGACTCCGCGTCGACGAGGCCTTCTCCGGCGTCACCCATTCTGATCCCCGCAGGTTATAGGTTATAGGGGAAGTTACAGGGAGTCTACGACGGCGCCGCGCGAAACGTTACGTACCTTCCATCCCGCCGTCCGCGAGTGGTTCGCGGGCGCCTTTCCCGCGCCCACCCGCCCGCAACAGCTGGGATGGCCCGCCATCGCGCGGGGCGATTCGACGCTCGTGCTCGCGCCCACGGGCAGCGGCAAGACGCTGGCGGCGTTCCTCTGGTGTCTCAACCGGCTCATGTTCGAGCCGCCGCCTCCGCCCGATGCGCGGTGCCGCGTGCTGTACGTCTCGCCGCTCAAGGCGCTGGCCGTCGACGTCGAGCGCAACCTGCGCGCGCCGCTGGCGGGCATCGCCGAGGCCGCCCGTGCGCTCGGCGTGCCTGCGGGTGCCCCCCGGATCGCCATCCGCACGGGGGATACGCCCGCAGGCGAGCGCCAGCGGTTCCTGCGCGAGCCGGCCGACATCCTGATCACCACGCCCGAGTCGCTGTTCCTGCTGTTGACGTCGAACGCCCGCGAACGGCTCGCGCAGGTGGACACGGTGATCGTCGACGAGATCCATGCGCTCGTCCCGACGAAGCGCGGGGCGCATCTGGCCCTCTCGCTGGAGCGGCTGGAGGCCCTGCGCAGGGCGCGGCTGGCCTCGCCCCGGGGCGCCAGCCAGGCGTTGCAGCGCATCGGCCTGTCCGCCACCCAGCGCCCGCTCGACGAGGTGGCCCGCTTCCTTGGCGGGGCGGAGCGCCGGCGGGCGTCCGCGCACCGTGCCGGACGGCTCGACCGCACCACGCGACGAAGGGCCGTGCCGCTCGAGGAAGTCGAGGACGAGCTCCACGACGAGTTCGCCGCGACGCGGACGTCCACGGTGTATCGCCCCGTCACCGTCGTGGACGCCTCGGATCCGAAGGCCATCAGCCTGCGGATCGAGGTGCCCGTCGAAGACGTGGAGCGCGCCGATCGGGCGGACCGCTCGGACCGTGCGGCCCCCCGATCGATCTGGGCCTCGATTCATCCGCGGCTGCTGGAGCTGATTCGCCAGCATCGGTCGACGCTGCTCTTCGTCAACAGCCGACGGCTGGCCGAACGGCTCGCTGGGGCGATCAACGAGCTGGCTGGCGAGCCGCTCGTCCGCGCGCACCACGGCTCGCTCGCGCGCGAGGCCCGGCGCGAGGTCGAGGATCTCCTCAAGGCGGGACGCGTTCGCGGGCTCGTCGCCACCTCGTCGCTCGAGCTCGGCATCGACATGGCGGCCGTCGACCTCGTGATCCAGATCGAGGCGCCGCCGTCGGTCGCGAGCGGGCTCCAGCGGATCGGCCGCGCCGGCCATCGGACGGGCGCGGTGAGCGACGGGATCATCTGTCCGAAGTTTCGCGGCGACCTCGTCGCGTGCGCCACCGTGGCCCGGGCGATGCACGCACGCGACGTGGAGGCGACGCGCTACCCGCGCAACCCGCTCGACGTTCTGGCGCAGCAGATCGTCGCCATGGCGGCCGTGGACGGCTGGAGCGTGGACGATCTGTTCGCGACGATCCGCCAGGCCGCGCCCTACGTCGACCTGAGCCGGCGCATGTTCGACGGGGTCCTCGACATGCTGTCGGGCCGGTACCCCTCCGACGAGTTCGCAGAGCTGCGTCCGCGGATCACCTGGGACCGCGTCCACCATCGGGTCGTCGGCAGGGAGGGGGCCAAGCGCGTGGCCATCGCCAACGCGGGCACCATTCCCGACCGCGGCCTCTACGGCGTGTTCCTGGCGGGGGCCGATCGCCCCACGCGCGTCGGCGAGCTGGACGAGGAGATGGTGTTCGAGACCCAGGTGGGCGAGACGTTCACGCTCGGCGCGTCGACGTGGCGCGTGGAGGAGATCACCCACGATCGCGTGCTCGTCTCGCCGGCGCCCGGCCAGCCGGGCAAGATGCCCTTCTGGCACGGCGACCGGGCGGGCCGACCCGTGGAGCTCGGCTACGCAATCGGGGCGCTGGTTCGCGAGCTGCGCGAGATGCCGCGGGCGGCCGCCGTGGATCGACTCGTGCGCCAGCACGATCTCGACCGCCTGGCCGCCGAAGCGCTGGTGCGGTACCTCGACGATCAGGCGGCCTCTGGCGCAGTACCGGACGATCGCACGGTCGTCGTCGAGCGGTGCCTCGACGAGCTGGGCGACTGGCGCGTCTGCCTCCTCTCGGCGCTCGGCAGCCGCATCCACGCACCGTGGGCGATGGCCGCGCGCGCGGACATCCGCGACCGAACCGGCCTCGACGTCGAGGTGCTGTGGGGCGACGAAGGGTTCGTCGTGCGATTCCCCGAGGTGGAACGCCCGCCCGATCCCGCGTGGCTGTTTCCCGACGCCGACGAGGTCGACCGTCTCGTCCTGCGGCAGATCGGGGCGACGTCGCTCTTCGCGGCGCGCTTCCGCGAGACGGCCGCGCGGGCGCTGCTGCTGCCGAGGCGACGACCGGGACGCCGCACGCCGCTGTGGCAGCAGCGCAAGCGGGCGGCGGATCTGCTGGCCGTGGCGTCGCGCTTCGGATCGTTTCCGGTGCTGCTCGAGACGTACCGCGACCTGCTGCGCGACCATTTCGACATGCCCGCGCTCGTCGAGACGCTGCGCCGCATCTCGACCAACGCGCTGCGGGTGACCGCCTTCGATTCCCGCACGCCGTCGCCGTTTGCGGCCTCGCTGCTCTTCAGCTACGTGGCCAACTACATCTACGACGGCGACGCTCCGCTGGCCGAGCGCCGGGCTCAGGCGCTCTCGGTCGATCAGGCGCAGCTGCGCGAGCTGCTCGGCGACGCCGAGCTGCGCGAGCTGCTCGACCCTGGCGCCCTGGCGGCCGTGGAGCGGCAGCTCCAGCACCTGGACGACAGGTACAAGGTGCGGAGCCTCGACGCCCTGCACGACCTGTTGATCCGCATCGGCGATCTCACGCCGGCCGAGATCGAGGCGCGCAGCGCGCTGCCCGATCCGCGGGCGTCGGTCGACGCGCTCCTGCGCGCCGGACGAGCTGTGCGGCTCACCATCGCCGGCCAGCCGCGCCTCGCCGCGGTGGAGGACGCCGCCCGATATCGCGACGCCCTTGGCGTGCCGCTGCCCGCGGGGCTGCCCGAGGCCTTGCTCGAGCCCGTGGGGGACCCCTCGGGCGATCTGGTGCTGCGCTACGCGCGATCGCACGGCCCCTTCACCGCGCACGAGCTCGCCGCGCGGTACGGCCTGGGCGCGGCCCTGGCTGAGACGCTCCTCCGCCGGTTGGCCGAGAGCGGCCGTCTCATCGAAGGCGAGTTCCGCCCTGGTGGGACGGAGCGCGAGTGGATCGACAGCGACGTCCTGCGGAGCCTGCGCCGCCGCTCGCTCGCCGCGCTGCGCCAGGAGATCGAGCCGGTCGACGCCGAGGCGCTCGGACGGTTCCTGGTGTCGTGGCACGGCATCGGCTCCGGCCGCCGGGGGCTCGAAGCGCTGCTCGACGCGGTCGAGCAGCTGCAAGGTGCCGCGATTCCGGCGTCGGTCCTCGAGGACCAGGTGCTGCCCGCGCGCGTCGAGGACTTCGAGCCTGGCATGCTCGACACGCTGATGGCGGCCGGAGAGGTGACGTGGGTGGGCGTGGAGCGGCTCGGTGAGCGGGATGGCCGCATTGCGCTGTACCTGACGGATCATCTCGCTCGCCTGCGCCGCCCCGTCGAGGACCCCGGCCTCGATCGCCGCGAGGCCGCCATCGTCTCCTTCCTCCGCGAGCGGGGCGCCTCGTTCTTCGGCGCGATCCATGAAGCCTCGGGCCACGGGTTTCCCGGTGAGACGGTCGAGGCGCTGTGGGATCTCGTCTGGAAGGGCGTGGTCGCCAACGACACGCTGCACCCGCTGCGCGCCTACCTGCGCGCCGACGACGCGCGCACCCGACGAGCGGCAACGGCGCAGCGGCCCGCGTCCGCCGCCCCTGGCACCGCGTTCCGCTCGCGGCGGCTGGTGCCGCCCACCGCCGAAGGGCGCTGGTCGCTCGTCCCGTCGGCGTACGGAGAGAGGGTCCCGCAGAGCGGATCCGCCGCGGGATCCGCGACCGAGTGGGCCGCCGCCATGGCGCAGCAGCTGCTGTCGAGACACGGACTCGTGACGCGCGAGACGGCGGCGTCGGAGTCGATGGCGGGCGGCTTTACCCCCGTCTACCAGGTGCTCAAGGCCATGGAGGACGCTGGCCGCATCCGTCGCGGGTATTTCGTGGCCGGGCTCGGCGCGGCGCAGTTCGCCCAGCCGACGGGCGTCGAGCTCCTGCGCTCGCTCCGCGATGCGCCGGAGACGCCGCGAACGGCGGTGCTGGCCGCCACCGACCCCGCGAACCCGTACGGGACCGTCGTGAGATGGCCCGAGGTCCCGGGAACCGCTGCGCAGGACGCGGCACTCGGCTCCGGCCCACAGGACATGGGGCGAGGCCCGACGCGGACGGCAGGCGCCCGTGTGGTGCTGGTCGATGGGGCAGCCGCCGCGTATCTCCGCCGCGGCGAGCGTGAGCTGCGGCTGTTCCTGCCCGAGGCTGAGCCGCGCCGCGCCCAGATGGGGCGCGAGGTGGCGCGGGCCTTGTGGCATCTGGCAGCGGCCCGCGAAGAAGGGCGCCGCGGCATGCTGATTGTCGAGATCGACGGCGAGCCCGCCGTCAGCCACACCGCGGCACGGTTCTTCGTCGCTGAGGGGTTTGCGGCCACGCCCATGGGGCTGCAGGCGCGGCCTGGCACGACTCTTACATCAACTTCCCGATCGGACCGAGATCGAAGTTGAGATCCTCCGGCGGGATGCCGAACTTCGCGGCGATGTCGCGCACGGTCTCCTCGAGCTGCATCAGCGCGCGGCCCACGTCCTCCGTCTGGCGATCGGTCAGCGTGCCCGCCTCCATGCGCCGAATGGCCTGACGCTCGAGCAGCCTGCGGATGAACTCCACGAGCGTCAGCACGAGCTTCCCGACCGAGCGCTGCACCTCGTCGGGGTCCGCGTTCCATCGCACGGGCGATGCCCCACGAGCAGTCCGTTCGAGCTCGCGCCGCAGGTCGTCGAGCTCGGCGACTTCGGAGACGGTGAGCGGCCCCGCCTTCGCGACGAGGCTGCGCCGTGGCTTCGGCCTTCGGGGACGCGTCTTGGTGGATGTCGCTCGCTTCGGCATGCCTCACCAGGTCGCCGCGAATGCGTACGGCGGCCACGGGCCCGACACCATCACACGGATGCCGGCCTCCTGCGCGGCCCGCTCGAGGGCTCTCCGGTAGGCATCGACCGCGCGCCGCGGCACGAGGTGATACACGGTCGCCACGGCACCACGCCGCTCGACGCGCTCCCCGCGGACCCATCGTCTCACCGCCGCACGCAGCGGATCGAACTGCGGAACGGACCTGGCCTGCGCCGCCTGCTGCGCGCGCAGGCGCAGGTAATCAGCGCCCGTCTTCATTCTCACTCCTCGCCCCACAGACGTCATCGGCGACGTCGTCATCCGCACCGTCATCTGCACGCGATGGCGTACTGCCCTGAGCTGACGACGCAGAGAATCCTGGCGGGAGCCGAGCACCAGCGCGAGCTCGTCGAGATCCTCGACCTGCGTGCCGTACCGGGCGGGCAGCAGTGCGGAGCCCCGCGCCGCCAGCGTCCGGATGACCCGATCGTACCGCCGCAGGTGCTCCTCCGTTGGACGCGGGATCCGCGGCACCTCGCCGACGACGGCCGCTATCGCGCCCACGGCAACGGCCTGCAGGCGCTCATCGGCCAGGCCTCTGACGGCAAGCCTCCCGACGTTCGAGGCGGCGATCGCGTAGACGCACAGGCTCACGCACCTGCCCCACGTCTCCTACCCGCCCTACCCGCCCTCCGCCGCCGAGCCTGCCGCCGCTCGAGGAAGTCCGAGGGCTCGCCAGGCAGCACGCGGTCCGCCGCGCATAGCAGAAGCGACAGACGTGCGTAGACCAGGTCGACCTGGGCGAGCGAGATCGTCAGATCGCCGCTCAGGACCACGCCCTTGGTCAGCACGTTGTCGACGATGTCGAGGAGGGAGGCCTCCTCGGCGTCGAGGACCAGCTCCGCGTCGGTTCTAGGCGGACCTGAAGGTCCGCCGCTCCGTCTGGCTTGCTTTCCCATCAGATGAAGTTGTACGGCGGCCACGGCCCCGTCAGCGAGACGGCAAGCCCGGATGCGGCAAGCGCGCGGGCGTGGCGCCGAAGCTCGGAGCGGAACGCGGCGGCCCGTCGCCTGGGCACCAGAAACGCGGCATCGAGGAGCAGGCGCGAGCCGGGCACCGCCTGCTCGGTCGCGGTGCGCCGGCGCGATCGGCTGGCCTGGCGCGCCATGGTGCGGTAGAGCCGATCGGCCTGGGCGCGCGCGGCCTTCAACTGCACGCGCTGGACGTCGAGCAGGTCGCGCTTGCGTGCGAGATAGGCCTTTCCCGCCCCACCGGCCCTACCCGCTCCACCCGCCTTACCCGCCCTTTCGTGCCTGCGCTCGACGGCGTCGCGAGCCGACCGCTCGTCCCACGT
>JACQTK010000252.1 GCA_016210845.1 Acidobacteriota bacterium | reverse complement strand
CGATGAGTGGGACGTGGCGCTGGAGGATGGGGGCCTGTACCGAATCTTCCTGGACACGACGGAGCGTGAATGGTTCGTGGAGGGGGTGTACGACTGATGTGCCCCGAACTTCACGCCCGCTCCGCCTTCAGCTTCCTGCAAGGCGCGTCATTGCCCGAGACGCTCGTCGAGCGGGCCGCGGCGCTCGGCTATCCGGCGCTGGCGCTGCTGGACGCCGACGGGGTGTACGGCGCTCCGCGGTTCCACAAGGCGGCCTCACGGGCAGGCCTCCGCGCGATCATCGGTGCGGAACTGACGATTGATCGTAGGCAGCCGACAGTAGGCAGCAGGCAGCAAGAACCGCTGAACACGTCACCGCCTACTGCCTACCGCCTACTGCCTACTACATGGCGCCTGCCCGTTCTCGTCGCCACACAGGAGGGCTACCGCAACCTGTGCCGCCTGGTGACGCGCATGAAGATGCGCTCGGCCAAGGGAGAAGGCGCGCTGGCGCTCGACGAGCTCGAGGGATCGACTGCGGGCCTGATAGCGCTGGCCGGCCGGCCGGTGCTCGACGCCCGCCGCTACGGCGTCGGCGGCCTGCTCGATCGGCTCGTGGGGCTGTTCGGCCGCTCCAACGTGTACGTCGAGCTGCAGCGTCATCTGCTCCGAGACGAGGAGGCGGACAATGTGACGCTGGACGCGCTGGCGAAGGCGTTTCGCGTCCCTGTCGTGGCCACCAACGGCGTCCGCTTCGCCAATCCTGCGGACCGGCCGCTGTTCGACGTGCTGACGTGCGTGCGCCATCACACCACGCTCGACGTCGCCGGGCGACGGCTCGCGCGCAACGCCGAGCGGTACCTGAAGTCTCCCGAGGCGATGGCGCAGCTCTTCGCGGATCGCCCCGAGGCGCTCGCCGCCAGCCTGGCGCTCGCCGATCGGCTCTCGTACACGATGGCCGACCTCGGCTACCGTTTCCCGTCCTATCCGGTGCCGCACGGCGAGACCGAGATGTCGTTCCTCCGCCACATCACGGAGGCTGGCGCGCGCGAGCGGTACCGCCCGTATCACGACCGGGCGCGCGCGCAGATCGCCCGCGAGCTCGATCTCATCGAGAAGCTCGACCTCGCGGGCTACTTCCTCATCGTCTGGGACATCGTCAACTACTGCCGGCAGCAGGACATCCTGGTGCAGGGGCGCGGGTCGGCGGCCAACAGCGCCGTCTGCTACAGCCTGGGGATCACGGCCGTCGATCCGATTGCGATGGACCTGCTGTTCGAGCGGTTCCTCTCCGAGGAGCGCGGGGAGTGGCCGGACATCGACCTGGACCTGCCGAGCGGCGATCGCCGCGAGCGGGTGATTCAGCACGTGTACGAGAAGCACGGGCGGCTGGGCGCGGCGATGACCGCCAACGTCATCACCTACCGCAGCCGCAGCGCCGCGCGCGAGGTGGGAAAGGCCCTGTCGCTGGACGAGGCGCAGATCGACCGGCTGGCCAAGGTGATGCACCACTTCGAGTTCACCGATCCGAACGAGACGTTCGAGCGCAATCTCGCGGCCGCCGGCCTGTCGCTGGACATGCCGCGCCTGCGGACGTTCGCCGAGCTGTGGCTGCGGATCCAGGACCTGCCGCGGCATCTCGGGCAGCATTCCGGCGGCATGGTGATCTGCCAGGGCGCGCTGGATGCCGTCGTGCCGCTCGAGCCGGCCAGCATGCCCGGCCGCGTGGTGGTGCAGTGGGACAAGGACGACTGCGCCGACATGGGCATCGTCAAGGTCGACCTGCTGGGGCTCGGCATGATGGCGGTCCTGCAGGACGCCATTGAACTGGTCAACAGCAGGCAGCCGGCAGTCGGCAGTAGGCAGGAAGGCCCCCCAAACGAATCGCTGTCTCCCGCCGACTGCCTGCCGCCTCCTTTCGATCTGGCGCACATGCCGCAGAACGATCCCGCCGTCTACGATCTGCTGCAGCAGGCCGACACGATCGGCGTCTTCCAGGTGGAGTCGCGCGCGCAGATGGCCACGCTGCCGCGCCTCAAGCCCGCCTGCTTCTACGACCTGGTTGTCGAGGTGGCCATCATCAGGCCCGGACCGATCGTGGGCGACATGGTGCATCCCTACCTGAACCGCCGCGCGGGGAGGGAGCCGGTCGTCCCGCTGCATCCCTCGCTCGAGCCGGTGCTCGCGCGCACGCTGGGCGTGCCGCTGTTCCAGGAGCAGCTGCTCCGGATGGCCATGGTGGCTGCCGGCTTCACGGGCGGCCAGGCCGAGGAGCTGCGGCGGGCGATGGGCTTCAAGCGCTCCGAGCAGCGCATGCGGCAGATCGAGGTCCAGCTCCGGGAGGGCATGGCGAAGAAGGGGATCACGGGCGAGACCGCCGAGCGGATCATCACCTCGATCACCTCGTTCGCGCTGTACGGGTTCCCCGAGTCGCACGCCGCCAGCTTTGCGCTGCTGGCCTACGCGAGCGCGTATCTCAAGGTGCACTATCCGGCGGCGTTTTACACGGCGCTGCTGAACAACCAGCCGATGGGGTTCTACCATCCCGCCTCGCTCGTCAAGGACGCGCAGCGCCGCGGCGTGCGGTTCCATCCCATCGACGTCCAGGAATCGGACTGGCGCTGTCGGGTCGAGGAGGACGGCGCCATCCGTCTCGGGCTCATGTACGTGAACGGCTTGCGAAAGGAGGCGGGGCAGGCGATGGCGGCATTCGATCGCACGAAGACACTGGCTCCTCCCGTGCTGTGCCCCAAGTGCGGCTCGGACGACGAGTCGATGATCGAGGTGGTGCGGAGCACGCGCGCATCGCGCACCTGTTTCTGCAACACCTGCGCGCACGAGTGGGACGTGCCGCTCCGGCCCGTGGGGCGGTTCGCGTCGATCGAGGACCTCGTCCGCCGCACGGGCCTCCGGCGGGACGAGCTGACGACGCTGGCGGACATCGGGGCGCTGAATGCGTTCACCAACGAGCGGCGGAGCGCGCTGTGGCAGGTGGAGCGGGCCGTTCGCCCTTCGGGCGAACTGTTTGAAGAAGGGGGAAGGGGACAGGGGGAAGGAGGACGCGACGCGTCGCCGCTTGCGCCCATGAATGACGGCGAGCGCCTCCAGGCGGACTACGCAGGCACGGGGCTGACCATCGGGCCGCACCCGATGGCGCTGCGGCGTCCGGAGCTGGCGCTGCGCGGCGTGCTCCGCGCCACGGACCTGCCGCAGGCGCGCGACGGGCGGCGCGTGCGCGTGGCGGGAATGGTCATCACGCGCCAGCGGCCAGGGACGGCCAAGGGCTTCGTGTTCCTCACGCTCGAGGACGAGACCGGGATCTCCAACGTGATCGTCCGTCCCGATCTCTTCGATCGCGAGCGGCTGACCGTGATCTCGCGCCCGTTCCTGCTCGTCGAGGGCGTGCTGCAGCAGCAGGACGGGGTGCTGTCGATCCGCGCCGAGCGGCTGCAGGGCATCGAGGGCGGCGCCGCCGTCGACGCGCATGACTTCTATTGAACCGCCTCGCTACCACTCGACGGCCTGCAGCACGCGGCGGGCAGCGCTCGTGACGACCGGGTCTGGCCGCGATTAACAGCGCCGACGCAGGCCTTCGCGTGACCCCTGGGCACGAGGCAAGACGCGTGATTGTCCCCCTCACCCATTGATGGCAGTTGACATGGGGGCGCCCTCGCCGATACAGTCTCCCATCAAGGACTGATGGGACTCACCAATACTCCTTCCGATCTCCTGCCGGGCACCCTCGAGCTCCTGATCCTGAAGACGCTTATGAACGGAGCCAAGCATGGCTACGGCATCGTCGAGCACCTGCGTCTGGCGTCCGACGACGTGTTGCGCGTCGGCGAGAGCGCGCTGTATCCCGCGCTCCAGCGGCTGCTCCTCAAAGGCTGGGTGAAGGCCGAGTGGGGTACGTCGGAGAACAATCGCCGCGCGCGTTACTACACGCTGACCGCCCGCGGCCGCAAGCAGCTCGCCGCCGAACGTGCCGAGTTCGACCGCATGGTCGGAGCGATTCAGCAGGTGTTGGGGACGACATAGGGGTTCGGCGTCATGAACACATTCTTCCGCCGGCTGCGATACCTTCTTCAGTCGTCGCGTCGAGAGGCCGAGCTGCGGGAGGAGATCGAGGCGCACCGCGCGCTGCGTCAGGGCGCGTTCGAGCGTGACGGCCTCGAGCCCGAGGACGCCGCACACGCGAGCCGGCGGGCGCTCGGCAACGTCGCGCTCGCCGTCGACGATGCACGTGACGTCTGGACGATTCGCACGGTCGACGGAGTGTGGCAGGACGTGCGTGCGGCGCTGCGCGGGCTGCGCAAGAGCCAGGGCTTCGCGCTCGTGGCCATCGGCACGCTCGCGCTCGGCATCGGCGTCAACACCGCGCTGTTCTCGATCTTCAGCAGCCTGATCCTGCGCCCGCTGCCCGTGCGGGATCCCGGCAGCCTCGCGCTGCTCACCAACGGGTCATGGTACCCCTGCGCAGCGGCCGGGACTTCGAGGCCGGCGACCGCGTCGGCAGCCCTCCTGTCGCCATCGTGGACGAAGCGTTCGTGCGCCGGTTCTTATCGGGCGAGCAGCCGATCGGGCAGCGCGTGCGTCTGGGAAGGGATGAACACACGCGCTACGAGATCGTCGGCGTGGTCGCCGATGCCGTGTTGATCGCGGCCGGCCTGGCGTTGGGCCTGGGGGCCAGCCTCTGGGCGGCGCGTTTTGTGGAGGCGCTGCTCTTCCAGCTGGAGGCGCGCGACCCGGTGACATTCGCCGGCGCGGCTGCGGTCCTCGTTGCCGTGGGCGTCCTGGCCGCGTGGTTGCCAGCCCGCCGCGCGGCCCGGCTCGATCCGGCGACGTGCTGCGCGACGGGTAGCAAGGGCTCTCGGGCGTATCCGCCGCAGCGAATGTGGAGGGCCGGCCAGATGCTGCGAGGCGTGGGGATGTCCCGAGCAAAACCGTAGGCCGCGTAAGCGCGAAGCGGGCCTCAGCGGTCGCAAGCAGCCGAATGTTCCCACGAGCGGAGCCGGTCTTGCGGAGGACCTCCCGACGCCTCGCAGCTCACCATCAGAACCGCAGCAGCGGGGCGATCTTGACGATGAGCGCGCGGTTCGAGAGCTCGGGGAACCCCGAGGCGCGCGTGTCGCGCTCGTCGTTGTAGACGACGAAGAGCTCGGATCCGGGCCGGTACTCCCACCGGAGCCGCAGGTTCGTGCCCACCGAGCTGTTCGCCGAGTTGTACTGCACCAGCGCGGCCAGGAACGCCCGCGGCGTCATCGTGTAGACGGCCCGCGTCTGCACCTGCTGCGCGGTGAAGTCGCCCGACGGCAGGCGCACCCAGTTGAGCGACACGCCCGGCTGGAGCTGGAGCTGGTTGGTCACCTCGAGCCGCCCGGCGCTGAAGCCGAGCGAGACCTTGTCGCCGTCGTAGAAGCTGCCGACCTCGATCGTCGCGGTGCCGCCCAGCCGCCGCTGCGGGCCCAGCCCGTACCGGACCTGGACGGTGTCGAACTCGTATCCGCCCACGGGCACCGTGACGCCGGCGGCAATGGGGAAGGGCCGCGCCAGCAGCTCATACGTCCGCGTGGCCGATGCGCGCAGCGTATCGCCGTTCTGGAGGTCGATGCCCCAGGTGGCCGCCAGCGCGCGCGACTCGAGCTGCCCGGTGTTGTTCTCGAGGTAGCTGCCGCCCGCTTCGTACAGCCACTTCCGGATGGCCGTCCGCCGCGACGGCCGCGGGCTGAACCGCGCCGTGCCGCTCCATTTGCGCAGATCGGGGCGGCGCACGAAGCCCACCTCGGGATTGAAGTGCTCCTCGATCACGAGCCGCTCGACGACGAGGCCGTACCGGTCGCCGGCGTAGTTGAACTGCCCCAGGTAGCTGAGGTCCCGGTCCACGAGCCCGGGCGTGCGGGTGGCTGCTACGTACGCGTTGACGTTGAGGTTGTCGTAGAAGCTGAACGTGCCGTCGATGCCGTAGGTGTCGTTGCGCCCGCTCGCGACCGTCGATCGGGATCGGCCGGCGTACAGGACGCCCACGGCGCTGCGCCGCAGCACGTCGCGCTTGACGCGCACCACGCCGAAGTTCGTGGACACCGCCCGCGCGGCCGGCGCGGCGTCGGTCTGGATGTCGAGCAGGCCGATGCTGTACGGCCCCACCTTGCCGGTGAGGCGTCCGCCGCCGTCGATCGGCACGGTCTGGCCCCGGTTCAGCCCGATCCGCCGGCTGAAGAACAGGGTAGGCACGTCGCCGCCGCCGACGTTCGTCCCTGCGCCGCGCGCGAAGTCGAACGTTCCCTGCCCCTCCAGGAAGAACGTGCGCTTCTCCGGGAAGAACAGGCTGGAGCGCGTCAGGTTGACCTGCTGCTCGTCCACCTCGACCTGCGCGAAGTCGGTGTTGACGGTCAGATCGGCCGTCAGGTTCTGCGTGACGCCGTACTTCACGTCGAGGCCGGCGTCGCCGTCGCCGACGTCGCGCACGCCGGTCGCCTCGTCTGTCGCCAGCGAGGCGATGCCGAAGAGCCGCAGCTCGAGGTTGCGGCTGCCCGGGGGCACCTCGACGCCCACGAGCGGCGCGTTGAGCGACACCTGCATCACGCCGCGGCGCTGCCCCATCGCCGCCGGCACGGGCACGATGTGCGACTCCTCGTTCTTCCCCCGCACGACGCGGCGCATGTTGAAGCCCCAGACCTGCTGCACGCCGGGCTGGTAGCGAATCGAGCGGAACGGCACGGCGATCTCGAACGTCCAGCCCCCGTCGAAGCGGCCGGATCGGCCTTCCCACACCGTGTTCCAATTCTGGTTCGGCGGGAAGCCCTCGTTGGTGATCTGCGCGTCGAGGAACCCGCCGAGCGCGTTGAGCTCGAAGAGGAACCCGTTGCGATTGTCGTTGAAGGTGTCGAGGGAGAACGCCACGCTCTCGTTGGCCGACACGTTCGGGATGTCGCGCCGCATCTTGTTCAGCACCCACCGCTCGGGCGGCGCGCTGTCGTACGCCCGCCCGGCCACGTAGAGGGACTGACTGTCGAACAGAATCCAGACCTCGGTCTGCTCGGTGGCAGGCGCACCGTTGAACGGCTCGTACTGGGTGAAGTCGCCGATGGGCCGAATGCGCTCGTAGACCGGCTCGTCGAGCACACCGTCGATCCGGATCGCCTCGGTCACGCGATGGGCCCGCAGCGTGGCCCGGCCCGACGCGTCGCGGGCGACCGACGCCGGCGCGTCGGGCGGCGCGGGGCCGTCGATGGCGGGCCCGCCTCGCGGCGGCGTGCCCTGAGCGGCCGCCGCAGAAGCCGCCAGGACGAGGGCGGTGACGAACAGGGCCGGTGGGCGCGTCACCACGCCAGATCGGCCAGCAGCGCGTGGTGGTCGCTGCTGGCGGTGGCCCAGACCTGCGCCGCTGATGCGGCCCGTGCGAGCGGAAGGTCGGCCGCGATCGCCTCCACGGGCGCCGAGCGCGCGGCGCGGATGTTCCAGGTGGCGACGCGGACGGTCGTTCGCGCGTTGGGGGCGCGCACATCGTCGATGGCGCAGGAAGCGAGCGTCGAGTGGGTGAGCACGTCGGACAGCACGACGGGGCCACGGGTCCGACGTCTCGGGGCCTGACCTGCCGGATCCTGGCCGGCCGCAGCGGCCGAGCCCCCCGCGATCGCACAGATCAGCAGCGCGGCCAATCGTGCGCGGGCGCGGGGCCGCGCGGTGTCACCGGCGATCGTCATCGGCGCGCCTATTCTACCGCGGCGGCTCCACCGGTATCATTGGACCGCTATGCGGCCCCGGAACGCGGATTGTGTTCCCGTTGTACCCTCCGCATAGCGGTCCTACGCGCGCAGGGCGCGCCAAAGAAATACTGGCAACCAGCCAAGGGGCTCTGCCGGGATATCAAGGGGCAGAGCCCCTTGGCTGGCTGGTTCCACTCGATGGCTCGATGAGAGAACCTGTGCGCATCGCCTTCCTCGGCTGCGGATTCATTACGCGGGTCCACAGCCGCCACCTGAAGGCCTTCAAGGGCGAGATCGCCTGCAGCTACGCCAGCCGCGACAGAGCGCGGGCCGAGGCGTGCTGCCGTGCGTGTCGCGGCGCGGGGAGCTACCCCTCGTACGCCGCCGCCATCGAGGATCCCCGCATCGACGCCGTCGTCATCGCGGTGCCGCCCCGCTTTCATCTCGACCTCACACTGCAGGCGCTCGAGGCGGGCAAGCACGTGCTGGTCGAGAAGCCCGCCTACCCGCGGATGGAGGACTATCGCACCGTGCTGCGGGCGCGCGACCGCGCCGCACGCGTCGTCTTGGTGGGCGAGAACGATCACTACAAGCCGCTGGCGATCGCCCTCCGCCGTCTGCTGGCCACCGGTGCCATCGGGACAATGGTCTTCGCGCATTTCCAGACGATCGCCAAGCGGCTCAAGACCGCCGACGACTGGCGCAACGACGAGACGATGGCGGGCGGCGACGCGTTCTTCGAGGAAGGGATCCACTGGCTGCACCTGGCCGGGAGCCTCGGGCCGCGGATCACCGGCGTCCAGGGCTATCGGCCCGCCGTCTCGCGCGACGGCCCCGACCGCCGCGCCAAGAGCATGCTGGTCGCCTTTCGCTACGACAACGAGGCCGTGGGCGCGCTGTACTACTCCAGGGAGATTCCCTCGCTGCTGCACGGGCTGCGGTTGTCGAAGCTGTACGGCCGCGACGGCATCATCACCTTCGAGTCCAACGGCGCGTTCGTCCTGATTCGAGGCAAGGGGTGGCCGAGGGTCGTGCTCCCAGGCTTCCGCGACATCCGCGGCTATCGAGCCATGTACCGCGACTTCCTGCGCGCGATTCGCCACGGCGACGTGCCGCAGATGAGCCTCGAGCGTGCCATCGAGGACCAGCGCCTCATGGATCGGATCTACGCGAGCCTCGAGCGGACGGGGCCGCTCGCGGTGGCACCGGTGGAGGCGGACCTGTGAGTCCGGCCTCGCCCTCATCGACGCCGCACTTCGACATCGTCATCGTCGGCAGCGGCGCCGGCGGCGGGACGATGGCCCACGCGCTGGCGGAGACGCCGGCCCGGATCTTGATCCTCGAGCGAGGCGATTTCGTGCCTCGGGAGGACGAGAACTGGGATCCGGACGCGGTGTGGAAGCACCTTCGCTACCGTATTCCGGAGCACTGGATCGACGAGAACGGTCGGGCGTTCCGGCCGTACACCCACTACTGCGTGGGCGGCAACACGAAGTTCTGGGGCAGCGTGTTGTACCGCCTCCGGCGGGAAGATTTCCAGGCCACCGAGCACGCCGACGGCCTGTCGCCGGCGTGGCCCATCGACTACGAGACGCTCGAGCCGTACTACGAGCGCGCCGAGCGGCTCTACCACGTGCGCGGGCGGCACGGCCTGGATCCCACCGAGGTCCCGCGCGGGCCGTTTCCGTACGAGGCCGTGCCGCACGAGCCGGTCGTCGCCGAGATCGTCGAGCAGCTGCGCCGCCTGGGGCTGCATCCCTCGCCCCTGCCGCTCGGGCTGCTCCGGCCCGGGGAGGCCGACGGCTGCATGCTGTGCAACACGTGCAACTCGTTTCCCTGTAAGGTGCACGCCAAGAGCGACGCCGAGGTCTGCTGCATTCGTCCGGCGGCAGAGCGGCCGAACGTCACGCTCTGGACCAACGCGTCTGCCACGCGGCTCATCACGGGCCCCGACGGCCGCCGTGTCGAGGCGGTGGACGTGGAGCGTCATGGCGAGACGATCCGCGTGCGCGCGCCGCTGTTCGTCGTCTCGTGCGGGGCCGTCAACTCGGCGGCGCTGCTGCTGCGGTCGGCCAACGACGCGCACCCGAACGGCCTGGCGAACTCGTCCGGCCTCCTGGGCACCCGCTACATGGCGCACCTCGCCACGATGATGCAGGGGTTCCACCCGTTCCGCCGCAACCCCACCGTGTTTCAGAAGACGGTGGCCATCAACGACTTCTATCTCGGCGGCAACGGGCGGCGCTTCCCGTGGGGCCAGATCCAGTCGCAGGGGCGCACGCACGGGGTGATGGCGCAGACGGTGGTGCCCTGGATCCCGCTGTGGGCGTACGACGCCTGGGTCGCGCGCGGCGTCGACTGGCTCGTCATCTCGGAGGATCTGCCGCGGACGGAGAACCGCGTCACCGTGGAGCCGGACGGCCGCATTCGTCTGCAGTACCGTCCGAACAACGTCGCGACGCACGAGCAGCTGGTGAAGGAAACGCGGCGCATCCTGCGGCGCCTCGGCTTCTGGGTCGTGGTGGCGCATTCGCACAAGGCCAAGAACACGACGCACCAGTGCGGCACGCTGTGCTTCGGCACCGATCCGCGCCAGTCCGTGCTCGATCCCCATTGCCGGACCCACGACGTCGACAACCTGTTCGTCGTCGACGCCTCGTTCTTTCCCTCGTCGGCCGCGGTCAACCCGGGCCTGACCATCGCGGCCCAGGCGCTCCGCGTCGCGGACCACATTCGCGACACACATCTCGATTGAGAAGGGAACGGTTGTGAGAGCTCGATCGTTCAGCCACTGCGGCATCACCGTGTCCGATTTCAACCGGGCGGTGCGGTTCTACTGGGACGTGTTCGCGTGCCCGCTGGTCGGCGTGGCGGACACGCCGCCCGGGCGGGTTCGGACGTTCTTCGGCGTAGGCCCCTCGGCGGCGCCCGGGGCAGGGGCGGAGCCGCGCTGCAAGATCGGGTGGATTCGTGTGCCCGGTGGGGGCGTGCTGGAGATCTTCGAGTTCCAGCCGCAGCAGCCGCCAGGCGAGGTGCCCTGGAACCGCGTGGGCCTCACCCACATCTCCTTCAACGTCCGGAACACGCAGCGGTGGTACGACTATCTGGTGAGGAAGGGGGTCGAGTGCGTGAGCCGCCCCGAGCGGTCGCCCAGAGGGCACACGTTCTTCTTTGCCAGAGACTTCGATGGCAATCTCATCGAGATGATGGATCTCGGCTACATGTACCACGCCCTGAGGT
>JACQTK010000246.1 GCA_016210845.1 Acidobacteriota bacterium | reverse complement strand
GCTGATGCTCACCTGGGGGAGCCTCAGCGGGAACCCGGCCAGCACGTTTTCTTTCGAGACCGACGGCGTCAGGTCCTCGACGAGACAGACGTCGGTGGAGGTGCCCCCCATGTCGTAGGTGATCAGGTTTCGAAAGCCCGCGGCCCGGGCCACGGCGACGGAGCCGTTCACGCCGCCCACCGGTCCCGACAGCACCGTCAGGACCCCGAAATCGCCCGCGCGCCGCGACGGCAGGATGCCGCCGTTGGACGACATGGTGAACAGGGGCGCCGTGTAGTCCTGGGCGATCGCCTTGTCGAGGGCGGCCAGGTAGCGGGACATGAGCGGCGACACGTAGGCGTTCAGCACCGTGGTGCTGAACCGCTCGAACTCACGGTATTCCGGGACCACCTCCGCCGAGAGCGTGACGAAGACCTCGGGCAGGGCGCTCCGCAGCAGCTCCCGCGCCCGCAGCTCGTGCGCGGGATTCCGGTAGGCGTGCAGGAAACAGATGGCCACCGACTCGACGCCGGCCTGGCGAAGCTCCACCGCGGCGTCCGCCACCTCGGTCTCGTTCAGGGGCTCGAGCACCCGGCCATCGCGCAACAGCCGCTCCCTGACCTCGAACCGTCGCGAGCGCTGGACCAGCGGCCGGGGCCGGACGAACCGCGGGTTGAACATCCCCCCCTCGACCACCCGCTGGGTCCGGCCGATCTCGATGACGTCCCGGAAGCCCGCGGTGGTGAGGAGGCCGACCCGCGCCCCCGTCCGCTCCAGGACGGCGTTCGTCGCCACCGTCGTGCCGTGGATGAAGTGCCGGATGCCCGTGCGAGCCATGCCGAGGGCCGCCAGCCCGGCCAGGATGGCGTCCGCGGGGTTGCGGGGCGTCGACGGCACCTTGGCCGCCCGGATGGCCCCCGCGGTCTCGTCGAAGGCGACGAGATCGGTGAAGGTGCCCCCGACGTCTATGCCGATGATCTCCACCGCGCCCTCACCGCAGCGCCGACGCGTGCTCCCGCAAGAACCTGGCGGTCAGTTCGACCGTCTTCTGGATGTCGTCCTCCGAGTGCGCGTAGGAGATGAAGCCCCGACTCGGTTGCCTGGCCACCAAGAACACGCCGTTGTTGAGGAGATGGTTCCGGTACGCCCGATCGGCGCTGGCCTGCGTCCCCGACACGATGTGGATGATGTCGCGGTACGTCTCGACCTTCGTCACCGAGAAGTACAGGGCCCACACCGAGCCGTAGTTGTAGCAGATGGCCCGGGCCCCCACGTCGCGGATGGCCTTGTTGATGCCCTCGCCCAGCATGGCGCCCAGACGGAAGAGCTTCTCGTGCACGGGCTCCGTGCGCATGATCTCGATGGTCTTCTGGGCGGCCACCACGGACAGCAGATGGCCCGTGAACGTCCCGGAGAAGAGCACGCGGCCCTGCGGGCCCATCAGGGACATGACCCGGTCTCGGCCCGTCAGCGCGGCGCTGGTGAAGCCGTTGCCCATGCCCTTGCCGAAGGCGGCGATGTCCGGATACACCCCCTGTTGCGCGCCGGCGCCCTGAAGGCCGTGGCGAAACCCGGTGATGATCTCGTCGAAGACGAGGACGATCCCGCGCGCATCGCAGACCTCTCGGAGGAACCGCAGGAAGCCGGGCTTCAGCAGCAGGCACCCACAGGAGTGGGCCACGGGCTCGACGAAGATGCCTGCGATGTCCCGCCAGTGCGCGTCGACGAGGCGCTCGACCGCCGCCTCGTCGTTGAAGGGCGCGATGAGGGTGTTCCCGGCGTGCTCGGGCAGGGCGCCCGCCGACTCCGGCACGGCGACGGGCGACTCCGCGGGGCCCGCGTCGTCGGGCGAGGGGCGCACGGAGATCGCCAGCTCGTCGTGCCAGCCGTGATACCCGCCTTCGAATTTCAGGAGCTTCCGCCGGCCGGTGGCGGCGCGAGCCAGCCGCACCGCATTGTAGAGCGGGTCGGATCCGCCCCCCCCGTGCAGCGCCGTCTTCTCCGCGTACGGAATGATCTCCGCGAAGGTCTTGCACAGGGCGATCTCGCGCGGGTGCGGCTGCGCGAAGAGGACGCCTTCGTTGGCCAGCGCGTCCACCACGGCCTGGCGCACACGCGGCTCGTTGTGGCCGAG
>JACQTK010000244.1 GCA_016210845.1 Acidobacteriota bacterium | reverse complement strand
TCGCTGCTCGCCCACTTCTTCGAGGCGCGCGCGCTCACGCTCACAACCTCGTCGCAGTCGCCCGCGGGCGCGGGCATCGCGGGGTCGTCGGCGCTGAACGTCGCGGTCTGCGCGGCGCTGGCGGAGTGGAGCCGCACGCACTACGAGCCGGAAGCGCTGCTGCAGGTGGCCATGAACATCGAGGCGCAGGCGATCGGCGTGCCGACCGGGCTCCAGGATTACCGTCCCGCCCTCTACGGCGGCATCGCGGCGCTCGAGCTGGACGCCGACGGGATCCGCCGCGTACCGCTCGACGTCGATCCCCTCGAGCTCGAGCGGCGGATCGTCCTCTGCTATACGGGCGAGCCGCGCAACTCGGGCGCCAACAACTGGGAGATCTTCAAGAAGCACCTCGACGGCGACCGCCACATCTTCGACTGCTTCGAGCGCATTCGCGACACGGCCGCCGCCATGCGCGACGCGCTCGAACGGGCGGACTGGGAGCGCGCCGGCCGGGCGCTGGCCGAGGAATGGGACAACCGGAAGCGCCTGGCGCCCGGGGTCACCACGCCGGTCATCGACGACCTCATCGTCCGGGCCATGGCAGCGGGGGCGGCCGCGGCGAAGGTGTGTGGCGCTGGAGGCGGCGGGTGTCTGTGCTGCTTCGGCCCTCCCGATCGGCACGACGCCATCCGCCAGGCGCTCGCCAGCGGCGGCGCCCGCGTGCTCGACTTCCACCTCGAGCGGCACGGGCTCACGCGTGGATAACAGGCAGATTGCGCAGGTGTTCGCCGACATCGGCGACCTGCTCGAGATCAAGGGGGAGAACGCCTTCCGGATCCGCGCCTACCGCACGGCTGCGGACACGATTGCCGCCTGGCCCGACGCGGTGGCGCGCATGGACGACAGGGCGCTGCGCGCGCTGCCCGGTGTGGGCAAGGATCTCGCCGCCAAGATCCGTGAGCTCGTCGAAACCGGGACGTGCCTCTACCATCAGGAGCTGCTGCAGGAGTTCCCGCCCACCATCCTCGACCTCCTTCGGCTCCAGGGCGTCGGGCCCAGGACCGTCGCGCTCCTCTACTCCACCATGAACATCCGGACCGTGGACGAGCTGGCCGAGGCGGCGCGCGCCGGCCGGCTTCGCGATCTGAAGGGCATGGGCGCCAGGAAGGAGGCGCTGATCCTGAAAGCGGTGGCCGAGCGGCACAAGGATACGGGCCGCCACCTGCTGCCCGACACGGTCTCGGTGTCGGCCGAACTGGTCGCCTACCTGCGTGAGCGCGCCCCGAGCGTCGACTTCATCCCCGTCGGGAGCCTGCGGCGCGGCTGCGAGACGTGCGGCGACATCGACGTCCTCGCCGTCGGCGGCGAGGCCGCGCTCATGGACGTCTTCATCGCGTACCCGAAGGTCGAGCGCGCGCTCGGCCACGGCGACACCAAGTCGAGCGTGCGCCTCCGGGGCGGATATCAGGCGGACCTCAGGCTGGTACCACACGAAAGCCGGGGCGCCGCGATGCAGTACTTCACAGGGTCCAAATCGCACAACATCGTGCTGCGCGATCGCGCCATCCAGCGCGGGTTGAAGCTGAACGAGTACGGGCTCTATCGCGTCGGCGACGAGACGCGCGTGGCAGGAGAGACGGAAGAGGGCATCTACGACGCGCTGGGACTCGCGTGGATCGAGCCCGAGCTCCGCGAGAACCGCGGGGAGATCGAGGCGGCGGCCGCCAGGAGCCTGCCCCGCCTGGTCTCGACGGCCGACATCCGCGGCGATCTCCACATGCACACCACGGTCACCGACGGCCGCGACGACCTCGAGTCGATGGCGGCGGGCGCGCATCGCCTCGGCCACCGCTACGTTGCCGTGACGGATCACAGCAAGGCGCTCGCGATGGCCAACGGGCTCGACGAGCGGCGGGCGCTCGAGCATGCCGCCCGCGTGCGGGCGCTGAACGGCCGCTTCGAGGGGCTCACGCTCCTCGCGGGCATCGAATGCGACATCCTGCCCGACGGCCGGCTGGATCTCGCCGACGACTGCCTCGCGCAGCTGGACCTCGTGATCGCCTCGGTGCACTCACATTTCAGCCAGGACGAGCCCGCGATGACCGATCGGATCCTGCGCGCGCTGGAATCGCCGTGGGTGGACGTGCTCGGGCACCCGACAGGCCGTCTGCTGCTCAAGCGCGAGCCGTACCGCCTCAACGTGGACGCGGTGACGGGGGCCGCCGCTCGGCACGGCGTGGCGCTCGAGCTGAACTGCCAGGTGGATCGTCTCGACCTCAACGATGCGCACGCGCGGCTCGCCCGCGAGCGCGGCGTCCCCCTGGTCGTCTCGACCGACGCGCACTCGGTGACGGCGCTCGGCAACCTGCGCTGGGGCGTGTCGATGGCGCGACGGGCCTGGACGACGCCGGACGACGTGCTGAACACGAGGAGCCTGGAGGACCTGCGACGCCTCCTCCGGCGCAACCGGACATGACCGATGACAAGGGATTCGTCTCGCTCACGGCGATGAAGCACGGGCGGCCGGATCCGGCCGCCGCCCTGGCCGAGATCCGCCGCATCTACTTCCGGACGACCAGGCGGACCATCCAGCACGATCTCGCGCACGCCATCGAGCTGCTCAAGAGCCTGCCCACGGAGGAAGAGCGCGAGAGGGCGCGCGTGTACATGGATGGCCTCTCGCAACTGCGCTCGGAATGGATCGGGAGGAAGGAGACAGGAGGACGGAAGAAGAGCGACTGACTTACCTGTCGATGACGACCTTCGTCCTCGCCGTGATGCGCAGCACGTCCGGGACGTTGCGATCCTGCGACAGCATGCGGACATCCCGGTCGTTGAGCCGCGGCAGCAGGTTCATCGACAGCGCCAGCGGCGTCTTCGGATTCTTGGTCAGCGCGAGCACGACGCCGTAGTTCTTCACCCAGGCGCGGGTATGGGCGATGATGCGGAGCAGCTCGTCGGAGATGCTGGCCATCTTGGCGATGCTCTCCACTTCGGTCTCCGTGAGCTTCGGGCTGCTCAGCACCGCCACGCCCACGATCTTGTTCGGGTCGCGGATCAGGATCGCCCGTTCTTCGCGCGTGCCCTTCATCGCCAGCGCGATGCGCTGCGCCACGGTCAGCGAGGCAATCTTCTGCAGCGTCGATTCGCGGCGCTCGTCGTCGCCTTCCGGTTCGGGGTCCGGATCGGGTCCGGTATCGAGGATTGGCGTCTCGGCGTCGGGCGCGGGCACGTCGGCGGGATGGACGCCCCGCGCCGCGAAGAAGCTCCGCATCTCTGTGGGCACATCCGCCCGTGCCAGGAACGCGGCGAGCGACCCGCGGGGGATCGCCCGAAGCGTGGCTTCGGCGGCGCGCGCGATGTCGGGGTCCGGGTCGCCGACCAGCAGCATCAGCAGGCCGAGCTGCTCGTGCGCCCGCGGCGCCAGCGCCCCCTGCGCGGCCAGCAGGCGGACGTCACGCGCGACCTCTCCGCGTCGGAAGAAGTCGAGGAGAGGGGTGCGATAACCGGCTTCCATCAGAGGCGGGACGACAGCGTCAGGAACAGGAGCGCGCCAATGAGAAGGGAGATCGCGATGACCGCCACGACCGCGAACCTCCGCCGCCCGCCTTGTGTGTCCGTCCGATCGTCGAGGCGCGGAGCATGCGGACTGCCGACGGTCACCGAATCGTGGGGAAACTGCACGAGGAACTCGCGCACCGTCTGCTCGGGGTCCAGGCCCACCTCGAGCGCGTACGACCGGACGAACGCGCGCGAGAAGATCCCCCCGGGCAAACGCGAGATCTCGTTGCGCTCCAACGCCTCGAGCGCGCTCACCGAGATCTTCGTGGCGTCCGCGATCTGGCGGAGCGACACGCCGCGCTCCTCGCGCTGCCGTCGCATCCGCATCCCGAAGTCAGGCTTCGCCTGCTCTCCCATTGGACGGGCCGCGCCCATGTTAGGAAACGCGTCCAGGTGTGTCAAACGCCAGAGTTGCCTGCCGTACTACGACTTGCAGCCCCCCGATCGGACAGCCGGCGAACAGCCCGATGGCGGCGATCCCCGCCGCGCCCCCCCACGCCACCTCTGCGGCGCGCTCGGCGGTCACGCCGCCGACGGCCAGGACCGGCAGCGCGGTCGCTGCCGTCACCTCGGCGAGCGCCGCGAGACCGGCGGGGCACGCCTCGGGCTTCGAACCGCTCTCGAACACCGTGCCATACACGAGATAGTCGAGCCCGCCATCCGCGGTCACGCGTTCGGCTTCGCCGCGCGCATGCACGGATCGCCCGATCACGAAGGCAGGCGGCACCACGGCGCGGACGCGCGAGGCAGCCATCGAGTCGCCGCGCAGGTGCACGCCGTGGGCGCCAGCGGCCAGCGCCACGTCGACGCGATCGTTGACGAGGATCCGCGCCCCCGTGCCGCGCACCGCAGCCACACCCCGCTCGACGAGCCTGGCCAGCGCCCGCGCGTCGAGATCGCGCTCCCGGATCTGAATGAGGTGCACTCCGGCCCGTGCCGCCGCGGCAATTCGCTCGACCAGACCAGACTCCCAATCGCCGCCCGGCCGTCGACGATCCGTGATCATGCAGATCACCGGGCCCATGTCATCAGTCTTTGGCGAAGCGGGACGGCGCGACAGACGAGGGGCGCTCGGCGTGCCGCGAGACGATGAGCGACACCAGCTCCACGAAGCCGGCCAGGACGTTGATGACGCCGAGCCCCGAGACGGCGCCGCGCACGAAGTTGTTGGTCATCAACGCCTGGACCGGCGGCAGCGCCTGCGCGAAATAGTTGCGATCCCAGAATGCGGACCACGGCACCACGATCAGCACGAAGCCCGCCTCGAAGAAGAGCGCGACGAGCAGCAGCCGCTTCATCGGAGGTGGCTCCCCGCCTGCGCCCGCGCCAGGTGCTCGATGCGGCCTCGGACGTCCCGATAGTCGCCAGCGTCCGCGTCGAGCTCCATCAGGACCGCCAGCGCGCGGGCGGGCTCTCCCTGCCGCTCGAGCACGTCCGCCAGCTCGTAGAGCACCGCGAAGCCCTCATCGGGCGTCGGCGCGGGCGCCTCCGCGGCGCGCTCCAGCCACTCGACGCCCGTCTCGAGATCGCCGCAACCGATGTGAAGGCGCCCCAGCGCCGCGGCCGCCTTGAAGCGCAGCAGCGGCACCCGCGCCGCCGCCTGCAGGTCGGCCATCGCGTCATCGACGTGCCCGTCGCGCAGATGCGCGAGGCCTCGCTCGTACTGCGCGCCCGCGTCGGAGGCCGCCTGTTCACGCGCGACCCTGGCCCGGAAATCCTCGAACACCGATTCGAGATCGCGCGGCGGCGCGTCCGACACCGGTTCAGGGGCCGCCGCTGGCGGCTCGGTCCGAGGCTCCGGCATCACGGCGGGACGTGCGCCGATGTCCGCGAGCGCGTCGCTCAAGTCGACCTCGAGGGCACCAATCACGACGGGCTCGTCGGCGGACGCGTTCACGGGCGGATTCGCCACCACGGGCGGCTCGGGCGCAGGAGCTTCCGCACCAAGGACGGCAAGGGGCTCATCAACCAGCTCGATCGACGTGTCGACCTGCTCGAAGGTTTCCTCGGCCTGCGGCGCCCTGCGGCGGTCTGCCACCACCTGCTGGGCGTCGGGCACCCCCAGCAGCTCGAGCGCGGCGCGCAGCCGCGCAGCGTGCGCGCCGGACCCGGGATCCTGGTCGAGCAGGTCTTCGGCAATGACCCGCGCTTCGGCTCCCTGTCCGGCCAGCAGGTACGCGTCGGCCAGCTGCCCCTGCGCGTCGCGCAGCGCCGCGTCCGCGCCGGCGTCGACGCACAGCTCGACCAGCTTGATGAGCGCCGGAACGTGCGGAACCTCGGCGGCGAAGGCGCGCAGCACGCCAATCGCCCGATCCCACTCGCCGCCGAGCAGCGCGGCGTCGGCCACCACGTCGACGCACCCGAACGCGCTCTCCACCCGCCCGCCGCGGGCCCGCTCCAGC
Source organism: Acidobacteriota bacterium (assembly GCA_016210845.1). GTDB lineage: Bacteria > Acidobacteriota > Vicinamibacteria > Vicinamibacterales > UBA2999 > JACQTK01. Next base: position 846 of record JACQTK010000244.1, on the reverse strand, counting down.
GCGATCCGCATCACCGTGTCCTGGCGGTCGGGCGCGCAGGTGAGCAGGCGGGTGAACGTCGCGCGCGCGAGGGGGTCCTGGCCCGAGGCGAGCTGGATTTGCGCGAGCGCCAGCAGGAGATCCGGGTCGTCGCCCGCCGACTCCGTGGTCAGGAAGCGGCGCGCGCGATCGAGGTGCCCCGCGCGCACGCACTCGCGCGCCAGACGCGCGCGCAGCCCCACATCGGCCGGATCGAGCTGCGCGGCGTCCACGAGCAGGTCGAGCGCCTCCGCGTGGCGCTGCTGCGTGTCGAGCTCCTCGGCCGCCGCCTTGAGCAGCGCCGCCGCCTGCGCCGCGTTGCCGAGCTGCTGGGCCGCACGAGCGGCGGCGACCCGCGATTCGGCGTCGGCTTCCTCCAGCGTGCCGAGACGGATCAGCGACTCGGCGGCGCCGCGCTCGTCGCCGCGCAGCCGACGGCGCTCGGCCAGCTGGCGCAGGTACGTCTTCGCGTCGGCCAGCAGGCCCTGCCGCGCGGCGATCTCCCCGAGCTGGCGCAGCGTGTGCTCGTCGTCGCTCTTGACCTTGAGGGCCTTCTTGTAGAGGGCCGCCGCTTTCGGCAGGAACCCTTCCTCGAACAGATGATCCGCCACGCGGACGAACTGCGCCGCAGCACGGTCGATGTCGCCCGCCCGCACGTAGAGATCGCCGAGCGCGTTGATGGCGTTCCAGTCGCGTGGCTGATCGTCGACGAGCCGGACGTACTCCTCGATGGCTCCGTCGAGCTTGCCCTGGCGGAGCAGCTTCTCCGCCTTCTTGAGGGTGGCCTCGCGATCTATTGCCACGGATGAACAGGGGAAAGGGGGAAGG
>JACQTK010000255.1 GCA_016210845.1 Acidobacteriota bacterium | reverse complement strand
CCACTGTGCCCTGGATCGCGGGGTCGATCACGACGTTCAGCCCGCTGATCTCGGCCAACGTGCGCAGCACGGCACGCAGGTCCGCGCCCTGGAAGTCCAGGCTGACGGGGAACCCGGTACGGTCGAACGTGCACGGCCGCGGCCCGGTCGTCGCTGCCGGTTGCTGGGCGACCGCCGCAATCGGCGTGGGGGCCGCGGGCGGCTGCTGGCCGGCCGGCGGCTGCTGCGCGGCCGGAGCAGGCGGTGGCTGCGCCTGGGCCAGCACCTGCTGCGCAACCGGCGGCACCAGAGACGCCGGCCCTTGGCTCGCCGAAGCCAGCGGAGCTGCCGAAGGCGGCTCGTCGAATACCACGGTGAGATCCAACCCGTCGGGAGAGGACTCGAGACGGAAGGGCGCTCGCCGTGTCAGGTCCATCACCACGCGAGTGAGCAGCGGCGACGTCGGGTGCAGGCCAATGGTGACCTTGTCCACCGGGTCCTGCCCGATCGGCGTCGTACCGGGCAGCGCCGAGGTGGCGTTGGGCAGGTCCAGCACCAGTCGGGGCGGTCCCTCCTTGGCCTCCGCGATTCCCGCCGCCGTCAGACGTCCGGTGGCTCGAAGCGTCACCGCCGTCGCCGTCCCGCGGCGCGTCACGCGCACGTCGCGAATGGCGCTGGCCGGGCCCGCCGGGGCGATGGCGCCCGCGGTGGTCGGACCGCGATCGAGGCGGTCGGCCTCCACGTAGATCACGTTGCGGGAGCTGCGCACGCGCGGCCGCAGCGGCTGCGAGAGCAGCAGGCTCACGCGCGCCACGGTCACGCCATCCGGCGCCCGGCCGCTCTCCACCTGCATCGCCGCGAAGGGGTGCCTCGCGTCGGGCTCGAAGTCGTCGTCGAAGCCGAGCGCCACCACGTCGCGCAGCTCGATGACGAACAGACGGGGGTCGGGCTGCGAGGCGACGTACGGCACCGGGTCGGAGGCCTCGATGGCAATCACGCCCATGCGGCTGTCGACGCGCGACGCAATCTTCTTCAGCGTCACCGCGTTGGCGCGGGCCCCGCTGGCGGCCATCGGGACCGTGACGCCGAGCGCCACCACTACGCACAGGATCGTCGTCGTGTGTCGAAGCATGTCTAGTGGTACGTCCTTCCCAAATCGGGACTGGCCGCGCCGCTCCACCCCACCGCGCACAAACCGCGCGGCGCGGACCCCGGGTTGTCGCGGCCAGCAGATCCGGCGTCGACGGGCTGTCGCAGGTGGTAGTTCATCAGTTGAAACACACCCCTAATTGGCCTCGGGCTCTCGAAGCACCTTCTTCACCTCGCGCTGCGTCTCGAGCGAGAGCGGATCGTTCACCTGCTGCACGATCACGAGATCGTTCTGGGTGATGCGCTGGATCGTGCCGTCGAGCAGCTTGTCGCCGGGCCGGACGATGTAGGTCCGCTGGTCAGCCCCGAGCAGAATGGCGACAAAGCCCTCGCGGCCCTGAATCGTTCCACGCAGTGTGACCTCCGCCGCGCCGAGGCCCGCCAGACCCGAGGGCCTGGTGCCAACGGCGCCGCGCTGCGTCTCGGTCCCGCGCCGCAGCAGGCTCACGAAGGGATCGCGGCGGCCCTGGGGGTTGTAGACGAAGCCCTGCGGCTCCGCAGGCGTCTCCCCTTGGCCCGCCGACGCCGTCGGCGAAGGCGGCTGGCTTTCCGAAGTGGGAGGCGCTTGCACCGTCGGGGGTTGCGCCGAGGGCGCCTGCTCCACGGGCGCGGGCGGGGTCTGCGCCGCCGAAGGCGCCGTCAGGAGGCAGGCGATCGCGAGGCTGCTGGCGAGCCGCATCGCCATCACGTCCTCGGCGCGGCTCCGCGTCCGCGTCCCGTTGCCGGTGCCGCCGGCTGGGCTGCCGGATCGAGCAGCACGAACGTCGTGGCCGTGCACTGGATGGTCACCGTCGCCGCGTCGGTCTGCTCGTCCCGCGCGCGGATGGTGATGCCCGACACGTTGATGATTCGGGGGAACTTGCTCACGCGCTCCAGGAACGCGCCGAAGTCGTGGTACGTCCCCGCGAGCTGCAACCCGATGGGCCACTCCACGTGGAGCTGGCGCGTGGCCACGGCCTGCGGCGTGAATCCGAGAATCGTCAGGTTCGACTGCGTGGCCATGCCCTGGACGCGGCGCAGCAGGTCCGCCACGTCGCGCTCTTCGGGAAGCACCGCGCGCAGCCGATCCAGCTGCGACTGCAGGTCGGCCAGCTCCTGGCGGAATTCGGGCAGCCGCCTCGCGGTGGCCAGGCCGCGGTCGATGTCAGCGCGCAGGGCTGCCAGCTTGGTGCGCCGCTCGGCGAGGCTGGCCTGCGCAGGGCTCGCGTACCAGTACCAGAAGACGCCGGCCGCAGCCAGCGACAGCACGACGAACGCCGCCACCTGTCCGTACCAGGGCATCTTGCTGAGGCTGAGGTTCATGGCCATTTCTGCGTATCGGGCGAGCCGCAGCGCGCTTTAGCCCGTTGTGCGGCCCCCCACCGCGAATTTCATGCCCGTTGCCCCAACCGCATAACGGGCTAATAAGCGCGCGGAGCGCGCCAAAAAACACTGCCGAACCAGCCGAGGGCGCGGGAGGCACCGCCCGATGGCTGGTTAGCGCGCCGCTCCGCCGCCTCCCCGTCCCGCGCCGCCCCGCGCGCCCCGGCCGGCGGCAGGCGCCGGCGGCGCGGGCGGGTTGACTTGGGCCCTCACCGTGAACTGGATCAGCTCCGCTCCCCCCTCCTGGACCTGGCTGTTCACGATCTCGATCGGCCGCCGCAGCAGCGGGTTCGTGCCCAGATTCGCCACGAAGTCGGCCAACGCGATGAGCGTCGTGCTCAGGCCGGAAATCGTCAGCTGGGTGCCGTCCTGCTGCATCGCCGTCAGCCACATCATGTCGGGGAGGCTGCGGCTCACGTGGTCGAGCAGCTGCACGGGGACGCCCTGGCCGCTGCGGAGCTGCTCGATCAGCGCCACGCGCTGCTGGAGCTGCTCGCGCTGCTGCTCGAACTGCGTGACCTCCTGGAGCACCGAACGGAGCCGCGCCGCCTCCTGCTCCGCCGCAGCGATCTCGGCGTCGAGCTGCTCCGACTGCCGGGTCAGCGACCAATACCACCAGCCGATGCCGAGCGCGGCAGCCACCAGAATCAGGCTGCACGCCAGCGTCACGCGCTGGCCGATGTCGAAGGCCAGCGCCTTCTTGGCGCGCTGCCGCTCGACGCCGAGCAGGTTGATGCGGATCATCGGTCGCCCATCCGTCTCAGGGCGAGGCCCACGGCCACGGCGGCCGTCGCGCCCAGGTCCACGGGGTCGCCGCCGAGCTTCTTCGAGTCCCACCCCACCGTGCGGAACGGATCGAAGTCCTCCACCGCCGTGCCAAACCGCTCCTGGAGCATGTCGCGGAAGCCGTCCACGCGCGAGGCGCCGCCGCTCAGCATGATGCGGTCGATCTGATCGGAGGACGCGGTCGCCTTGAAGAAGTCGAACGTCTTCTGGATCTCGAGCAGGACGTTCTCGGTGACCGCGCGCAGCACCGGCTGGGCCTCTTCGAAGCTCGCCCCGTCGACGGGGATCCCCTTCTTCACCTGCTCCGCGGCCTCGAACGGCAGGTCCAGCTCCTTCTGCACGGCCTCGGTGTAGGCGTTGCCGCCCATCGAGATGTCGCGCGTAAAGACCGACTGGTCGCCCTGGAGGATGTTGATGTTCACCGCGCTCGCCCCCGCGTTGAGCAGGACGACGACACGGCCGGGCTCGAGGCCGTAGTTCACCTCGTAGGCGTTCTGCAGCGCGAACGCGTCGACGTCCACGATCACGGGCGTCCGGCCGGCCTGCGCGATCACGCCGGTGTAGTCGCCGATCTTTTCCTTCTTGGCCGCCACGAGCAGCACGTCCATGCTGCCACGCGATTCCGGACCGGTGCCCGGGTCGAGAATCTGGTAGTCGAGGTTGACGTCCTGAATGTCGAACGGAATGTACTGCTCGGCCTCCCAATAGATCGATTCGCCGAGCTCCGACTCGGTCATCACGGGCAGCGTGATCTTCTTGACGATGACGGCGTTGCCCGAGAGCGACGCGCACACCTCTTTCGCCTTGAAGGCCGTGTTGCCCTCGAAGACGCGCCGGACGGCGTCGGCGACCGCGCCCGCGTCGATGATCGCCCCGTCGACGATCGCGTCAGGGGGGACCGGTTGGCTGCCGAAGGCCGCAACGCGGTAGGCTTTGCCCGACGGCTTCAGCTCCACCGCCTTGACGGCGCTCGATCCGATGTCGAGCCCGACGAGCGTCTTGGACTTACGAAACATTCACGTTTCCCGACACATCCGTAAGGGGGTGGCTCAGCCTGAGACAGCTGTCGTGTTCTGTTATCGGTCGTTTGCGCCGTCGCAACACGTCTCCTGATGTCCTGTCGCGGCTTGACACTGCCGGCAACCGTCCGTATCATTGGGGTTTGCGGTTGTCGGTATTTTTCTGTACAGATCGGGACGACCCGGTCGGACCGTAGCCGCGATTGCCTGTGAGGAACCGCGTCGATGCGAACGTTCGTTGCCCCCGCCAAGAACACGGAAAGCCGATGGCACGTCATCGATGCCAACGGCCGCGTCTTGGGCCGCGTGGCGACGCTGGCGGCCAGGCTCCTTCAAGGGAAGCATAAGGCCATCTACACCCCCTTCATCGACACGGGGGATCACGTGGTGGTCATCAACGCGGCCCAGGTCCGGCTGACCGGCCGCAAGGAAGACCAGAAAGTCTACCGTCGGCACAGCGGCTACGAGGGCGGCCTCCGTGAGGAGCGCGCGTCCGTGGTGCGGAAGCGCCAGCCGATCCGCCTGGTCGAGGAGGCCGTCCGCGGCATGCTGCCGAAAACCAAGATGGGAGACGCGATGTACCGGAAGCTCAAGGTCTACGCCGGCCCGGATCATCCGCACGCCGCCCAGCAACCCAGACGGATCGAGGTCGCGTAAACGTTGACACAGCTCGAGTACTACGGCACCGGCCGCCGCAAGACGTCCACTGCCCGCGTGTTCCTTCGCCTTGGCAAGGGCGCCATCACGATCAACCATCGAGAGTTCGAGAAGTTCTTCACCACCGACTCGCTGCGCACGCAGGTGCGCCGGCCGCTGATGCTGACCGAGACCGGGGACAAGTTCGACATCCTGGCCACGGTGGCGGGTGGCGGCGTGAACGGACAGGCCGGCGCGGTCCGGCTGGCGGTGGCCCGCGCGCTCGTCGAGTACAACGCGGAGCTGCGCAAGCAGCTCAAGAAGGACGGCCTGCTCACCTCGGACGCGCGCAGGAAGGAACGGAAGAAGTACGGCCTGGCTGGCGCCCGCAAGCGGTTCCAGTTCAGCAAACGATAGACGAAGGGAGGGAGTTGTTGGCGGGGATTGCGATGAAGGATCTGCTGGAAGCCGGAGTGCACTTCGGCCACCAGACGAAGCGGTGGAACCCGAAGATGAAGGAGTTCATCTTCGGCGAGCGGAACGGCATCTACATCATCGATCTCAACAGCACGGTGAAGAAGTTCCGCGAGGCGGAGGACTTCGTCACGAACCTCGCCGCCAACGGCCGCACGGTCCTCTTCGTGGGCACCAAGCGGCAGGCGCAGGACGTCATCGCCGACGAGGCCCAGCGCTGCGGCATGTTCTTCGTCAACCAGCGCTGGCTGGGCGGCCTCCTCACCAACTTTGCGACCATTCAGCGGAGCCTCGGACGGCTTCGGGATCTCGAGGCCATGGCCACCGACGGCCGCTACGACACGCTGTCGAAGAAGGAGATCGCCCGGAGCGAGAAGGAGAAGCGCAAGCTCCTCAAGAACCTCGAGGGCATCCGGCAGATGTCGCGCCTCCCCGACACGATCTTCGTGGTCGATACGCGCAAGGAGAAGATCGCCGTCGACGAGGCGCGCAAGCTCAAGATTCCGGTGATCGGCATCGTCGACACCAACTGCGACCCGGACGAGGTCGACTACGTCATCCCGGGCAACGACGACGCGCTGCGGGCGATCCGGCTGTTCGCGTCGAAGATCGCCGACGCGGTGATCGGCGGGCGCGGGATGCGCGAGTCGCGGCTCGCCGAGGAGAGCGCCGCGCAGGCCGAGGTGGCCGCCGCCGCCGACGCGGCCGCGCGTCTGACGCGCGCCACGCGGCCGCAGCGCCGCGCCGAACCGACGCCCGCGGGCGCCTGAATGTGGGGCGAGCCTTGTCAGGCTCGCCGAAATGAGTCGTGGCGCCGGCTCGGGGGCCGGCGCTTTTCATGTACGTGCGAGGCAGAGCAAGGGGACCCGATGGCAACGGCAATCACGGCCGATCAGGTGAAGCAGCTGCGCGACAAGACGGGCGCGGGGATGATGGAGTGCAAGGCGGCCCTCGCCGACGCGAACGGCGTCATGGAGGAGGCGGTGACGCTGCTGCGCAAGCGCGGGCTCGCGCAGGCCGCCAAACGGGCGGGCCGCGTCACCGCCCAGGGCCTGATCGGCAGCTACATCCACATGGGCGGCAAGATCGGCGTCCTCGTCGAGGTCAACTGCGAGTCCGATTTCGTCGCACGCACCGAGGACTTCCAGAACCTCGTGAAGGAAGTGGCCATGCACGTCGCCGCGGCCGACCCGAAGTGGGTGCGCCGCGAGGACGTGCCGGAGGAGGCCATCGGGAAGGAACAGGCGATCTACCGCGCCCAGATGGAGGGATCGGGCAAGCCGGCGCACGTCCTCGACAAGATCGTCGAGGGAAAGCTCGGCAGCTTCTACTCCCAGTTCGTCCTGCTCGAGCAGCCGTCGATCCGCGACGCTTCCGTGACGGTGGGCCAGCTCGTGGCCCAGACGGCGGCGAAGACGGGGGAGAACATTTCGATCGGACGGTTCACCCGCTACCGGCTCGGCGAGGCTCACGAATAGCGGCTCACGAGGGTCAGAACCCATATAATCAGCGTCCGATGTCCGATCTCGCCGTTCAGACCCCGGTGTACCAGCGCGTCCTGCTCAAGCTGTCTGGCGAGGCCCTGATGGGGGACGAGCAGTTCGGGGTCGATCCCGCGATCACCGCGCGCATCGCGCGCGACGTCAGCGAGATCCAGGGCCTCGGCGTGCAGACGGCCATCGTCATCGGCGGCGGCAACATCTTCCGCGGGCTGGCGGCCAGCGCGCGCGGGATGGATCGCGCCACCGCCGACTACATGGGGATGCTGGCCACCGTCATCAACGCGCTGGCGCTCCAGGACGCGCTCGAGCAGCAGGGCGTGCTGACGCGGGTGGTCACCGCCATCGAGATGCGGGCGGTGGCCGAGCCCTTCATCCGGCGGCGCGCGATCCGCCACCTCGAGAAAGGCCGCGTCGTCATCTTTGCCGCAGGCACGGGCAACCCGTACTTCACGACCGATACCGCGGCGGCGCTCCGCGCCATGGAGATCAAGGCCGACGTCATCCTCAAGGGCACGAAGGTCGACGGCGTGTACACCGCCGACCCCATGATCGATCCGGCCGCGACGAAGTACCCGACCATCTCGTACCTGCAGGTGCTCGAGCGACAGCTCAAGGTCATGGACGCGACCGCCATCTCGCTGTGCATGGACAACCGGCTGCCGATCGTCGTCTTCGACCTGCGCCAGGCGGGCAACGTCCGGCGCGTGGTGCTGGGCGAGGCGATCGGCACGACGGTCTCGAATTGAGGTCGCGCGGGCTGAATCCCGCGCGCTACAGGAGATTGATGTAGAGCGCAGGCTTTAGCCTGCGCGTGGGTGACGTGATGGATTTCAGCGACTTGAAAGGGATGTTCGCCGAGGTGAAGACGCGCATGGACGGCGCCATCGACCGCGTCCGGCGCGACATGGCGGGCGTCCGCACGGGCCGCGCGACCGTCAGCCTGCTCGACGGCGTGCAGGTGGACGCCTACGGATCCAAGATGCCCGTCAACCAGGTGGCCACGCTGTCGGTGCCCGAGCCCGCGCTCATCGTCGCGCAGCCGTTCGATCCCTCGCTCATGGCCGCCATCGAGAAGGCGATCCGCGCCTCCGACCTGGGCCTGAACCCCATGAACGACGGCAAGGTGGTGCGCATCCCCATTCCCGCCCTGACCGACGAGCGCCGCAAGGAGCTGTCACGGCACGTGCACAAGCAGGCCGAGGACGGCCGCAACGCGGTGCGCCAGGTCCGCCGCGACGCCAACGATCGGCTCAAGAAGCTCCTGAAGGAGCACAAGATCTCCGAAGACGACGAGCGGAAGGGCCTCGACCACGTGCAGAAGATGACCGACGAGCACGTGAAGCTGGTCGACGAGCTGCAGAGGAAGAAAGATCAGGAATTGCTCGAACGCTAATCCCCGAACGACACGCCCAGCGCGCGTGCCGTGCGCACGAGGTCCGAGTCGAGCGGCACGAGCTTCGTCTTCCCCACCACGTCCTGCAGCGGCACAGCGACGAGATCGGGCGGATGGTTCGCCACCATGGCGCCGAAGTGCCCCTGGAGCAGCAGCTCCACGGCCTTGCCGCCGAACCGCGTGGCGAGCGTGCGATCGAATGCCGTCGGCGTACCGCCGCGCTGCAGGTGCCCGAGCACGACATGGCGCGTTTCCTTGCCGGTACGCTTCTCCAGCTCCTTCGAGCACGTCATGCCCGCGCCCCCGAGCCGCTCGACGTGGCCCTCGCGCGCGCCCTCGACGAGCGATGCCTGCCCGCCCTTCGGCTTGGCCCCCTCCGCGATCACCACGATGCTGAACCGGGCGCCCCACTGGTCGCGGGCGGCAATGCACTCGCTCACCTTGTCGAGGTCGTACGGAATCTCGGGAATGAGGATGACGTCCGCTCCACCCGCCACACCCGAGTGGAGCGCGATCCATCCGGTGTACCGTCCCATCACCTCCACGACGAGGATGCGCCTGTGCGCCTCGGCGGTCGTGTGGAGCCGGTCGATCGCGTCGGTGGCAAAGCTGACCGCCGTGTCGAAGCCGAAGCAGCTGGTCGTGCCGACGATGTCGTTGTCGATCGTCTTCGGCACGCCGACGAGCGGGATGCCGCGGCGGGCGAACTCGTAGGAGATGGCGAGCGTCCCGTCCCCCCCGATGCACACCAGCGCATCCAGCCCGTGCGCCCGGAACATCTCCACGACGCGTTCCGCGTAGTCGAACGTCCCCTCCGGCGTGGTGATCGGCACGGCGAAGGGATTGCCGCGGTTGACCGTGCCGAGGATCGTCCCGCCGCGGCGGAGGATGCCCGTGACGTCGCGCGGCGTGAGCGGCCGCGCCTTGTCGGGGTAGATCAATCCGTCGAAGCTGTCCTCGAGGCCGAGCACGGCCACACCGGTGTTGTGCGCCGCCTTGACGACGGCGCGAATGACCGCATTCAGACCTGGGGCGTCGCCGCCTCCGGTGAGGACGCCGATTTTCTTCAGCGTGGGCATGAGTCGCGGAGCCATGTTACACTCGAAGTTCAGCTTCTTCAGAGAGTTGGGCGGCTAGCTCAGCTGGGAGAGCGCTGCGTTCGCAACGCAGAGGTCGGGAGTTCGAGCCTCCTGCCGTCCACCAGTTCAACAGGCTAAGCCATAAGCACTTAGCGCAATAACGGCCCTGGGATGGCTCGGGCCGTTTCTACCGTGGGGGTGCATTAGGGGTGCGAAGCGCGTGGCCCGCCAGCAACGCGCCCCTTCCTTGTTTCTGGGGAACCCAATAAAACACGAGAAGGCGATGGCAGAACAACAGGTTTGGGAGTTTACCGACCAGCAGCTCATGCACTGGATCTCAAGCACGTCACCGGAGAACAGGCAACGCGCGACGTGCGAACATCAACGGCGGTACGCCGAGAGACAGGTTGCGGCGGCCAAGCAGCAGGCGGACTCCGCCGCCAAACAGGCGCAGTATGCGGCCACGATTCGTGGCCTGACTTGGGCTATCGCTGCGGCGACCATTGTCAACGCGGGCGCAGTAGCGATCAGCCTCTTCGTTCGGTGAGCGATGGCGCACCCCCCGCTGGTGGGTGCGCCGTCGCGGGCCTCGATCCCGGACGCACAACCGTTCGTTACCGTCGACGGTAACGTAGACTTCCCGCCCCTTCGTGCCTTTTGCAAGTAGAGATCGGCTTCCCGCTGCGCCGCCGCTCGGCACGAATCCGCGTGCGCGCCGCCGGGGGAGGTCATGAGACCCGACGACGCGCGGACACAGGGGACGCGGCCACTCGCTGATCGGCGCACGGCGCCGCCGATGCTTACCCGCGTACGCCCGTGAGGATCTCCACCGCCTCGTCGTTGACGCGCGCGAAATCGGCCCGACTGACGACCCGCACCGCCGTTTGGTCGTATTCCAAGTAACGGCTCTGGTCGTACACGATTTCCGTGTCCAGCCGCCGCGCGAAGGCGGTCTGCGTCATGTCGGCCACGCCGATCCATGAGCAATCCGTCGAGCTGCCGACCGTCTCGGTGATCGAGATCTGCGACGAGAGGAACACGGGCACGCCGAACATCGACAACGGGGCCTCGGCGCTCGGATCGGGCGAGAAGAGGTATTTGCCCATCCCATCCTTTGATCGTTTGAACACGCCCCAGGTCCGGGGATGCAGGAAGATCGCGTTCGCCCGCGCGTTGCTCGTTTGCAGGCGCTCGATCGCCGAGAGCACATTGTCCGGGCTCGGCGTCGTCCCGTTCCCTTCGCCGAGTTCCGTCTCGGTGCTGGCGCCGGAGTGGCGCAAGCCGAGAAAGTGTCCGCCCGTGCCATCGCCCTCCAAACATTCGTCGTCGATGGTTTCCGCCATCGTTTTGATCAGATCCATCGAGAGAATTTCGCGCGCGGCCGGCGCATCGCCGAACCACTCGTTCGCCCCGCGCACGAGCGCCGCGAGCTTGCGCGCGCGGAAGACGACGGCGGCCAGGCTCGGGTCGCTCGCCGTGATCTCCGCATTCTCCTGATAGACCCCGACACTCACCGAGCTGCCCATGCGCGGGACGTACAGCTCCAAGCCCTCCATCTCGAGGATGCGCGGCCCCGCCGTCAACACGACGGACGCCGGGCGCAGCCGATCAAACAGTTCTGCCGACTCGCCGGGGGCCACGACGTAGCCGCCCGCGGCCCCGCCGACCGAACCCATCGCGCGCTGTTCGTGATACTCGCGCATCGACGGCAGGATGTTGAAGCCGTCGCTGTGCGCTGGCGCGTCGCTGAGCAGCAGCTCGCGGCCCAGGCGCTCCACGTCGTTCAGGAGTGTGTCGAATCGCGCGCGATCCTTAATGCATTTGTCGGGGCCGATGAGCGCTTCCGCGGCGCGCAAGGCGCGTTCACGCGTCGCGCGCAGTTCACTAGGTGCTCGAGACATAACAATCCTCTTAGGCGGTCCGCTGCGAGTCCGGCAGCGTGCTCCGCAAAATGTGGTTGAGTTGTTCGACGCGCGCGGCCGTCTCGGCCGCGCGCATCAATTCGCTAAGGCGTCCGGCGCGCTGGAGCGCGCGCTCGAGCAGCCGTTGCTCGCTCGCCAGCAATCGCGGTTCGCGCCGCCACGTGGCGATCGCCGCCGTCGTCTGCTGCTCCGCTCCATGCAACACGTCGAGCACACGGGGATACATCGCCGGCTCCGGATCGTCGCGCTGGAGCAGCGTCACCAGTTCCGCGAGCTCGTCGAGCGTGGGCTCCGTCTTCGTGAGCACCTCTGCGCCGCGGGCGAGTCGCTGCTCGCGGGCCTCTGCGCGTTCAATACGCACTCGATCGACGTCGGACATGGACACGCCTCACGCGCGCATCCGCGCGGACGCGGACACGCTGAACGCTGTGCTGTTGGGTGACTCGTGGCGCGGCGCGCCGCGGGTCGAACGATTCGCGCCTCGGTGAGGCTGCGATGGTGACGGGTCCGGGCGTCGGTGACAGCCCCGGACGGAGAGAGCAGAGCGGGTGACTCGGGGAGTCTGCCCGCGCAGGAATTCAATGGTAGCACAGCCTTTGCGCCTCGCAGTAGCGCATCCACAGATCGCAATCGACGTCCTGAATCGCGGCGACCGCTACGTCGTCGACCAACACCATCAGACACACCGCATCGACACCCTCGAGCCCGGCGTGCCGGCCATCCCGCGCGGTTTGGCACACGACGCGGACGGCGAGCGCGCCCGTCCCGATCGCGTGGGCGACGCTGAGCGCATCAGCCGCGAGCGCGGGTGTCAATTCCAGCGCGCGTGAGGCGAGCGCGGCGCCGATGACGCGGGCGACGGCATCGTTGATGATGCGCAGATCGTTCATCTCGTCAGTTTCAGTTGTGCTCATGTCAGCACGTCCTCTTTTTGCGCGTGTGGCCCGGCCGCCCACGTGTCGCTGTTCGTGATCCGGCTCTCGATCGTGTCCGGCGCCGCGCATCGCGCCTCGGCGAAGTACGGTCCGGCCCCGCCCCGGCGCTGCCACTCCGCGCTGAGCGCCACGTGATGCGCCCGTTGCAGCGCCGCGATGTCAGCCTCATTCAGATCGAACACGGCGAAGAGATCATGGCCGGGATACTCTCGCGTGGGGCCGCCCCAGCCCTCGAGCAGCACGTCCACGACGTAGGGGTTCAGGTCGGCGAGTCTGCCGGCCGCCTGCCGCTGCGGATACCGTCGTCTCGTCCTCATAGGGCTTCTCCCGGTCGGCCAACTTTCGGCGGCTCGCCGACCGCGAGGTTCAATTGGCGCAGCGCCGCCGCCCATTGCGCCCGGTAATCTCGCGCAATCCCAAGGAGCGGATGCGCGCGCACCTGTTCGAAGCGATCGCGCAGCGTCCGACCCTCGGCCTCAATCTGGCGTTCGGCCGCCTCGGCCAAGTCGAGCGCCCGCAGCCCGGATCGCAGAATCTCCCGCCCGCCCAGGTCGTCAATCCGGTACTCACCGGTCAGATTGGCGAATAGGCGCCGAGCACTGGCCGACAGCTCGCGAGGCGGGGCGATTCGACGACGTTGTGCGGTCATGTCAGCTCCAAAAAAAGTGCAAGGCGCGAATTCGTTTACGCGAACGACGCTGCGCGGCTGGTTTCGGTGACTGGACGCGTGGCGATTGCCATTCCCCTGCCTATGTCGTGTCCAGGCATGCTGTTAGGCGAAGTTGCCCCAATGGGCGCGCGCCCTTCCGGCCTCCCATCACGTCACCTTCGCGCCGTCGAGCGCATCGGCCAGGTCCAGCGCAATCGGCACACGCGCAGCCAGACGCCAGGCCAGCGCGCAGCGCCAACAGCGCCGAACACGGAACGTCTGGAGCTCGTCTCCGCAACTGAAGCAGGAGCCGAGAACGCACGGCACATCCGGCCGAAACAGGAGCGCGGGCAGACGGCCCGCTGGCGCCGCCGCAAACTGCCGGCGCATCACGTCGCGCCGCTCGAGCACGCCAGGGTCGAGACAACAACGAAGCAGGAGCTTGACGGCGGCCTTGTGCTCGACGATCTGCTGTTTCTGCTCTGGCGTCAGGCGCGACAACGGCCTGATGACGATGGTGTCGTCGGGCTCAAGCTGCACGGTGAAGCCGTCCCGCTCGAGCGCGCCGAGGATGGCGACAGCCGGGGAGTCGAGCACGTCGAGGGTTAGGGGAGTCGCCATTCTTCCTCCCGATCCCCTTCTGGGACCGTCACACCGTAACTTCGTTCGGGATTCATTGGTTTTGTTACGCTTTGCGAAGCGTCACACCCGCTTCCGTTGTGACGGCTCAGAATTCGAGATTCAGGCCCGGATTCATTGCCTTTGTTACGCTGTGACGCTTCGGCGTCCCCCAAGTAGCGTTCCCACGACTCTACGAAGGCCGCACGGCGATACCCTTTCGCGGTCTTCGCCCCGATGCGGATGGTCCCGGCGGACTGCACGCCGTAGGCGGCCAGCATTCGCGCGAGCTTCGCGGGCGAGAGCGGCCGACCGTGCGACCACTCACGCCACGGCCGATCCTCGAGCCCGACCAGGTGCTCGACGATGGAGCTGGACGCCAGCACGTCGGGGTTCCCGGCCTCCAGGAAGATGTCGCGGATGTCACGCAGCAGCAGCGTCGCTGCGTCGTCCTCGACGGGCTCACCCGAGAGTGCGGCTGCCGCGTCGCGGGCCCGGGTGGGCCAGTCGCCGCCCGCCGCATCGGCGATCGCCAGCAGGGGCCGCCAGCAGTCGGCCGCCCGGTCGTGGAGCGCGGCCGGAACATGCGGATCGGCATCCTGTAGCGCCGACACGTGGTCAGCCGCCCACCGGGCCGCCTGCCGGCGTACGTCGTGGCAGTCGGTCTCGATGCGGTCCTGGCGCAGCCGCTCGACGGGCTCGCCCGCCGTCCGGCGCCGCATGCGGATCTCGATGCTGCGATCGTCGAGCGTGCCAGGCAGCTTCCCGATCAGGGCGATCGCCTTCGGGCACCACGTGGAGAACGCCCGCGGATCGTGATCGTCGCCGACCGCGCGGATCGCAACAGCCGTCGTGCGCGTATGGCCGCTGTTCAGCACGCCGCGCAGCTCCTCGTTGTCGCGAACGAACGTATCGGCCTCGTCGATCAATAACGTCGGAGCGTACTTCTCGACGGTCCTGAACAGGACGGCCGGGGTCACGTTCGAGGCGAACAAGCGCCGCGGGACGAGCGCCCCGAGCACGATCAGGAGCAACGTCTTGCCGCAGCGTTTCGCGGGCGAGGTAATCGCCAGGAATGGCGACGTGAACCACGCGGCGAACCCAAACGTATGCAATACCCACAGCGCCAACGCCGTGCTCGCATGGGCCGGGAGCGCGACGTGTCGCGCGAAGGTGGCCGCGATCGTGTTCAGCAGCGCGGCGCCGTCCACCGGATCCGCCCAGGGCTCGGGATCCTCGAGCTGCACGTCGCGGCCCTGCTTCTGCTTCGCAGATTTGTCTTTCTTCTCGGGCGCCGTCATGGCGGGCTTCGCGGCATCGATCAACCTCCAGAACGCCGCGGCGCCGTGGCGGCCGATGTAGTCGTCCGGCCCGTTGACGTGCGCTTCGACCGGAAGGTTCATGATCCGGACGCGAGCGCCCCGCTTCTCCAGTTCTGCGGCGAGCGCCCTGCGCGCGCGCTGGACCTGCTCGTTCGTGGATGCGTCGGCGTCGAAGACGATGACGACGTCGCGGCCGGTCCAGGCCACGCGATCGAAGTCCGGGAGCGGCCCCTTTTGGTCCACACGCGCGCCGTTGGCGCTCGTTGCCTTCCCGACAACGCCACGCCAGCCCCAGCAGCCTCCGGTCCCGAGAATGAGCGGCCAGGGCGTGCGGTTCACCTTCAGCCGAGCCGCCGCGATCGCGAGCACGGACTTTTCCGCCTCGACGATGATCGCGGGCTTCGACGTGTCGCTGAGCAGCGAAAACGAGCCCGGCGCGAAGTACAGATGCCTCCGATCGGGCGGGCTCACGTACTTCGCGATCGGTCTTCCGTCCGTGTCCACCTCGGGGTTGTCGCGCCGAACGCGCCACGTTGATACGCGATCGTCGTCGTCAGGATTGAGGTACCGAAACGCGAGCCCTTCCAAGCGGGCGCTCTTGTAGCGGATGCCGCACAGCTCCCGCGCTTCGTCGTGTGTCACGCGGCGCGCCGCCTCGACGGCCATATGCTCGGGCACGCCGATCGCCTCGAACATGGCGAGGTCGGCCGGCGTCAATTGCGCGTCGTGATTCACCGGCGGCCGGCCTCGCGCGTCACGACGCGATGCGCCTCGAGCCAGGCGTCCAGATCGGCGATGCGATACCTGATGCTCCGCCCGGCGCGGATGTAGGCGGGTCCGCGATTCCGCTGGCGGCCCTATCGGAGCCACGCGACGGACATCCCGACGTAGCGCGCCGCGACAGGCTCCGGCACGATTTGCGCTGCTGCGTGTGGCATGGCCGTAGCGTCCTACGACGTGACGCTGGCGCCCACAGCAGAAACGGGTACGAATTGCGCGCCTATTTATGGGACGTTTCTGACTATTTTCTTTTCGAAGGCGCGCACGGCGCGGCCGATGGAGTCCAATTCCGCTACATTCGCGAGGCACGCGATCGTTTCGTACTTCTGGTGGAGCACGCGGGCGCGCACCCACCATTCGAGATGTGCGGATCGGATGAGGAGTTCCGCCGGCCGCTTCGGCAGCCGCCCGCGCTCTGGCACCAGCTCGCCTGTCTCGGCGTGGTTCGCGTCCCATTGCCGGCCACGACCAGCCGGCCAGAAGCGCCACAGCTCGAGCGTGTTTCGCGCCACGGCGAGCACCCACGGGGCATCAAGGTTCCACTTTGCGGCCCACTCGCCCAGCGTGGGACCACCGGGCGCCGGCACGTCGGCCAGCTCGCGCAGCACGTCGGGCGCCAACTTCGCCACCGTCTTCAGGAGGTCATTGCGCGCGCGCTCCAGCGGCATATGCACGCGCTCGCGCGCGATCGCGCGCCGCACCATTGCGCCGTACTCCGATGCGCGCGGGAGCATCGGCGCCGTGTAGCTCGTATGCGCGCCGTCCCTTCGTCGCTTGAGCGCCGCCCGTGTGGGTTGTGCCGGCCGGCGTCCCGTCATGCCTGCACCAGTTTCGCCACGGCCGCCGCCGTGTGCTCGGGCGCCAGGTGCGCGTATCGCAACGTCATCCTGATGTCCGCGTGCCCGAGCAGCTCCCGGACGGTGTTCAGGTCCACGCCGGCCTGCACGAGCTTCGACGCGAACGTATGCCGTAAATCGTGAAAGGTGAATGCCTTCAGCCCGGCGGCCGTCGCCAGCTTCGACCACGCAGTTTTGAGCGTCGTCATCGCCTCACCCGATGGCCCCGGAAACACGAGCACGTCGCTGCCGCTACACGGCTGCCACGCGCGAAGCACGCGCACGGCTTCGTCGTTCAGCGGGATATGTCGGGTGAGCCCACTTTTCGCGGACGCGCCGCGCACAGTCAGCCGGCAGGCGACGAGATCGACGTCGGACCAGTGGAGCCCGAGTAATTCCCCCCGCCGGAGCCCGGTATTGAGCGCCAGAACGACGATCGGTACAAGGTGGTCGGCATATGCCCCGAAGTCTGGCAGCGCCTTATAGCCCCGCTCCGCGCGCCAGTCGTTGAACCGGCGCCGGCCGTCTCGCCGTGATTCGTCACGTGCGGCCAGCGCATCACGGAGCCGCCGCTCTTCGTCGGAACTGAGGTAGCGGACCCGGCCGATCACGTCGGTCTTCGCCCGCCGCACCTGTCGCATGGGATGCTCGGTGACGACACCCCATTCCACCGCCTTCGAGAGCACGCCGCGGAGCGCGTCGAGGTCGCGGTTGATCGTGGTGTCCACCACGCCGGCCCGGCGCCGGCCCGTGCGCCACTGCTCCAGGCCGAACGTGGTGATCTCGTGGATGGGTTTCTTGAGGATGGCGTCACCGAAGGCCGCAGTCACCCGCGCCACGGTTTCATCGCCCGTCTTCCGGTTCGCCTCGGCCCACGGGGCATACTTCTTCGCGAGGAAGTCTCGCAGCGTGCCCGCCTTCCCCTTTGCCCGGCGCCGGCGTCGCGCCTCTCGCGGGTTCTCGCCGAGCGCCTTGTCTTTCGACGCCTGCCCGAGAATCTGCTGCGCCAGGCTCCGCGCTTCGGCCGGCGTCACGAGATCGACGCGCCCGAGCGTTTCCTTGCCGCCCGCGCCACGCCCCAGGACGACGGTCCAGTAGGCGCGCCCACTCTCGCGGACGCGCACCATCAGGCCAGATAACTTCGTGTCCCAAATCTCAGCCGGACCCGCCGGCAATCGCTTGAGATAGTCAGCCGTGATCGCTGCGCGCATGGTGTCCTCGTCGGTGAACTGGCGCCCCTTGCAGATCTGCGCACCAGAGTTCCTAGTCGTGGTCGGGGGTGCAATGGGGGTGCAAATCCGCTAAACGGCCATGCACCAGCGTAGCGGAGTGTAGCACGAAGGGACGCGAGTTCAGGCGTGAAAACGCGACTTGTGCGCTATGGTGGTGTAGGGCGGTTCACCGAGAACCACGGCGAAAAGGCGTTCGCAACGCAGAGGTCTGGAGTTCGAGCCTCCTGCCGTCCACCAATCCCTCGATCCGCGTAGGTCTCAGGCCCCAGGCCCGAGGCCTCGCTCCTGAGGGCCTCCTCCTTGCACTCGTCCCTTTGGAAGTTCGAGAGAGGGAGGCACCTCATGACTATCCTCGGGTGGATTCTGTTCGGCGTGATCGTCGGGGCCGTGGCCAAGCCGCTGATGCCCGGCCGCGATCCGGGCGGCATCATCGTCACGATGCTCCTGGGCATCGCGGGCGCGCTGCTCGGAGGTTTTCTCGGCCAGGCCATGGGCCTCTACCAGCAGGGCGAGACCGCCGGCTTTCTGATGTCGCTCCTCGGCGCCGTGGCTCTGCTGGCCCTGTACCGCTGGACGGTGCGCCGCCAGTACATCCCGTAGACGGGCGGATCAGGCACAAGGCACAATGCACCACGCACAAGATCCACAGCTCAAGAGAGTACCGTTGGGCTTTGGGCCTTGGGCTTTGAGCCTTGGGCCTTGACTGCGACCTCCCGCATTCCCCTGGGACGCGCGCAGTTGCTCGCGTCCACCGTGATTCGTGACGCCCGGCGCCTGCGCATCGGCGCCGAGGCCATTACCCCGGTCGGCAGCCTCCGGCGCTTCGCTCCCGATGTCGGCGACGTCTCGCTGCTGGCGGTGGCGCCCCGCTCCGAGCATCGCCACGTGCTGAGCGCGTTCGCGCGCCTGCCGATCGTGGCCAACATCAGCGCGCAGACCTCTGCCAGTCTGACCGCCTCCACCGAACGCGGCGACGTGACGCTCCACGTCACCTCGTCCGAGCACGCGGGCGCGGCGCTCGTCTGGCACACCGGATCGCGGGCCCACGTGGAACGGCTGCGGCAGCGCGCCGCTCGGTTGGGCCTGCGCTTCCAGCAGGGCTGGATCGCGCACCCGGACGGCTCGAACGTGTCGTGTCCGACGGAGGAGGACGTCTACGCTCGCCTCGATCTGCCGTACATCGCCCCCGAGCTCCGCGACGGTGGGCACGAGCTGGACGCGGCGGAGCGGGGCGAACTGCCGCGGCTCGTCGCCGAGTCCGACATCCGGGGCGATCTCCACATGCACAGCACCTGGAGCGACGGCCGCGACACGATCGCAGACATGGTGAGCGCGTCGAAGCAGCTCGGCTACGAGTACGTCGCGATCTCGGATCACTCCGAGCGCGCGCAGGCGTCGCGCGCGCTGGCCGCCGCGGACGTCGCGAGACAGCGCGAGGAGATCGACGCCCTGCGCGCGCGTGCGCACGGCATCGACGTGCTGCACGGCATCGAGGTCGACATCATGAGAGACGGCAGCCTCGACTTCCCGGACGCGCTGCTCGAAGGCTTCGACTTCGTGCTGGCGTCGCTGCACGATCACGGGGGCCAGGACGGCGCGGCCCTGACCGAGCGATACCTCCGCGCGATCCGGCACCCGCTCGTCAACGTGATCACGCATCCGACCAACCGCGCGCCGGGCCGCTTCGACGGCTACCAGCTGGACCTCGACCGGCTGTTCACCGAGGCCGCGGCCAACGGCACGGCGATGGAGATCGATGGCGCTCCGGCGCATCTCGATCTCGACGGGCCGCTGGCGCGCCGCGCCGCGGGCGCTGGTGTCACCATCGTCATCGACAGCGACGCGCATCGCACGGACGGCCTCGGCCGCCAGATGCGCTTCGGCGTGGGCACCGCGCGCCGCGGTTGGATCGAGCCGCGGCACGTCCTCAACACGCGGACCCTCGACGAGGTCCGCGCGTTCGTGGCGCGCAAGCGCGCCCGCCAGCCGGCGCGTGGCTAACCGCATCGCTGTCGCCGCCGTCGTGGCCACCGTCGCGTTCTGGGCCTACACCCGCACGCTGGTGCCTGGCGTCGACCTGGGCGACACGGGCGGCTTTCAGGCGGCAGTGCTCTGGCCCGAGGTCAGCGCGCGGCAGGCGTACCCCCTGTACTACGCGCTGGCGCGGCCCTTCGTCGCGGCAGCGAGCCCAGGCAATCCGGCCCGCGCGCTCAATCTGTTCTCGGCCATCGGCGCCGCGGCAGCGGTGGGGCTGCTGACGTGGCTGTGCGCCTCGATCGCGCGATCGCTGGCGGGGGGCGTGGCAGCGGGCCTTCTGCTCGCGTTCTCCTACACGTTCTGGACGCAGGCCGTGATCGCGGAAGTGTACGCGCTGCATCTCACCCTGATCGCTGCCTGCCTGGTGAGCCTGCACGCCTATGCGACAGGCCCCAGCACGCGGCGACTGGCTGTCTTTTTCGCCGTCTACGCCCTCTCGTTCGGCAACCACCTGGGCATGATCCTGCTGTTCGTGCCGTTCACGGTGTTTCTGCTGCAGACAGGCCGGCCTCGCGAGCTCGTCCGCCCACCAGTCGTCCTGCTGGCCGTGGCGCTGGCCGCCGCGGGCGCCTTGCAGTACTGGCCGAACGTCATGGCAGTGGGCGGATCCATCGAGGCGCCCGATGGGTGGATGAACCGCCTGGCGGCGTTCTGGTTCGACGTCACCAAGCAGGACTGGCGCGACTCGATGGTGCTCGGCCTCGGACCCGATCAGGCGAGCGACCGGCTGGGCATGTGGTGGTTCGACCTGCGCCAGCAGTTCGGCATCGCGGGGATCGCGCTGGCCGCCGCAGGCGCGGCCGCGCTGTGGCGGCTCTCTCGCCCATGGGCGGTGCTCGCGGCGACGGCGTACGCCATGTCGACGATCTTCGCGCTCACCTACAACGTCGGCGACGTGCACGTCTTCTTCCTCCCAGGGCATTTCTTCACGGCGCTGTGTGCTGGATGCGCGGTGGGTCTTGTCGCCCGTAGGGCGCCCCTTTACGGGGCGCCAGGGGCGAGGCGGGGCGTAAAGCCCCGCCCGACCGTTGTCGCGGCTGCCGTCGTCGTCTCCGCCGCGTTCCTCTATGCCGGCTGGCGGGGATGGTCGACGTGGCCCGCCGTCGACCGCCACGACGATCGCCGCGGGGAGCGGCTCATCGCGCGGCTGACACTGGGCCTCGACGAGCAGAACGCCGTGCTCGTCTCGCAGATGAACTGGCAGCTCGAGAACGTCCTGCTCTATGCCGGCCGGTTCCAGCGCCCTCAGGTGGCGTGGGTCCGACTCGACGATGTGCTGCCGCATTTTCCGTTCCTCGTGGAGGACAACCACGCGGCGGGACGCGACCTCGTGGCGACCGCCGAGGCGGCGGCCCAGATCGCGGCCGCCTACGGGCCGCGCTTCGCGCTGGTGGAAGACGCGGGGCTCCCCGCACCGGGCCTCTCGGAGCTCGTCGCGCAGCTGCCCGACGGTGTGCCCTACGTGCTCTGCCTGCTGACGCCGCCCCGCGACGAATCTCTCGACCCGGACGTGATGGCCGACGTGCTGGCAGCGCTCACGGGCGGACGGACGCCCGCGCGCACCGAGGCAGCTTACGAGCTGATCGCTGGCATCTCGGGTGAGCGCCCCCTCGTCTATCGCGCCTCCAGCCGTCCGTTCCACGTGCGCTTTCGCATCCTCGATGAGCCGTTCACGGTGCGGATGGACTCGTGGCTCCCGACCGACACCTTCCGGCGGCCTGGGTTTGGCCACGTCATCCGCGGCAGGGAGCACGTCCTTGTCCTCGAGCGGGGCGTCAATATGGTATGGCTCGGCCGCGACGGCAGACCCTCCCCGCCCTTCTACGCGGCAAGCCTGTTTGCGCCCAAGCCACGCTACCGTCTCTCCGCGGCCACACCTCAGCTGGCGCGGGCCGGCAGGCAATGAGGGAAACTAGGGAGAATCTCGGGCGCCCGGACGGTTTCACCGTTGGCCCGAGGATTGAAAGGTTGTGGCCTTCCGGCTGCAGCCGGAAGACAGCGATGATGACTCGTTTGGCAGTTGCCGCTCTGGCCCTCTGCATGGCTTCGTCAGTCCCGGCCGCCCAGTCGCGGTATCCGGCGGATGACCTCGCGCGGTCGCTCCAGCAGCGCTATCGGTACATCCAGGACTTCTCCGCCGACTTCACCCAGACGTACCGCGGCGGCGTGCTTCGTACGCAAACCACCGAGCGGGGCACGGTCGCGGTGAAGAAGCCCGGGCTGATGCGGTGGATCTACACGAGCCCCGAGCGGAAGGAGTTCGTGTCGGACGGTCGGAAGATCTACTTCTACACGCCGCAGGATCGGCAGGTGCAGGTCATGGACGTTCCTCCGGAGGACCAGGCGACCACACCCGATCTCTTCCTGGCCGGCAAGGGCGACATCGTGCGGGACTTCACGGCGGCCTATGCCGACACCGCGCCAGCGGGTACCGTGGCGCTCAAGCTGACGCCCAGACGGCCCCAGCCCGAGTACGAGTACCTGATCGTGGCGCTCGACCCGACCAGCCTGCAGATCCGCGGCCTGACCACGCGCGATCGCCAGGGCGGCGAGTCGACGCTGACCTTCACCAACCTGAAGGAGAACACGGGATTATCCGATAAGGACTTTGCGTTTCGCATTCCGCGAGGCGTCGACGTCATCACCGATGGCACACGGAATTGACGCAGCGGTAGGCGGACCTGAACGTCCGCCTCGACGACAGGTTGGACCGCCCGTGCGTCGGGCCCGGCGGTTCCCCGGACTCCTTCCGTTCGTGCTGGTCGCGCTGGTGTCGACCGGGTGCGCCACCGCGGCGGCGCTCCGGTCCGGCGAGCGCGCGGAGCTCGCGCAGGACTTCGACCGGGCGGTCGTCGAGTACACCAGGGCGCTGCAGCAGGATCCCGACAACCGGAGCGCGCGGCAGGGCCTCGAGCGGGCCAAGCTGCGCGCCGCGCAGGATCACTTCACGCGCGGGCGGCGGTTCCACGCGGCCGGCCGGCTCGACGGGGCGCTCGTCGAGCTGCAGCTCGCGGCGGAGCTCAATCCGGGCGATCCCAACGTCCAGGAGCTGCTCGACTCGGTCCGCACGCAGCTTCGGACCAGGGTGGCCGTGGCGCGCGAGGGCAAGACGGAGCTCGAAACGCTGATCGAGCGATCGCAGACCCTGCAGCCGCCTGGCCTCGACCTGCCCGCCGACATCCGCCTCCCCGCCTCGCTGACGTTCCGCGACGCCAGCACCCGCGACGTGTTCACCGCGCTCGCCCGCTTCGCGAACGTCAACATCGTGTTCGATCCGCAGTTCCGCGATCAGCCCATCACCATCGACCTGCGGAACGCCACGCTGGTGGACGCGCTGGATTCGCTCTCGGCGGCGACGCGCACCTTCTACCGCGTCACCGCGCAGCGGACGATCACGGTGATTCCCGACACGCCCGCCAAGCGGACGGAGTACGAGGAAGAGATCGTCCGCACGTTCTACCTGAGCAACGCCGACGTCAAGGAGACGCTCGACCTGCTCCGCATCGTGATCGACAACCGGCGGCTGGCGCCGATCAGCGCGACCAACGCCCTCTCGATCAAGGACACGCCCGAGCGCGTGGACGCCGCGGCTCGGCTCATCGCCGCCATCGACAAGGCGCGCCCCGAGGTCGTCATCGACGTCGAGCTGCTCGAGATCGATCGCACCAGGCTGCAGGAGTACGGCCTGCAACTGGCCTCCCCCGGCTCGGCGGGCATCAACGGCGCGGCCGATGCCAACCGCGACGATCTCACGCTGCGCGACCTCCGCAACCTCACGCAGTCCGACATCTTTCTCACGAACCTGCCCGGGCTCTTCTACCGGCTGCTCAAGTCCGACAGCAACACGCGGACGCTCGCCAACCCGCAACTGCGGGCGTCGGAGGGGATGACGGCGAGCGCGCGCTTCGGCGAGCGGGTGCCCGTGCCTGTCACCACCTTCTCGCCCATCGCGACCGGCGGCGTCGCCCAGCAGCCGATTACGTCGTTCAACTACGAGAACATCGGCGTGAACATCGACATCACGCCGCGGACGCATCACGACGGCGAGGTCTCGCTGGCGCTCAGGATCCTGGTGAGCAGCATCTCGGGGACGGGCTTCGGCGGGCTGCCGACGTTCGGCAACCGCGAAATCACCACCGTGATCCGCCTGCGGGACGGCGAGACGAACCTGCTGGCTGGGCTCATTCGAGACGACGAGCGGCGCGTGGCGGCGGGCATTCCGGGCCTGAGCGACCTGCCCGTGGTCGGCCGCCTCTTCGCGCACAACCGCCGCGAGACGCAGGAGACCGACATCATCCTCACGCTGACGCCGCGCATCGTCCGCGTGCTGGACCTCACCGAGGAGGACCTGCGCCCATTCCGAGTAGGGCGCACGGGCGTGACGGGCACACCGGCCATCGATCTGCCGATTCAGATCGAGCCGCCGCTTCCAGAGCCGCCTCCCGCGCCCCAGCCGCAGCCTCCTGCGCAGACGCCGCCCGGACAGGCGCAGCCGATCCAGCCGCCTCCGCCGACTCCGCCGCCACCACAGCCGTAGTCCGCTCCTCGACGGGCAACCTCTCTTATTCCACCTTCGCGACCTTGGCGCCGAGCGCCTGCAGCCGCTCGACCAGCTGGCTGTAGCCGCGCTCGACGGTCTCGAGCGGCAGCACCCGCGTCTGCCCGTCTGCGGCGAGGCCCGCGGCAATCAGCGACATGCCCGATCGCAGGTCCCGACTGTCGAGCACGCGCCCGCCGCGCAGCCGCGTCGGTCCCGTGACGATGATCCGGTGCGCGTCGGCCAGGAACAGATCCGCACCCATGCCGCTCATCTGCTCGAGAGCGAAGAGGCGCAGCTCGTACATCCAGTCGTGGACCAGCGTGCGCCCTTCCGCCTGCGTCGCCAGCACCGTGACGAGGCTGACCAGATCGCTCGGAAACGACGGCCACAGGCCCGTCGTGATGCGGCGCACCGCCTTCGGCTTGGACGGCTTGACCTCGAAGACGCCGTTGCGCAGGCCGCAGCGCACGTTCATTCGCTTCAGCACGGCTGCCACGACCTCTATGTCCTCTTCGCGGGCGCCCTCGATGTCCACCTCCCCGCCGGTAATGGCGCCTACGACGGCCCAGCTTCCCGCCTCGATGTAGTCGCCGCCGAGCCGATGCTGCGCGCCGTGCAGCTTCGGGGCGCCTTCGACGCGAAGCGTCGAGCTGCCAATCCCCGTGACGCCCGCGCCCATCTTCTGGAGGAACTCGCAGAGCTCCACGACGTGCGGCTCGGTGGCCGCATGGCGGATCTCCGTGACACCGTTCGCCATCGCGGCCGCCAGCAGTGCCGTCTCGGTTCCCGTAACGGAGGCCTCGTACAGGTACATCGAGGCGGCCTTGAGGCCGCCGGGCGCCTCGAGGACGTGGTCCGCGGCGGCGCTGTGGCGCGCGCCCATTTCTGCGAGCGCCTCGAGGTGCGTGGAGATCGACCGGCGGGCCGGAAAGTCGCCCCCTGGCGGCGCAATGTGTGCGCGTCCCGTCCGGGCCAGCAGCGGGCCCAGCAGCAGCACGGATCCGCGGAGCCGCCCGACGAGCGCACGATCGGGCGCGTAGGTCGTCACGTGCGGCGTCCGCACGCGCAGCGTGGTGCTGCCGATGCCCTCCACTTCGGCGCCGAGGTCGAGCAGGAGACGGGCCATCACCTCCACGTCGCCGATCCGCGGCACGTTGGTCAGGACGCACTCGTCCTCGGTCAGCAGGCAGGCCGCGAGCAGCGGCAGCGCGGCATTCTTGTTGCCCTCGACCGCCACGCGCCCCTGCAGCCGGTGCCCGCCTTCGATCAATAACGTCGACATCGCATCTTCTCCACCGCGCACGCTGAAGCGTGCGCTCTACAGGGGATAGATGTGCACCTGTAGAGCGGCGGCTTTAGCCGCCGCGGTCGCCGCCAGCGCGCTCCAGGAATTCGACGTCGGCGTCGTGGCGAAATCCCGCGAACACCGGCTCTGGATGCAGCCAGATGCCGAACCGGTTGGCGACGCTCCGTTTGACGAGCACCGCGAGCTTCAGCACGTCCCGTGCCGTGGCGCCGCCCAGGTTGACGATGGCCAGCGGATGCTTGGAAGAGATGGCGGCGCGCCCGCACCGATCCCCTCGCGAGAGGCCCGCGTGCTCGATCAGCCAGGCCGCCGGAATCTTGATCTCGCCGCTCGGCAGCGCGAACCCGGGCACCGGCCCGTCGGCGTACGCCGCCGAGATCCGTGCGTGTACGCCGACCGGCACGACCGGGTTCATGAAGAAGGAGCCCACACTGCGCGTGTCCGGATCCGCCGGATCGACCACCATACCCTTCCGCCGGCGGATGGCGAGCACGGCGCGACGAACGTCGGCGAGACGTGGGGAGGTCGTCGCGTGCTGCTCGAGATACGTGATGACATCAGGATACGTGATCGTCGGCGGTCCGGGCCTCAACCGACACCGCACCTCGCACACGATGAAGCGTCCTGCGTCGTCCTGCTTGAAGCGGCTCTTGCGATAGGCAAACCGGCAGGCACGTGCGCTCAACGACACGATCTCTCCGGACTGTCGATCGAACACCGTGACCGCATCCAGCGTGTCGGAGACTTCCTGCCCGTAGGCGCCGACGTTCTGGATCGGCGTGCCGCCGACGCTGCCCGGGATGCCCGACAGGCATTCGAACCCTGCCAGCCCACGCGACACCGAGGCGGCGACCACGTCGTCCCACGGCTCGCCCGCCCGCGCGCACAGGACGGTCTCCTCACCCTGCGCGCTGAACTCGACGCCGCGCAAGGCAATCTGCAGCACGAGGCCGTCGATCCCTTCGTCTGCCATCACGAGATTGCTGCCGCCGCCGAGCACGAGCATCGTCACGTTGCGCTCGAGGCACCAGCGATGGGCCGCGACAACGTCGTCCAGCCTCTCGGCGCGGACGAACCAGCGCGCCTCGCCCCCTACACCGAGCGTGCTCAGCGGCGCGAGCGGGATGCGCGCGCGGAGGGCCAGGGAAGGCTCAGCGGACGGCACGGAGCGGTCCTTCCTGGGCAACGAGCGCCGCCAGCGCCTCGGCGCGCGTGCAGACGGAGAACTCCACCCAATCCCCTGGTGCGAGCTGGGCGGCCAGCGGCAGGTCGGCCGTAATCACGATGGCCACCTGGGGATAGCCTCCCGTGGTCTGACGATCGGCCATGAGGAGGATGGGATCGCCGGACGGCGGCACCTGCAGGCCGCCTGGAACGGTCACGTCCGAGATCATCTCAGAAGCGGCGACGCGTGCTGGCAGCGGGCCGCCGGTCAGGCGGTACCCCATTCGATCGGATGCGGGTGACACCGTAAAGCGCGTACGCTCGAGACGGTCGAGGATGTCCGGCGGAAATTGATCGACCTGTGGGCCCGGAAGCACTCGAACCCTCGCCCCGCCGTCGGCCCTGCCTGGATCGTAGAGGCGGACGTGTAGGTCCGCCTGACGCGCGGGCGGAGACGTCGCCTCTCCCAACGGGATGCGGTCCGCTGCCCTGATGGCCCGCCCCTCGATTCCTCCCAGCCTGCTGAGCACGTGCGTGGCGCGGCTTCCCAGGACCGGCGGCGCGTTGATGCCCCCGTCGAAGGCCACGTACGCGCGCGCACCCGCGCGACGGCCGCCGAAACGCAGCACGCTTCCGCCCCGACATGCCACCGCCCTGTCCAGCGGCACATCCGAGCCGTCGAGCGTGGCGCCGAGGTCCGCGCCCGTGACGGCCATCCGCGCCTCGCCCTCGACGCGAAGCTCGGGACCCAGCACCGTCGCTTCGAGCGTGGCCGCGTTCGACGGATTGCCGACAATCGCATTCGCCAGCCGATGCGCCAGAGGATCCATCGGCCCGGATACCGGCACGCCGAGGTGCTGAAATCCCCATCGCCCGGAATCCTGCACCGTCGTCAGGAGACCAGGGCGAAGAACGGTGACGTGACGATCGCTGGGAGGGGGGCTGTAAAGACCCGCCCTACGTTGATGAGAAGTACGGTCGTAGGGCGCCCCTTCACGGGGCGCCTGGAATCGCGCGGTCGCGGTGGTCGGCACGAATCGCACCTGATCGCCTGACGAGAAGAGTGCCGGCGGCGTCCTCTCGGCGTCGAACACGCTCATCCACGTGCGCCCGATGATCTGCCACCCACCTGGAGATTCCAGCGGATAGATTGCGGTTTGCCGACCCGCGATGCCCACCGAGCCCGCCGGAATGCGCACGCGCGGCGTCGCGCGGCGCGGCGACGCGATGCGCTGGTCGACGCTCGCCATGTACGCAAAGCCAGGCAGGAAGCCGAGCATGAAGACGCGATACGTCTGCGACGCGTGGCGATCGATCACGGCCTGTGGCGGGCATCCCGCAAAGGCAGCCACCTCGTCCAGATCGGGGCCGAGCTCACCGCCGTAGGCCACGGGAATATCGATGCGCCGCCCCGTGGTCGGGCCCGAGCCGGACGCCACGCCTGACAGGTCGCGGAGCGCTGCGGCGAGGGTCCCCACGTCGGTCGAAAGCGGATCGAAGAACACCGCCACGGATCGAAACGTCGAGACGACATCGCGCACACCGCGAATCGCGCGGCGGCGGACGCCCTCGGCAATGGCTACCACCCGGGCGTTGACCTCCGCGTCGATGACCGGATCGAGCTCCAGCAGGAGCGCCGAGTCCCCCGCCTCGCGAACGCGTGCTCCTCCCGTCGCGGCCGCAGCGCTCACGCCGCGAGCGCCTCCAGCAGCTTTCGATGGATCCCGCCAAAGGCCCCGTTCGACATCAGCACCACCATGTCGCCTTCACGATGCTCCTCGACAATCGTGCGCACGATCCCGTCGACCTCGGGAATGTACCGCGCCTGCTGCCCTCGGGCCCGAAGGTCGTCGACCAGCCGTTCGGCCGACAGGCGTTCCGCCTCCGGCAGCGACGAACGAAAGACGGCCGCCACGATGACCTCGTCTGCCGCGCCAAACGCCCTGGCGAAGTCGTCCTGAAACACCCGACGGCATGACGAGGCGGAGCGAGGCTCGAACGCGGCCCATATCCGCCGCGTTGGATGGCCAGTCCGGAGAGCGGCGAGCGTCTCGCGCACGGCCGTCGGATGATGGGCGAAGTCGTCGAGCACCGTCACGCCGCGCGCGACACCCACCGTCTCGAGCCGCCGCCTGATCCCCTTGAAGCGTCGAAGGCCCTCCGCCAGCTCCGACACGCCGAGGCCCAGGCGGCTTCCCACGGCCAGCGCGGCGAGCGCATTCCGCACGTTGTGCACGCCGAGCAGCGGCGACTGAAACCGGCCGAATGCCTCCCCTCGATGCCTGACCTTGAAGTGCGTGAGGCCGTCGAGATGCTCCACGTCGTATGCCTGCCATGTGGCGTCCTCCGCCAGCCCGAAAGTCTCCACGGGACTCACCGCCGACTCGCGCAGCCCTATCGCGTGCGGGCTGTCGGCGCCGAGCAGCAGCAGGCCGTTCCGCGGCACCAGGTTCACCAGACGACGAAACGCCAGGCGCACGGCGTCGAGGTCGGGGTAGATGTCGGCGTGGTCGAACTCGACGTTGGCGACGACCGCGATGTCGGGCAGGTACTTGAGGAACTTGGCCGTCTTGTCGAAGTAGGCGCTGTCGTACTCGTCCCCTTCGATCACGAAGTCCCGCCCCGCGCCCATGCGATAGCTGGAGCCCCGCTCGCCGAAATTGAGCGCAATCCCGCCGACGAGCACGGTCGGATCCAGGTTGCCGTGCGCCAGCAGCCACCCGGTCAAGGCCGTCGTCGTCGTCTTACCGTGCGTGCCCGCAACGACGATCGAGCGCGCGCCCCACAGGAACTGGTCGCGGATGATTTCGGGGAGCGAGCCGTACCGGATCTTCTTCTCGAGCACCACCTCGAGCTCGGGGTTGCCGCGCGAGATGGCATTGCCGATGACGACCAGATCGAGATCGGCGGTGACGTGGTCCGCAGAGTAGCCCGTCAGCGTGCGGATGCCCTCGGCGGCGAGAAAGTCGCTCATCGGCGGATAGACGTTCTGATCCGACCCGGTGATCTCGTGGCCGCGCCGCTCGAGGAGGGCCGCCACGGTGGCCATGGCGGTGCCGCAGATGCCGATGAGGTGGATGCGCATCTACGCGACAGGGGATTCCTCGACCGCAATCGAGGGCTGCCGTCCGGCGACCACCCGCACCCGCACGCCGAGCGGGAGGCTCCAGCACGGGCCGCTCGTGTGCCCGGACGGAAAGCCCATCACCACCGGGATTGCCGTGTCCTTCAGAAACGCCTCGACCGCCTCGCGGGCGGTGGGCGCTCCATTCGGCTCGTCGCAGCCGCGCATCTCGCCAAATATCAAGGCGCGAGCCCGCGAGAGGATGCCGCTCAGCTTCAGCTGCGTGAGCATGCGATCGATCCGGTAAGGACGCTCACCGACGTCCTCGAGGAAGAGCACGCATCCCTCCGGCGGGTCGAAGGCGTACGGCGTCCCCAGTGACGCCGTGAGCGGGACGAGCGTGCCGCCGAACAACGGGCCGCTGGCCTCGCCGTCCCTGAGCGTCAGCAGGCCGTCGGGCCGCATCTCGAGGCCGACACCCGCTCCCCCAACCAGACGCGCGAACGACGTCTCGTCGTAGCCCGCCCTCCCCCGCGACAGACGGCCCTCGACCATCGGGCCGTGCAACGCGGTGACCCCGCACTGGCAGGTGAGCCACGACAGCAGCGACGTGTTGTCGCTGTAGGCGACGAAGAGCTTCGGGGTCTGCTGGGGCGTCCAGTGCGCGATCTCCGGCAGGAGCTGGACGCTGCCGTAGCCGCCCCGCACGGCCACGAGCGCGGCGATCGATGGATCGGACCACGCCCGGACGAACGCCGAGGCGCGCAGCTGCGCCGAACCCGACGTGAACAGGGCGCGCTCGAACACCGACTCGTCGTACACGGGCTGGTAGCCGAGCCGCCTCAGCTCCTCGACGCCCTTCTCGAACTCCTCGCGCGAGAACGGGCTCGCCGGTGAGACCAGCGCGATGCGGTCACCTGGACGCAGGGCTCGGGGCTTGATCATCGATGAACGCAGCCCCCGAGAAGCCAGGACCTTCGTGAACGGACTGGGGCGGGATACAGCCTCACCTGTGCGGTCTCACAAGTAACGCGCCATTTCGTCCGCAATTCGACGGTGCTCGTCGCTGCCGAGGACGTGCCGAAGCGTCGTGCCGCGGGCCGGGCCGTTGCGTCCCGCCTCGCCAACCGCTGGGGCCAGAAACCGCTCCTTGGCGCGCCGATGCCGCGCGAGCGCCGCGTCGAGCCGCGCATACGGGATGCGGCCGTCCTCGAGGGCATGGACGAGAGCTTCGAGCGTGGCGGCCTGCACCTCGACATCGCCGCCGCAGATGAGCACACCGTCGCACCCCGCGGCCAGCGCCAGGACCGCGGCGTCCGGCGGCGCCCACGTGCGGGCTATCGCCTTCATCTCCAGGTCGTCGCTGACGATGACCCCCTCGAAGGCCAGCTCGTCCCGCAAGAGATCCTGCACGAGCCGGCGCGACAGCGTGGCGGGCCTCTCCTCGTCGAACGACGGCACCAGCACGTGGGCGGTCATCATGAAGGCCACCTCCGCCCGAATCGCCTCGCGGAACGGCACACACTCGACGCGGCGGATGCGATCGGGCGGGTGCTCGACGAGCGGGAGATCGAGGTGCGAATCCACCGACGTGTCGCCGTGTCCGGGAAAGTGCTTGCCGCACGCGGCCACGCCGTTGTCCTGCAGCCCGCGGATGATGGCCGCGCCCAGCCGGGCCACGGTATCCGCATCTTCGGCGAGCGCGCGGTCGCCAATCACCGGGTTCTTCGGGTTCGTATGAATGTCGAGCACGGGGGCGTAGTCCAGCGTGACGCCCACCGCCTTGAGCTCGGCCGCCAAGGCCGCGGCGAAGCGCGAGGCCAGCGTGGCGTCGCCGCTCCGCCCGAGCACCGCCATCGGCGGCCACTCCGTGAACGGAGCCCGCAGCCGCGCCACGCGGCCGCCCTCCTGATCGACGCTCACCCACAGCGGCAGCTCCGACGCCAGGCCCTGCACGTCGTGGGCGAGTTCGGCCACCTGTTCGGGCGCCTCGATGTTGCGCGCGAAGAGGACCGCGCCGCCAAGCTGGAACTCGCGCGCGAGCGACCGGAGCTCCGCCGGAATCGTGGTGCTCGGAAAGCTGCCGATCAGCAGCTGACCGATGTCGCGACGGATCGACGCGGGCACGTTCCTGATTATAGGTTCGGCCTGTTCGCCGTTCACGCGGTTCTATAATGCCGTGTGCGCATCGTGACACTAACGCGCCAGGCTTGGTTTCTTTGCGAAAGAGAGGCGCGTTAGTGTCACTTCGTCACAGCGCCTGGGTCACAAGGCGGCCCTTTGGTCGCGGCTCGGGCCGCGTTGTGACCTCCGCCCCTGCTCGCATCGATCTGGCGGGTGGAACGATCGACATCTGGCCTCTCTACCTCTTTCACCCGGCCGCCCAGACGATCAACGCCGCCATCAGCCTGCGCGCCCAGGTCACGCTCGAGACCCGCGACGACGACCGCGTCGTCATCAGGTCCGAGGATACCGGCGTGACGGTCGAGGCCGAGGACTGGCGCGAGCTGCGCCATCGTCGTGAGCTGCGCCTGCTGTCGCTGCTCGCCCACTTCTTCGAGGCGCGCGCGCTCACGCTCACGACCTCGTCGCAGTCGCCCGCGGGCGCGGGCATCGCGGGGTCGTCGGCGCTGAACGT
>JACQTK010000022.1 GCA_016210845.1 Acidobacteriota bacterium | reverse complement strand
GCGCTCTACAGGTGGATAGGCTATCCCCTGTAGAGCGGCGGCTTCAGCCGCCGCGATCGGGCTTCAGCCGCCACGATCAGGCTTCAGCCGCCGCGATCGGGCTTCAGCCGCCGCGATCGGGCTTCAGCCGCCGCGATCGGGCTTCAGCCGCCGCGATCGGGCCGCTTCAGCCGCCGCGTCAATTGGCGCGTGGTGGCGCGCCCAGCGGCGTGCCGCCCGGGCCGTCGGCGAACGACAGCCACGGCACCACGGCCGTGTGGCCCACGCCTGGCTTGGCCCAGTCGCACACCCCGCCCGGAAACGCCGCCTGCAACCGCGCCCACTGGGCGTCGGTGAAGGTGACCCCGTAATCTGCCCGCCGCAGCGGTTTCAACTGACACTTCAGCACGTCGTCCTCGATGGTGTCGCCCGCGCCGAGGTGCGCGTTGCCGAAGTACGGGTTCGCCGCGCGGCACGCGGCCATGTCGGTCGTACGCTGACCGTCGATCCAACACGAGTCGGTCACGTCCGCCGGCTTGTGCCGCGCGACCTTCGCGGTGAGCGGGTCGCCGCTGGTGTCGGCCTTGACGGCCGCCACCCAACCGTCGAGCGCGAGGAACGCCGTGCCGGCCGGCGCGCTCAGGAAGATGACGTGATTGACGGCACCTGGCTGGGACTGCTGGATCCGGGCGCGCGTGACGTACGAGTGATAGCAACTGTGGACCTCGGTGTTGCGGCATCCCCGGTTGTCAATCACTGGAATCGTGATCTGATGGCCGAGGTTGAGCTGCCCGGTACGGTAGACGATATCGAGCGCCGCCGCGTCGGCGACGCTGCGCTGCGGCGCCCACTGCAGGTCGATGTCGAGGCCGCCGATCTTCTCGTTCAGATCGACGAACTGCTCGGGCGTGATGGTTCCGGAGTGCAGCGCCCGCAGGCCGTACTGTACGCCCACGTTGTCGTAGGGCCGGTTGGCGAAGCCGTCCGGCCGCCGCCCGAAGATCGCCGCCTGGTAGTCCTGCAGCGTGCAGCGCGTCCCCTTCGAGTTCGTGGCGGGGTTGTAGATCCACGCGGGCGGCGCGTCCGGCGCCGTGCCGCCGCGCCCACCGGTAGGCACGCAGCCCACCGTGGGATCGCCCCACGTCAGGCGCGTGTTGCGCCACGCCTCGCATGTCCCGGGCATCTCGTTCGCGTTGTTCATCACGGCGTTGCGGACCGTCACGTCGCCCCACATCTGCGGCGCGTCCTCCTTGAAGTAGCGCAGCATCAGGTAGCAGTCCGAAATCTCGCGGAAGTTCTTCCAGATGTCGGGGAAGCTCGCGCTCGGCTCGATGCCGTCGAGCAGGCCCGGATAGGCGTTGGCGAGCAGCTGCTGCTGCATCGCGCCGCCGGATCCGCCCGTGGAGATCGTGTAGCGAATCTCGCCCAGCGTCTCGACGATGTGCTCCTTCAGCATCATCACGGACTCGGCAGTCACGACGGAGTTGAAGCTGTTGCCGAACGTGTTCAGCGAGGACGTGGCGACCGCGAAGCCACGCGACAGCTGCGTGTCGAGCAGTACGTTGCCAGGCGCCGCCTGGCGATGGCCTGGCGAGGCGCCGCCGCCGAACGTCCAGTACAGCTTGCGATTCCAGGCGGCAGGCGGGTTGAACGGCGTCGGTGCGGGCGCGGTGGGATCCGCGAGCACCGCGAACACATAGATGCCGCGGTCGATGGTGCCCATCTCGCGGCGGACGATGTACGGAACTGTCTTGCCTTCATCCGTCGTTGTCATCGCAAGATCGGACGGCGGTGCCGCGGGGTTGTACGGCTTGAACAGGGTGCCACCCGCGGCGCCGCCCTGACGACCCTGCTGAGGCGGTGGCGGAGTGGACGACTTGTAGAACCATTCGACCCTCGACGGGGCGTTGCACTGCTGATCCGTTGCGGGACCAAGGCCGGCTTCCTCCGTCATGCAGATCCACGGCTGCACCTGCGGGCCCGCGAAGATCGGCCCGCCTTTGGGGTGGTTGGTCAACGGGATGCGGACCTCGCGGGCGCCGCGGCCCTCGAGCGAGGCGACGAGCGTGCTGCGGCCGATCGGCAGGCCGGTGACCAGCCCCTGCACCGCGCCGTTGGCGCGGCGCGCGAACGCGGAGGTGACGTCGTGGCCCCCGTTCTCGCCGTGTGCGAGGCGGACTCTGAGGGCGGAGACGTCGGTCCCCGCGGGCAGCATCACCTCGACCAGCGCGTCGCCGCCCGACAGCAGGTCGGCGCGGTTGGAGAGGACCTTGATATCAAGCGCTCCACCGGCCCTCGACGCCTGGCCGGCCAGCAGGACTCCCGACATGAAGACGAGGGCTACGGCCGCAACGACGGACAGTCGACTCTTCATAGCTGGCCTCCGCGCGCTCAGGGCCCAACGGCGTGAAGCGGGCCTTTCCGCCCCCCGCCGTGCAGGGCGGGCCTTTACGGCCCGCCAAGTATAAATCCTTCTGACCAAAGCTTCAGCGATTCTTCAGATTCGGCGTCCGCAGTCGCGTCTTATAGTTTTTGGACCGCTCTACGGCCCCGTACGAGAATGTTGTACCCGTTGGCGCGGCCGTATAGCGGTCCTAGCGCGCGGAGCGCGCAAAGCAGATACTGCCAGCCAGCCAAGGGCTCGCACCCACAAGCAACGGGATATCAAGGGCGAGCCCTTGGCTGGTTTGGGATCGGTCATGTTCAAGCGCGCGCTCATCGTCGTCCACCGGTGGCTCGGGGTGCTGCTCTGCGCGGTATTCCTGCTGTGGTTCCCGTCGGGGATCGGCATCATGTACTGGCCGTTCCCGACGGTCACCGCGGCGGATCGGCTGGCGCGCTCGCCCGCGCTGGATCCCGCGACGGTCCGCTTGTCGCCGGCCGAAGCGCTCGCGAGGCTGGGCATCGAGCGGTCGCCCGAGGAGACGCGGCTCCACACGTTCGACGGCCGTCCCGTGTACCGGTTTGCGGGGGGACGTGGGCTCGGAACCCGGATCGTCTACGCCGACTCGGGCGAGGAACAGACTGAGGTCACGCGGGGGCTGATGGATCGCGCGGCTGCCGCCTGGACGGGTCAGCCGATGGCCGCCGCCACGGTGGAGCCGGTCGAGGAGGTCGACCAGTGGACCGTGCAGGCGCCGCTTCGCACGCTGCGGCCGATGTGGAAGTACTCGTGGCCAAACGGCGAGCAGGTCTACGTCTCGGGCACCGACGGCGAAGTAGTGCAGTACACGACACGGGCGTCACGCCTCGGCGCGTACGTCGGCGCCATTCCGCATTGGCTGTACTTCACACCGCTGCGCAAACACCAGCCGGTCTGGATTCGCGTCGTGATCTGGACCTCGGGGGTCGGCACGATCCTGGCCCTGATGGGTGTCGTCATCGGCGTCTGGATGTACTCGCCCTCGAAGAAGTATCGGTACGCGGGCGCCCCGTCGAGCATTCCCTACACGGGGCAGAAGCGCTGGCACACGGTCTTCGGGCTCGTCGTCGGCATCGCCGCGGCGACCTGGGCGTTCAGCGGCATGCTGTCCGTCGATCCGTTTCCCAACCTGCGTCGGCCCGCGCCGGGCCGTCGCGACGCGCCCAGTGTCGCGCAGGCGCTGCGCGGCCGCGTCGTGATGGCGGACTTCGCCGCCAGGCACCCCGCCGACGTGCTCCGCGACATCTCGCATCTGACGGTCAAGGAGCTCGAATTCACGTCGTTCGACGGGCAGGCTGTGTACGCCGCCAGGCTCGAGGGCGGCGGAACGCAGATCGTGCCGGTGCAGGGAGGCCCCATCGACGGGTTCGATCCCGAGCGCATCGTCGGGATCGTCCGCGCAGCGGCGCCCGTGCCAGCCGCGGTGGAGACGCGCGTGATCGACCAGTACGACCTCTATTATCTGGACCGCACGCGCCGCCAGCCGCTGCCCGTCGTCCTGGCGTTGATGAACGACGCCGACAAGACGCGCTACTACATCGACCCGAAGACGGCGCGCGTGGTGAGGACCTACAGCAACCGGAACTGGGTGAGCCGCTGGCTCTACAACGGCCTCCACTCGCTGAACTTTCCCTGGCTGTACAACCACCGGCCGCTCTGGGACATCGTCGTCATTGCGTTCATGCTCGGCGGCACGGCGCTCTCGGTGACGTCGCTCGTGCTGGCGTGGAGGGTGCTGGGGCGGAAGGTGGCGACGATGGCCGCGGCCGCCGCCGTCGCCCCGGTGCCTGCGCGTAGGGCGGGCCTTTACGGCCCGCCTGATCCGGGCGCCTCGTAAAGGGGCGCCCTACGGCATGGGGACGTCGTCCAGGTACTTCGCCCGAGTCGTCCCGTCTTCGCGAAACTGCCGCGCCTCGGTGTAGAAGCCCGACGTCACCAGCCTGACGACGACCTCGTCGCGCGTGCGGTTGTGCCAGTACCAGCCGTGGATGCCCGGATAGCGCGCCCGATACGAGCCGTGGCCCGCCGTGGCGCGGCCCTTCTCGAAGCTCTCGGATCCCGCGGCCCCACGGCCCGCGGGCTCGGTGTGAAAGTCGAACTCGACCTCGCCGGTCGCCTTCCACGTGTAGACCATTGCGGCACCGGTATCCAGCGTGTACTTGTACTCGATGGATCCGCCGGGCGCGAGCGTGAACGACATCGAGTCCACTCTGTAGTCGGAGGGCTGCGGCACCAACGGGCCGGCGGGATCCGCTGTGATCACGGCAGGAACCGGGCCGCCGAGGCTGGCACCAGCCTCATAGAGATCGAGAAGGCCCGTCGCTTCACCCACGCCCAGCGGGTCGATGCCGTACTCGGCGGGCAGGACGGCCGTCACGAGCACGATGGCCGCGACAACGAGCGCAACGGCCGTGGCTCGCGAGAGCCGCTTGCCGGACCGCGCCGAGGTCACGGAAGCGTCGCTCACTGGATCGGCTCCCGAACTCACTGGAGCGGCTCCGGCGGCGGCGGATCCTGGATCTCCATCGGGATCACCTCGCCCTCGCTGATCATCACCGCGCCGGTGTAGAACCCGGCCGTCTTCAGCGCGATCAGCACACCATCGTCCCCGCGGTTCTCCCAGTACCAGCCGTGGAGGCCTGGGTAGGGCGCGGTGTACACGCCGTGCGCCTCCGCCGTCTCGCCTTCCTCGATGCGCTCCGAGGCCGTCAGCGGCTTGCCCTCGGGCACGTTGTGCATGTCGTAGTACACCGGGAACTCAGCCGTCCACGTGAACACCATCGTGGCGCCCTGCTGGAGCTGGTACTTGTATTCCATCCGCTGCGTCGGGATCAGGTAGAACTCCTGGGAGTCCACCTTGTACGTACTCGGCTGCCGCGTCAGTAAGGCTGCGGAAGGCGCAGCGTCGGACGCCGGTGTCGCGAGGCCGACGAGATCGGGCCGATAGGCGACGAGGGCCGCCGCCAGCGCTGCGACTCCCAGGACGAGCGCCGCGATCTTCCGCCGCACCGTCATGCGACGTAATACCCCGCAAGCTGGTAGCCGATCAGGACGAAGCCTCCTGTCATCAGCGCCGCATTGGCCGCGAACGCGTGGGCGAGGAACCCGGGCCGCGCGCGCCACCACGTCAGGCCGATCAGCACCGCCGTCAGCGCCAGCATCTGGCCGATCTCCACGCCGACGTTGAAGCTGACGATGTTGGCGACGAGGCCGTTGGGCGGCAGGGCGAGCTCCTGGAGCTTCGTGGCCAGGCCGAAGCCGTGGAAGAGGCCGAACGTCATCACGGCCGCGCGCGTGTCGGGCCGGAGGCCGAGGCGCTCGAACCCGCCCATGTTCTCGACCGCCTTGTAGACCACGGAGAGGCCGATGACGGCGTCGATGAGGTACGCGTTGGCGTACACGCCGCCCAGCACGCCGCCGAGCAGCGTGAGGCTGTGCCCGACGGTGAAGAGGCTGACGTACAGGATCACGTCCCGCAGGCGGTAGAGGAAGAAGATGACGCCGACCAGGAAGAGCAGGTGGTCGTAGCCGGTGACCATGTGCTTGGCGCCGAGGTAGAGGAACGGGCCGACGGCCGGGCCGTCGATGCCCTGGACGAAGGCGGCGTCGCGGCTCGACACGCCGTGGGCGTTCGCCAGGCCGGGCATGAGCACGTCAGCGAGCACGAGCGCAGCGAGGATGGCGGTGGCGCGGCGCATGAGGGGATTATATCGGCCCCACATAGTACGATGGTGGCGCTTGGCCGAGATCGTCCCGCTGCGAGAGGCCATCCGGCATGCCGTCCGCGACGGCGACGTCGTCGCGCTGGAAGGTTTCACCCACCTCATCCCGTTCGCCGCGGGGCACGAGATCATCCGGCAGCAGCGCCGCCACCTGACGCTCGTCCGGATGACGCCCGACGTCATCTACGACCAGGTGATCGGCGCGGGCTGTGCCGCGAAGCTGGTGTTC
Source organism: Acidobacteriota bacterium (assembly GCA_016210845.1). Classification (GTDB taxonomy): domain Bacteria; phylum Acidobacteriota; class Vicinamibacteria; order Vicinamibacterales; family UBA2999; genus JACQTK01. Next base: position 4,324 of record JACQTK010000022.1, on the reverse strand, counting down.
TCCTGGGGCGGCAATCCCGGCGTCGGCTCGCTGCACCGCTTCCGGGACGCGGTCGAGCACGGGTGGCCGGCGCCGCTGGCGGTCGAGGAGCACGCTCATGCGGCGATGGCGGCCGCCTACGTCGCGGGCGCCTCGGGCCTGCCGTTCGGCGTGCTGCGCGGGTATCTCGGGAGCGACCTGCCGAAGTACAACCCGAACATCAAGTTCATCGAGTGCCCGTTCACCGGTGAACGTCTGGCGGCGGTGCCGGCCATCCGTCCGGATGTGAGCGTCATCCACGCGCAAAAGGCGGACCGCCGGGGCAACGTCCTGCTGTGGGGCGTGACGGGCGTCCAGAAGGAGGCGATCCTCGCCGCCGCCCGCGCGGTCGTCACCGTCGAGGAGATCGTCGACACGCTGGAGCCGCCGCGCCACGCGCCCAATCCGGTGGTGCTGCCGGCCTGGGTGATCGACGCGGTCTGCGAGGTGAAAGGGGGCGCATTCCCCTCCTACGCGCTCGGCTACTACCCGCGCAACAACGCGTTCTACACGCAGTGGGACGGGATCTCGCGCGATCGCGAGACGTTCGGCGCCTGGATCGATCGCCACGTGCGCGGGACGCGCGACGTCGCCGAGTTCCGCCGGAGCCTGGAGGCCGCGCCGCAGCATGCCTGAGGGTTACACCGCCGACGAGATGATGACGATTGCCGCCGCGCGCCTGGTGCGCAACGGCGCGGCGGTGTTCGTAGGGATCGGCCTGCCGAGCGCCGCCGCCAACCTGGCGCGGTTGACGCACGCGCCCGACGCGGTGCTGATCTACGAGTCGGGCACGATCGGCACCAGGGCCAGCGTGCTGCCGCTGTCGATTGGCGACGGCGAGCTCGCCGAGACGGCCGACGCGGTGGTGTCGGTGCCCGAGATGTTCGCCTACTGGCTGCAGGGCGGCCGCATCGACCTCGGCTTCCTCGGCGCGGCGCAGATCGATCGCTACGCCAACATCAACAGCACGGTGATCGGCGACTACCGACAGCCGTCCACGCGCCTGCCCGGGGCAGGCGGGGCACCCGAGATCGCGGCCTCGTGCAAAGAGGTCCTGATCACGCTGCGGCACGCACGGCGCGCCTTCGTGGAGACGCTCGACTTCGTGACCTCGGTGGGGCACGTGAGCGGATCCGGCGGCCGCGAGCAGTTGCGCCTGCCAGGCAAGGGCCCTACCGCCGTCATCACCGATCTCGGCATCCTCACCCCGCATCCGTCGACCTGCGAGCTGACGCTGACCAGCGTGCACCCAGGTGTCACGGTCGACGCCGTTGTCGCTGTCACAGGGTGGCCGCTCGAGGTGGCGGCCGAGGTGGCCACCACCGAGCCGCCGAGTGCGAAAGAACTCGCAGTGCTGCGGGACCTGCAGCAGCGGACCCTGCGAGCGCACGCACAGAGCTGACCACGAACGACCAGCCAGGCCGCCTGACGGAAACTTCAGAAAATCTTCAGGTGCTGCGCGTCGTGCCTGTGGCAAGCTTGCGGAAAATCTTGCGGAAAATCTTGCGGACCCGAAATTTTCCGCGGGATTTTGCGGAATAAGGGATGGACTTCCGCAGCCAGCGCGCCATAGAATGCGCGCGGCTCGCACCGCCAGGACTCGCAGGAGCCACACCGCAGTCCAACATTCAGGACGCATACTGATGGATCTGTCCGCCACGCACGTCCACCTGCTCCTCAACCACTTTCCAACAGTCGGCTTCATCGTCGGTCTCGGTCTGTTCATCATCGGCCTGGCCGCCAAGAGCGATCACCTGAAGGTGGCCAGCCTGGTCACGATGTTCGGGATCGCGCTGCTCACGATCCCCGTGTACGTGACCGGGAGCGGGGCGCAGCAGCAGGTGTGCGGGCCCGTCAATGTGCCCGAGCCGTGCCCCGAAGGCGGGCCGTCGCGCGTGCTGATCGAGATGCACGAAGGCGCGGCGTTCCGGTCGCTGTTATGGATGGAGCTGGCGGGCCTGCTGTCGTGGCTCGGCCTGTGGCAGTACCGGCGCGTGCAGCGCATTCCGGGGTGGAACGTCGCGCTCATCCTGTTGGTGTCGTTCGTCACCGTGGCCACCGTCGCGCAGGCCGCCAACCTCGGCGGCGAGATCCGGCATCCCGACATTCGCGTCACGCAGGAGTCGACCGAGGTGCCGCTCGGCCGAGCCGTCGGCAACTACGTCGCGAACACACCCTTCGTGTGGGCCGCGGGCGAAACGCTCCACATGATCGGACTCTCGCTCGTCATCGGCGTCGTCCTGCTGATCGACCTGAAGTTGTTCGGCTATGCGAGCGCGATTCCGTATGCAACGCTCGATCGGCTGCTGCCCTGGGCGATGCTCGGCTTTGCGCTGAACATCTATACGGGCATGCACTTCTTCGTCGCCAGTCCCTGGCAGTACGTCGGCAACGTGGCCATGAACTGGAAGCTGGTGTTCCTGATGGCCGCCGGCCTGAACATGCTGCTGTTCACCCTCGATCCGACGTGGGGACGCGACGGGCCGGCCACGCCCGAGCGCTCGAAGGTGATGGCCGCCACGGCCATCGTCCTGTGGGTCGGGGTGATGTTCTGGGGCAGCATGCTGCCGTTCATCGGCCAGGCGTTTTAGGGTGGCTGGGTAGCTGGGTAGCTAGGAGGGGCCTCCCCAGCAACCCAGCGACCTGGCAACCCAGCTACCCAAGGGAAGAGGATTCGCGCATGGACTGGAATACCGGAGTCGGGTTCGCCCTGGTCGTGACGGGCATCGTGCTCGGTATCACCGTCGTGGTGGCGATCATCGGTGCGCTCATCGACCGGGTCGCCGCGGGTCAAGAGGGAGGCCGGTAGGCGATGGTCGATTTCCTGCTGTCGATTGAGGAGCTGGAGTTTGCCGCCTGGATGCGCGAGTCGAGCTCGCTGTTCGCGTTTCCGGGATTCCTGTGGGTGCACACGCTGGCGATGTCGGTCATCGCCGGAAGCTCCGCGATCATCAGCTTCGCGCTCCTGGGCGTGTGGCCGAAAGGGACGCCCATCAAGCCCCTCGAAAAGTTCTACCCGATCCTCTGGAGCGGCGTGGCCGTCAGCGCGATCACCGGGGTCGGGATTTTCGTGAAGGACGCCAGCAGCTACGGGAGGAACTGGGATTTCTACCTGAAGCTCGTCTTCGTCCTCATCGGCGTCTGGCTGCTCGTCCTCATCCGGAACCGCATCTTCCGGAATCCGCAGGTGGACAACGGGCCGCTGCCGTCCCAGGCCAAGCTGCTGGCGTGGGGGTCGCTGCTGTGCTGGTTCGTGGCGATCGTCGCGGGTCGCCTGATTGCTTACCTCAACCCTCTCCCAGGCGGTTTTTAGTCGAGCCTAGCCATCGAGGTGCACCATGAAGACTCGGATCGGACTCCTTGCCCTGCTCTTCCTTGCGGTTGTCGTCGCGGCTGGCGCCCAGGCGCCCGCCCGGGGCGCCGGTCAGGGCCGCGGCGCCGCGGCGGCGACGGGCGCCCAGATCCATGGGAACCTGCTGCAAGTGATGCGGGGCATCATTTTTCCGGCGTCGAACGTCGTCTTCACGGCGCAAGACGACCCCACGAAGGTGGAGGAGGCCGTTGACCCGTCCACCTCGCCCAACCCGCTGAACAGCTCCTACGGGCAGTGGCAGGCCGTGGAGAACGCAGGCATCGCCCTCGCCGAGGCCGCCAACCTGCTGACGATCCCCGGCCGGATGTGCTCGAGCGGACGGCCGGCTCCCGTGCAGAACGCCGACTGGCAGAAGTTCGTGCTGGGGCTGCGCGACGCGGGGATGCAGGTCTACAAGCTGGCGCTGACCAAGGACGTCGACAAGATGGTCGATGCCGCCGACGCCGTCGCGGCCGCGTGCGGGAATTGCCACGACGTCTATCGCGAGAAGACGCCCGAGCAGGGAGGCCCCAAGAACCGCTGCCTGCCATCGTAGGAGGCGTAAGAGGCGGGCCGTAAAGGCCGCGCCCGGGGCCGGTCGATCGCTGGACTTCCGGGAGCCGTTCGCACTAACATCCCACACTGCCATCCCACTCTGCCCGTTTTGGGCGGGCCGATGTCCGCCCGGGCGCGGTAGCGAACGCGCGCGAAGAGCCTTTCTCGCTGGGGGAATAAGACAACATGAACAATCTCGCTCGAATTCGCATGGCGGGCCTCGCCGCAGCCATGTTGGTGGTGGTGGGCAGTCCTGCCTTCGCGCAGGTCGACCTGACCGGGGTTTGGAATCCAATCATGCACGAGGACCAGGTGGAGCGTGTGCCGGGTCCGACCGTCGGCGACTTCCTTGGCCTCCCGATCAACGATGCCGCGCGGATGCGCGGCGAGACATGGAAT
>JACQTK010000258.1 GCA_016210845.1 Acidobacteriota bacterium | reverse complement strand
GCTCCATTCGACTCTATCGCCCCAGACGACGCTATCGCCCCAGACGACGCTATCGCCCCAGACGACTCTATCGCCCCAGACGACACTATCGCCCCAGACGACGCTATCGCCCCAGACGACGCTATCGGCCCCAAAGAGCGGCTCCCCACTCACCGCCGTGCCGCCGAACACCAGTCCGCCCGCGCCCACCGTCTCGCCCGCAATCTCCGTCGTCCCCCCCGGCGCGCCGAGCAGCGCCGCCAGCACGTTGATCCCCCCCGCCCCGGCCCGGACGATGCCGGCCCCCGGGATCGGCGTCGCGAAATACTGCAGCCCGTAGCGCACCCCCGCCGGTGCGAGCCCCGGCACGTGCTCCAGCAGCAGCGCCACCGCCCCCGACCCGAACGCCGCCGCCATGCTTGTCCCCGACAACACGAGGCGCTTCCCCTCGGCCGTGTCGATCACCAGTTCGGGATGCTCCCGCGCCAGCGTCGATCCCGGAGCGAGCAGCCCGCGGATCTTGTTCCCCGGAGCCACGACGTCGGGCTTCAGCAGGTAGTCGAACCGCGTGGGCCCCCGCGAGCTGTAGCTGGCAATCGCGTCGTCAGAGAGAAACGCCGTGCCTTTGGTGTTCAAGGCCCCTACGGCAATCGAGTGCGGGCAGCTGCCTGGCACCGTGACGAGCCCGAACACCTCCGTGCCGTTCGCGTCCTTGCCCCCGTTGCCCGCCGAGGCCACCACCACCAGTCCTGCATCGTGCGCGCGCGCGACGGCCTGGCAGATGGGATCGTCGCGCCACGGCTGCAGCACCGGCCCGCCGAGCGACAGGTTGATCACGCGGAGCCGATATCGATCGCGATACTCGATGGCCCGATCGATGGCGTCGATGACGTCGGCGGCGGAGCCGCGGCCCTGCGCGTCGAGCACGCGCAGGTTCATCAGGTGCGCCCCGGGCGCCATGCCGCGCGTGCCGTCGTGCCAGTTGGCCCCCGCGGCCGCGATGAGCCCCGCCACGTGCGTGCCGTGCCCGTGCTGATCGCGCCCGCGCCCCGCGGCGCTGACGAAGTCCACGCTGGCCACCACGCGCCCCCGCAACTCGGGCACGCCGTCGATGCCGCTGTCGACGACCGCCACGCCGACGCCCTGGCCCGTGATGGCCTCCAGCCCCTCGATGTAGCCGTCCTGCGCCTGGTCGGCGCCGGTGGTGGTGAGCGACACGTCCATCTGCGCATGGACCGGATGGTTGCCCGAGAGCTGATCGATCTCGGCATCCGCCGCCACCGCGCTCAGCGCGCCAGCGGGCACCTCCAGCACCGCGCCCGTGCGCAGGCGCTTGCGTACTCGCAGCCCGTGCCGCGCGGCAATCGCGTCCACCTGCGCCTGAGTGCCCGTGACGATGACGCTGGTGTTCGCGGTGTCGCCCGCGCGCAGCCGCTCGGCGAGATCCTCGGAGAGACGCGGACGGCGGCCCTGCGCCGCCGCATCTGCGGGCACCACGAGCGCCACGGCGAGCGACACGAGCATTGCGCGCAGCAGCACGCGGAGCGCGCCAGAACACGCAGGCCACGCTTGTCCCGACACCGATGCCGTTGCGGGACCGCTATGCGGCGCCCATCGAAGACCGCGCCGTGTCGAGTTATCCGCGCCGCATAGTGGTCCATGGCGCGCGGAGCGCGCCAAGCAGATACCGCCTACCAGTCGCGGGCTTCGGGGGAGATCGGGGGCGGAGCCCGTGACTGGTACCGTAGTCGCCATGGGGGAGGCTTCTGCGACGCCCGTCAGCCGCGCACGGGCCGCGCCACGAACGTCACGGCCGACGCGGAGGTGGAGAAGGCCTGCGGCCGGAAGCCGAGGTCGTACAGCGACTCGACGAGCACGCGCTGCGACCCGCCGAGCGTGCGAATCGTCTGGAGCCGCCCGTCGCGAATGCGGTTGTAGATGGTGCGGCGCGACACGTTCAGCAGCTGCGCCGCCTGATCGATGGACACGCTTCGCCCGAGACGGAGCTCGGTGGCGTTGTTGGGATCGCGCTG
>JACQTK010000253.1 GCA_016210845.1 Acidobacteriota bacterium | reverse complement strand
TGAGATACGTCGCGTCGTACACGGTAACGCCAGTCGCGATTGCCAACGCATGCGCGTCCGGCAGCAGTGCGCGCATCGACACTGCCTCGACGCCGATAGCTGATATGTCCGCCACGAGTCGTTGCCCCTCATCCTCGCTCAACTCGCCGCGCCGGGTCTTCTTCCAAATGGCATTCCCAACTTCCGGGAAAACGAGGTCCGGCGCGATGTAGTCATGCGAGGCGCCGAGCCATCTGCGCGCAGCCTCCGAGTGCACCTCCGGAACGAACCACTTCACGACGAGACTGGCGTCGACGACGAAGACGCTCACCGAGCGTCCCGGTCCTCCCGAATGAGCGCGGCGCTATCGGAGTGACCGCTCCGGCTGAGGCGCTTCAACCACTTCGCCGACAGGCGACGCGTCTCGGCGAGATTGCGCGTGTTCGCTCGGCGCAGAACGTCATGGATCTCGGCTTGAAGCGACCGGCCGTGTGCCTTGGCCGCCGCCTTAAGTCCCTGCAGCACGTCATCGTCCAGGTCGCGGATCAGCAGGTTGGGCATGATCGAGTCCTCACCGATATGGTATCGTACTGATACCAGCATGGCTGGACTGCGGGGCGGGCCGACAAGCGACCGCACCCGTGGATAAACCGCACCGCTCTTTCTTGAGCGCGTGCGCCGTTCCTGAGGGAGTGGAACCCGCGTGAGCGGCACGAGGGAAGGAACTGCTTCCGCAGCAGGACGTTCTGCTTGCCGAGCGTCGCCTCGGACAGCCCGACCATGCGCGCGTCGAAGTACTCGATCACTTCAGTGAAGCGTTTGAAGAGCGAGCGATGGGCCTCATCGAAGACGATCAGGTCGAAGAATCCTGGGCTGAACTTCGTGTAGCAGAGCGCCATCGTTTGCTCGGTGGCTACGAACAGGCGTTTTGTCTTGTCGACTTGATGCGTGTAGATCCTCGCTCGTGGTTCGTGTGGAAGGTGGGCCTTGAAACCGTCGGTCAAGGTCTGATCGACGAGGGCATCACGGTCGGCGAGGAAGAGAATGTTCTGCGCCTGATTGGCCCGCAAGAACACGTCGATCAAGGCCATCGTCGTGCGCGTCTTCCCGGTGCCGGTGGCCATGACGAGAAGGGCTCGGCGTTGCTTGGCGGCGAAGGCTTCGGCCACGCGACGAATAGCTTCGTGCTGGTAGGGGCGGTCGACGATCGCGCTGTTGATGGACGTTGCCTCAAGCGGAAGTCGGTTCTGCCGGAGGAAGTTCAATCGCTCCAGATCGGCGGGCGTGAAGAACCAGGCGATGAGGCGCGGGGTGGCCAGGCCGACTTCCCAGAACCAGATGTCGTGGCCGTTGGCCATGAACCCGAACGGGGCAAAAGGTTGCTTCTTGGCGATCTCGGTGACGTAGTGCCGAAGCTGTTCGTCGGCCTCGCGTGGGCGCCGCGTGGCGCGCTTCGCCTCCACGACGGCGAGCACGTTACCGCTGGCCTCGTACAGGCAATCGTCGGTGACGCCGTTCCACGGTTCGGCGTCATACCCGTCAACGGGAACTTCCAGTCGGACCTGGGTCCGGTCGTTCAGCTTCCAGGCAGCAGCCCGCAACTGTGGATCGATGTGCAGGACGCGAGTCTTGGCTTCGTTGAGGGTCATGCAAATCTATGAGCTATTTCGGGTGGTGGGCGCGATGCTCAGACGGACCCCTTTGCCTTCTTTGCCTTCGCCCGCCGCGCTTCCGCAGCCGCCCGGCTGGCTTTCCGTGCCCGTGCGGCTCGCTGTTCCGCAGTCATCGTCTGTAGGGACCGCTTGCCGCCGATGCGTCCGCCCTTTGCACCCTGATCCTTGAAGAACTTCAGAACGTCGGGTGGCAGTTTCTTCACAGTGAGGCATATCTATTTAGGAAAACCGATGCGCTGAATCCGCAAGATACGCTGAAAAGCCGGCGTAGAGACACGTATTGAGCACGCGGAAACAGTCCGGATCTCGGTCCGCTTGACGGCCCGTCGGCCATGCCGTAACATTTCTGGTACCTGGTACCGTAATATTGGAGCGAACGTTGCCTCAGCAACCCCGCAGGGTGGTCGAGAAGCGCTATCTCGTCGCCATCCCTGTCCCTTCGCTGGACATCAACGGCCGGCCGTTGGACAAGGCCGAGATCGACAAGTGGGTCAAAAAGACGCTGAACGAATTGACCGAGTGTTTTGGCGGCGCAATGCCAATCACCGCGCCCGGGACGAACATCCTCGACAGGCAGATCCTGTATGAGAAGGATCAGGTGGTCATCCTTTCCGCTTGCGATTCGCGCAAAGCGTTCCTTCGACATCGGCGCCGAATCGAAGCGTTCGCGGAGGAGATGAGGCGCGAGTTGCGCCAGTACGCAGTTTTCGTACTTGCCTGTCCGTCGGACTCCTTTCTGGTCGAGATTGCCTCTGGACCGGAAGGGAGTCCGTGATTCACGGACTGGCCAACATGTACGAGGTGATTGAAGATGCCGCGAAAGCCAAACGGTGTTCGCACAATCGAGGTCGTTCGAGACGAAGAACTGAAGGCCAAGGAGGGGCAGGCGACAACGACGTTTCGCAAGTTCTTTCCGCAAGCGCCGCCCCTGAAGCTGTATCGCACCTCTGACGGCAGGATCGGATTTCAGGTCGCTATCGCCCTGTCGCCGGGGGATCGCAAGAACTTCAACGACGCATACGCCGCCGTCATGAAAGTGCTCGGCGAGAGGCGGGGCCGGCCTCGAGGGAGCCGGAAGGTCCAGGCCAAGCTCCGCCTGAATGAGGACGTATACAAGGCGCTGAAGGCCACGGCCGACAAGTCCCACAAGTCGTTGTCGAACGTTGTCGAGGAACTGGCGTATCAGGCCCGGCTCGTGTCGTAGGAGGGTTGGTTCCTCCGAAGCCGCACACATAGTGCGGCCTTTTTCCCCGTCGGCAGGATGAAGAGCTTCGCCATGGTCCAGAGCACCGAAGCGGTATACAGCAACGGCGTCCTGAAGCCCACCCGCGAGTTGGGCCTGCGCGACCAGCAGCGCGTCCGTCTGATTGTCGAAGCCATCGACGAGACGCCCGAGAACCGCGACGCAGCCCTCGACCGGCTCCGAGCTGGAATCGCCCGCATGCAGTTCTTCTCAAAGGGGCCGCTGCCCACACGAGAGGAGTTGCATGACCGTGGTTCTCCTGAAGCTCTTAGCCCGCCGCGTCCGACAACATCTCGATCAGCATCCCCGAATACACCGCGTCGGGCACCTTGATGTACACGGGCTTCTGGCGGCCGTCCTTGATAATTTCAATAAGCTTCTCGTCTTGATTGATCTCGATGTCCAGCACTTTCTGATGGGGGATGCCGGACATGCCGTCAGCGACGATGAGGATGCGCTTGGAGGTGATATAGATGTCGCCCTCCTTATCGACAACCAGCCCCTCTTCCTTGTGCTTCTGGCCATCGCGCGTATACGAGCGGAGGACTTTCTTGTCGAGGAAGGCGCCCCTGGTCGCGTGGTGGCAGACCTCGCCTTTCTGAAGGCTGATGCCGGCCTCGACCACCGGAAGCCCGAACTGACGCACCTTCCGCGCCCGAACGAACTCGTCCATCACGGCCAGTTCCTCGGACAGGTCCTCACGAGACAAGCCCGCCTCGCCAATCACTTGCTCGGCAAATGTCTCTTCGTTCTCCGTCACCTCGCCGTCTGCCATCAGCTGCCATAGGAGCGCACGCAGCGCTTCGACATGGATTGTCTTTGTGTCTCGAATCTGGAGCACACCGGCGAGGGCGTCCAGCCAGCGTCTCTCGTCGCTGTCAACGCCTCCGGACAGCGCATCGGAGAAAACGTCCCGATACGCCTGCTCATGCCGTGCCTGCCACTGCGACAGCTTGAACGGTGAAGATGACAGACTCGTTCTCACGTCTGCTAGGAGCGCATCGTCGGGCGTTGCGGTCAGTTTCGATAACAGTGTCTCGTGAGATGCGCACCAGGCAATCTTGCGGCGCTGGCGCCAGCCAAACCAGATCGCGATCGCGAGCAGAATGAGACCAATGGGCCACGACGACCCAGAAAGCAACAGAAGCGATATCACGCCGAGCGTGATGGGTATCCTGTATCCGCCCGGCTTCGGAGTCGTGCTGGTCGGCTCCGTCTTCGCCGGTTCGAGTTGGACCGGCTGCGGATCTTCGACCGTGCCAACCTGACGACTCGCCGACGACCGCTTGGACCCGGTCTTCAGATACTGGCGGTGATACAGGCCACCACGTCCACCGGCCAGGTATGCACCGCGGGGGCCGACACCGATGCGCGCTCCACGGACGCCCGTCGACATTCCGATTCCTGACTTGGACAGATTGAACCGGACCGGTCCGACCTTGCCGAGGGACTTGCGGATGTAGAAGCCCATAAGTGCCTCCAGGCGATAACGGATGGAGCCGAACGGGTCAGCGCCTTCTCATGTCGTTATCGGGCGTTCCTTCGCCGAGCCGTCGAAGGATCCTGTCGAGCTTTTCCTCCACGTTCGCCAATCGTGCCTCGAGAGGCGCGGTATCCGTTCCGGGGGCCTGCTCGAAGAAGAAGCTCGCGACGGTTGCCGTGAACACGCCGATGACCCCGATACCGGTGATCATCAGCACGACCGCGATCAGGCGACCCTCGGGCGTGACCGGAGACACATCACCGTATCCCACCGTCGTCGCCGTCACGACTGCCCACCACAAGGCATCGCCGATCGATCCGACGGCTGCGTTGCTACCGCCCTCGAGGACGTATATGGCGATGGCGCCGAGACCGACAACCGCCAGGGCAACCGTGAGGACGTAGTGGAAGCTGTGGTGCCTCAAGAGCCCGCGGAGGAGGCGAAGCCCCATGCCCGCGACCGCGAAGGCCCTCAAGAGCCGAATCAGCCTGAGGACGCGGGCGGCGCGCAGTGTACGGATGGCCTGCAACGAATCCGGGACGAGGAAGGGCGGTGAGAGGACGATGATGAAAAAATCGAACCAAGCCTGACGCACGTATGCCGCCCGGCTCGGCGCCAAAACCAGCTTAACGAGATACTCCCCGCAGAACCCGGTCCAGATGATCCAGTTGACGACTACCGCCGCTGCTGCGATCTCCGGCGTCGTCGATCGGTTCTCCAGCACCAGCGCAGGCACGACCGCCAATGCCAAGATGGCCATCGGCCACTCCACAACGCGCGTGAAGCGGTCGAAAGTGGGCGCGCGAGAGTCTTCCACCGCCTCGAGGACCGGGTATATGGAGGGAGTCATACGCGCGTATCGGAGGCGATCGTCTGCGTGGCGAATTGGAGAGTCAAGATCCTTGATGAGATCGCAGGGACTCTCGTAGGCGGAACTCCCGCCGCCTCCCGATATGAGAGGCACATATCCGGTACACACGGCCATCGAAATGACCGTAAGTGACTGAGCGTGAAGTTGTTAAGTGGTGGAGGCGGCGGGAGTCGAATTCGAACGTAGCGCGATCGGTAACTTTCTGATGGCGCGCGACTTCTGGTGCTAATTCGTTGAGACGGCGGCGGTTCGCGCCGCTCGTCGTCTCCACTGACGTCCACAGAAATCCTCTGAAATCGACCCTATTCGTGGAGGCATTCTGGAGGCGGCGGGAATCGGCCAAACCGGTTCTCGCCGCCTTCGTCGCAGAAGCAGGTTCCCGCCGCCTCCAAACCGCAAAGCTGGGCGAGAATATTGGCTTCGCGCCGAACGAGAAGAGTGCCCTTTCTCCGAGAACCATGGGCGATATAGTCGAACGAAAGATGTGGAACGGCCGGGAGTTTTTGGTGACCCTCCGAGAGTCGCCACAGCCCGACCGAGTGTACTGGATCGGCTGGATCCAGGTAGTCGGGAAGGAGGGCCTGAAGGGCTCTTCCGAATCATTCACCGGGTTGTCGGAAGGCGATGTCCGGGAGAAGGCCGAACGTTGGATGATCAAGTGGAAAAACTGAATACCGCTGGGGGAACGACGGAGCAGACCACCGTCAGGCTCCCTGTTTCATGACCAAGCCGCAAGACAAGCGCCGCCACCATTTCACGCCGATTCTCTACCTCCGCAACTTCACCGATTCAAAGGGCGAGCTCCATGTTGTCCGACGTGAGGACGGAAAACGTTTCGACACGGGACCGAAAGGCATCGGATTCGAAAAGGATCTCTGCTGGCCCGACAGTCTGGAAGAAGGCGAGGATCCGAACGTCTACGAGAACCAGTTCGCCGACTTCGAAGGCAAGGCTGTTCCAGTCATCGAGGAGATCATCTTAAAGCAGGTGATGCCGACTGATGACGACGCACTCGGGCTCCTCTTTAACTTCATTGCCTTCCAGATGGTCCGCACGCCGAGCATGCGCCGCGTGATCGCCGCGCCACAAGAACACGCGGCTCGCATCATCATCGACATGCTCGAATCCTCAAAGGAACTCTACGAGAGCCACATGCGGCGCGCCGGGTACTCGCTCGATGAACATCCGTGGGAGAAGCTCCAGAGGACCAAGGGGAAATACGAGCCGCGTCTGACGACCGAGGGATTCATTGAGGGCGCGATGACCATGATGACCACGATGCTTCAATACCTGCATCGTCGCTCGTGGTCAGTCCTCGTCTCTGAACGGCCGACCGAGTCGTTTGTTGTCTCCGATCATCCGGTCGTTCTCGAATGGTCTGACGGTCGGAGTACCCGGTATCCTCCTGGCCACGCTCACAAGAACACGGAGCTGACGTTCCCTCTGAGTTCGAACATCGCGCTCCTCGGATGTTACGAGCCGTTCACTGTCGAGCAGGAAATGATGCCGGTATATGTATCGGGCATCAATTCCAGGACGATCAATCTCGCTCGCGTCTTCGTCGCCGCTTGCGAGGACCGCTTCATTCTTCAAGACGCTGGACAGATCATCACCGCCGAACAGTTCGTTGAGCAGTTAAAGCACGAGCACGCGAAGGACCGTTCGCAACAGCCAGCCGGGCGCGACATGCAGAAGGCACTTCAGGTGCTCAAACGCGCTGGGAAGGGCAATGCCCCAATTGCCGGCGACGAGTTCCCCTAGAAGACACCTCGCAGGCGCTAGACCTATTCAGGCAGGCACGGCAGTGTGCACCTCCGCTGTTTTAATGCGTGTGTCGTTAGCCTGATTCGTTGAGCATGCCTTCATGATCGAGCCGCTTAGTTGGGAAGGCAGGGACGAGCAAAGGGAGAATCCCTTCCGTCCCGGTTCAACACGCCCCCTGAAAATAACATTGCACAATGCGTCCTTGGCCGCTCCGACTTCACAAGAAGCGGAGGCAATCGGATACCTTCGGGAGCTTGGGCAACTGGACGAAATCGAGTTGTACGAGACCGAGCCGGGTGCTGAGAACTACATTCACGTCGGTGACGCGCAATCTGGATCGGACTATTTCGAGGTTACTGTTTGGAATAGAGGGCGCCCCATCCGACATTCGGGTGTCTCCTACGTGGAGCAGCAGCGAACCACCGCCGAAAGCGTAGCCGTACGCTGCGACCCTCGGAATCCCGACATCGAGTCGGCGCTCGAGGCGGTCCTTGTCGTGGGAGCTCACAATGCGCTTGGACGCGACCTACTGGTCACCGAGTCGAAATGGATCTATGACCGTCATCTCAAGTTCGCTGTGCAACGTGCCAATCCGCGTCGCCTCTTCGATGCCCTGAATATCGTCGGACTTTTCTTGAGAAGCCGAGACCAATACGTTTATCGAATCAAGCCGACGTCAGTTTTTGATCCCGGAAAATTCGATCGCAGCCTCTTCTATTGGGTGCTTGCCCGCCACCGAACGCCGCACATGTGGCGGTATTACAGCGCGTGCGTGTCACTGGGCGACGGCCACCTCAGCGCAATTCGCCGAATGGGGGCGAGCATCCTTCCGCGATGCAAGCGCGCGCTCCAGGCCCGAGACTTCATCGGCGAGGCTTTCTATGCCCCTCACGGCGAGCGGGCCCGCGACGATACCAACTATCACTTTGACTACCTCACGCTGCTGCTTGCGGGCGCTCTCGATGCGGAAGCGCGTATCGCGCGGACCCTGTACGGCATTACTGAGGGCCCTCGGACGGTGAACTTTCGCCACGAAAAATTCATGAAACGGCTGAAGGAAGCCGGCGCCGAGGAGCTGTGCCACCTGATGGTCGAGCCTCGCGTCAAAGCGTTGCTGACGCTGTTGTTCGAGGTGCGGAACACTATCCACGAAGCATCTCTGGCATCTCACGGCTATTCGACCTCCGGGCGAGGTCCCGGACTAATCGAACTACAAGACGATGGGTTCGGCAACGCCCTGTGGCATGCGGCCGAATCCGCCGGAGGAGCGGAGGCGTGGGGACTTAAGAGACAAAGCTATCAAAAGGGTGTCGGCGGTCCGGTAGTCGAACCGGTTCGTATCGTTCCTTACGCCTATGCCGTTTCGCTGGTGCGCGAGTGCGTAGACCTTGTCGACCGCGTCGCGGCGGCGACGGACATATCGAGAATGTTTGACGACAGAGTTGTTCCAGCAACGCTAATCGACGCGCCGCCGGAGGACCGGGTGTTCGCTGCGGAGATCCGCAATCGGATCGCCCTCTTGGGCTGATGTTGTGACGTACGATGCCGTCGCACTCGGCGATCTTCAGCTTGCCCATCGCTAAGGCGCCGTTGAGTGATCATTGTGTGGCAATGGAGACGCCTCCGAACCTTACTGAGCTGTTCCACGTCGGCCGCATATCGGATACGGACCTTGATTACGTGTTTCTTGACCGATTCCATAGCGCGGCATCCGAGGAACACGATCACGTGATCTACGGTCAGTCGAAAACCGACTGGTCCCTACAGGCTACATACGAGAACGACTCGCTCGTAGAGGTCACCGCTGGGCCGGCTCTCACGACTGCGGATATCGACGCCATCGTCGAGGCGATCAACACACGCCTGGCCGTCACCGGCCAGCGCGTCGGAACAACCGTTCTCTTCGCCGCGACCCACGTTCGCGGACGGTATCGGCAAGGGAATGCCTTCCAAATCTTGCCGGTGCCGCCAGGCTCACCTACAACCGACATCATTGGCGGCGATCACCCCTTCGTTCTCGAATTCGCGTACACGGGCGTGGTAGATGTCGGACTCAACATGTGCCGCCGGGTGCAGGCGGTTCGGGAACTCGAATTGTTCTTGGCGGGCATCCTCGATGGGCGGATCCACAGCTTGGCGTTCGCGGCCAAGAACCGGTGGGTGGCAACGTCAGACCCGGTAGGGCCACTGCGAATCGGCTATCAGGCCGAGATGTACACCGTTCCTGGTGGTGATGTCGACAAGATGGAATTTGTGGAAACCAAGAAGATCGACCGAATAGCGTTCGTCGATTCAGGGCAGTTCTTTTGGGAGCCGTGGTTGCGGGGCGACCAAACCTTTGTCCTCCCCGAGGTCTTCCCGGCGCTCTTTCAGGTTTACAAGCAGCTGCCGCCTTCAGATCGACAGCGACTATCGCGCGCCTTTTTCTGGATTCAGCACGCGCACCGCGTCTACCTGTACTCGAGATCGGCATTCTTCACTGGGCTCATTACAGCTATCGAGGCGCTTAACGATGAGCCGAGCGGAGGAGCAACGAAGCGATTCATCGACTTTCTCGAAAAGTACGCCCCTGGAGCCGGCGATCAAAAAGAGCGTCGGCGACGTCTTTACGAAATTCGGTCACAGCTGTCGCATGGTGGGACGCTGCTTCGATCGGATCAGCGACGCGATTTCTTGGGATTCACCCCTGCTGATTCGAAGGAGATTCGTGAGACGAGTGAGGCGAGCAGCTTGGTGCGGATCGCCGTCGTCAATTGGCTGATATCACGGTCCAAGCTATCGAGTTGATAACCCTATGACCGCCAACATACCTATTCAGGTGATATCACATACGATATGATCAGAACGTGCTGGGCCGTACCGTTCTGGATTCGGACGTCTTGGTTGCAGCCCTCCGCAGTGACCGTGGTGCGTCAAGGGTGCTTCTGACCGCGGCGCTTGAAGCACGGTATGCGGTTCTGGCGTCCGTACCGCTGATGCTCCAGTACGAATCGGTCCTGACCCGAGCCGAGCATCTCGAGGCCGCCGGGATTTCGGCCGCCGACGTCGGAGTCCTCCTCGATGCAATCGCAGTGGTCGTGGAGCCGGTTCGGATCTCGTATCTCTGGCGACCAATATTGCCCGACCCGGGTGACGACCTGGTGCTCGAAACCGCGGCCAACGGACGCGCCGAGTTCGTGGTCACGTTCAATCGGCGGGATTTTGTGCCGGCTCAGCAACGGTTCGGGATCGAGATTCTGAATCCCGCGGACGCGGTGCGACGATTGGAGAACCGCTAATGAAGAAAAGCAATTTTGCGTTGAGGCTTCAGCCCTCCTTGATGGAAGAGGCGAAGAAGGTCGCTAAGGCTGAAGGTGTGGCTGTGAACCAGCTAATTAACGTAGCCGTCGCCGAGAAGGTCTCGGCATTGCGGACCGAGGACTACTTCGCGGAACGCGCCGCGAGGGGTGATATTAAGAAAGCTCTCAAGGTGTTGAAGCGCGCGGGCAAGGGCAAACCGCCAATTCCAGGCGACGAGCTGCCGGCGGAGCCGCCCCGTCGTCGGCAGTGAGGCCAGCGCCAAACCGCCGTGTTAGGGTGTCCCCGTGCTGCTCTCCATCCTCACGTCCGCTGGCGTCAGTGTCTTGCTCACAGCTGCCCTCATTTGGCTGTCGAAGGCATGGCTTTCAGAGCGGCTCAAGGGCGCAATTCAGCACGAATATGCCGAAAAATTGGAGACGTTTAAGGCGCAATTGAAGGCGCAGAGCGACGTTGCTGTGGAGCAGTTGAAGGCTTCGAACGCCCAAGCCTTGGCTCTGCACACAACCGCTTCCGGCACCTTCAGTTCGATCCATGCGATAGGCCAGGAGCGGCGGTTGCGCGCGATCGAGGCCATGTGGGGCGCAATCATCGATATCCGAAACGAGATTCCACCCGGCCTGATCGTGGCCGACGCATTTCCAGAAGAGAACTACCAGGAGCTGTTCTTCGAGACCCCGCAGCTGCAGCAGTTCATCAACGCCGTGAATGCCAGTGCCTTGGCCGAAACGAAGCTCGCAAGAACCAGTCACGAGGTCGACAGATGGCGGCCGTTCTTGGGCGAGTACCTCTTCTCGCTCTACGAGGCGTACCGGACGTTGGTGATCCGCGTGTACGTCATTACGGCGCTTGGGATCGCGACCAAGAAAGTCGAACCGTGGTACCGGGATGACGTGAATCGCCGGCTGGTCACTCGCCTCTTGACAGTCGACGAACTGAAGGAATTCGACGAGTCGCCGACGAAGTTTGCTTTCATTCGCAGCGCCATCGAAAAGAAGATCGTCGCGAAGGCTGCACGAATCGTTTCTGGCGAGGCGTCGGCAGCACACATGTTTGACCAGGGTGTGCAGATCCTCGACGCGGTACATCAGGTGAATGCCGCGCTCAACAAGCAAGGCATCACGGCGGTCTGATGGGGCTGTCCGGGTCGCCGCTGGGAGCGTTCATCGACGTTTCCTGCTCCGGCTTAGGAGCAGTTGGCCGGACGCGCGGAGGACGGGTCAAGACCGCGGAAAGCGGCGAGTGAAACGAGCGAAGTCTTGACGCGTCCGAGCACGTCCGTAGCCTCGTCGCGCCGGAGCAATGAAACGAGCTGAGCAGGAGCAAACAGGGGGAACGGGGGGGGCGAACGCACCCTCGCACGAGCGTTCCCCCTCGGACTTTCGCTTCAGCGCCTACTCTCGAAGCGACCATCGAGAACCAGCCGGTGAAAGCCGGCGACCGATCTGCCATAGCTATGCGCGGTTGCGCAGCAGCTCACCAGGCGCGGCGTTTTGTGCCGCGCGATCTCCGCCGCGAAGTCAGGAAAGCGAAAGGGAGGGGAGGCGGAGCGTGAGCGACCCAGGGGACCTGCGACTCCAGGTCCCTTGTCCCTGACCCGCGTGGGTCGCTCACGCCGCGCCTGCTGCTACGCTGCACATGTTCCTGCGTGGCGGGTTGCACGTCGAGTAGGACGTGCGGCGATGTCGCACCAATCGCATAAGTAGATGCGCGGCTAAGTTGCAAGCTGCCGGTCGATCTCTCGCCGCACCAGGGACGTCGTAGCCCAGTTCGGTGCCGGCCATCACGCATGAGAGTATGGAGCCGGGCTCGGCACCGTCAAGGCCTCGGCGCTGCGCGCCGACCGCGAACGCGATGTGCGCGGCTTCGGACCTGGACCGTGCCTGCGCTCGGCTCGGTGTTAAGCACTTGCGTGATGGCCCGCTTGAAGCGCGGCGTGTGAGCTTCAGATGGTTGAGTTTGACGACCGTTTCGAGACGGCGCTATCCTGCGAGTATCTCGCCGGTGTCATTGACACCCTCTCCGCATTGCTAGGCGCGTGCGGAGCACGTGACGGAAGGCGCTAGGAAGCTCCAACCTCACGTCCCCAACGAGCAACGCGTGCTCATGATGTTCGACCAGGATGGCCGGACATCCATCAAGTGCAGAAGCACAGTGCGCAGCGGCGCGGCGTCCCGGTGACGTGCGAGCGCTGACAGCACAGACCGAGGTGGCAGGGTTTACACCTGGCCACCGCCGCACGGAGTTGGTGCTCCTGCGGTTCGATGTCGGCAAGGTCGCCACATCTCGCGCCATTCCAATCGGGAGCGCCGGCCAGGCGTCGGCGCCTCCCAGCGCGCGAACTTCCATTTCACATGTATTGGCGGTTCGTCGAGCAACGCGCACGGAGGCTGCGTGATGAGAGCACTACCGAACATCACCGAAGACGTCGAGCACGAAGGTCGTCAAGTGCGGCGCGAGGGTGCGTGGCAGCAACGGTCGTCGCGGATCCTGCTGACGGTGGATGAAGCCGCTGACCTGCTGCGCACGACCAGGCGCGCGATCTACGCCATGATCGAGCGCCGCCAGCTGCCAGGGATCACGCGCATCGGCCGCCGCGTCCTGCTGCGCGCGGACGACCTGCTACACTGGCTCGAGCAGAAGCGCGCGCCATCGCTGAAGGAGTGACAGCGATGGGCGTAACAGTCAGACCCTACGTGAACGGCGGCTGGGAGGTGGACATCCGCGTCCTGCTCCCTGACGGCACACTGATTCGTGAGCGGAAGAAGGCGCCGGCTACGAGCAAGTCCGCGGCACAGCGCTGGGCCGAAGCACGCGAACGGGTGCTGCTCGTGCACGGCAAGCCGAAGCCGGTTCAGAAGCAGGAGGTGCAGCAGACACCGACACTCGCGGAGTTCGCCGGTCGCTTCGTCGATGGGTACGCGAAGGCCAACCGACTGAAGCCGAGCGGCATCGCCGCGAAGAAAACCGTGTTGAGCGTCCATCTGATTCCACTGCTCGGCGACAAGCGGTTGGATCAGATCACAACTGAGGACGTGCAGCAGCTCAAGGCCGCACTCGGCCATCGCGCCGCCAAGACCGTCAACAACGTGCTGACGGTCCTGAGCGTGATGCTGAGGACGGCACTGGAATGGGACGTCATCACCCGTGTCCCGTGCGCCATCAAGATGCTGCCGACGACGAAGAGTGCCGCGAGCTTCCACGACTTCGACGAGTACGATCGGCTTGTGGAGGCGGCTCGAAGCGATTTGCAGACCTATCTCGTCGTGCTACTCGGCGGCGAGGCGGGGATGCGGTGCGGCGAGATCATGGCGCTCGAGTGGACGGATGTGGACCTGAACAAGCGGCAGCTGTGTGTGGCCCGCTCGGAATGGAAGGGTCACGTGACGGTGCCGAAGGGTGGGCGGCTGAGGTATGTGCCGCTCACGAAGCGTCTGACGGAAGCGCTTCGCCAGGCGCGGCATCTGCGCGGCGCACGAGTCCTCTGCGACCAGCAGGGGCAACCGCTCACGCAGAAAGTGGTTCAGGTGATGATGCGGCGGGTCGCTCGGCGCGCGAACCTCAAGCCGGGCGTTCACATCCTGCGGCACACGTTCTGTTCGCATCTGGCGATGCGCGGCGCGCCCGCAAGGGCAATCCAGGAACTGGCAGGACATCAGGACCTGGACACAACGCAACGCTACATGCACTTGAGTCCGGCGGCGCTCGATGCTGCAATCCGGTTGCTCGAAACGGGAACCGAATCCCGTGGAGAAATACTGGAGGCGGCGGGAAAACAGGGATGAAGGAGCTCAACTCACATGCGGGTGGCTTGCCAACCGAAGCGCGTAAATGATTGAGCAGGCCCACCTTCGCCAAGGCTACGGTGGGCAACCTTCGCCTGCATTCATGCGCGAAGGTTGGTGGAGGCGGCGGGAGTCGAACCCGCGTCCGAAAGTACGTCCTCGTGGGACTCTACATGCGTGTCCGCTTCCGATCTCTCATGCCCGGCGTGAGGAAGCGGCGAAAAACCGCCGGACACCAGGCCCGGTGCATCTCACCCGCGAACGCCGAGCCGCCGTCCGCGAGCCAGCCTGTGTAATGGCGTCTGGCCCCCAGCCACCAGGCGAGGCCGGGGCAGACGTCACTGCCTAATTAGGCAGCGAGTGCGTACTGAGTATCCGCAGTTAACGGATGTCCATCGGTTTAACGAGTCAATGGAGCTCGGCATGCATCCCGCGATTCTGTACCCCCGTCGAAGCCAAAGTCGCCCCCAGCCAGGAGAGGCCCAGAACGCTCTTCAATTGTACGCGATCCAGGCTCCCTATTCTCCGGGCCGGACCCCAGGCGTATACGGCACCGATTCCACGCGCAACGGGCGGTCCGCCTCGATCTTCAGCGGCCGATCGGCTTCGACCTTGACAGTGCCCCGCGCTTCCACGGGCACGGTGCCCGCCACGCGAACCTGCACGGGCTCGAGCGAGGCGCGAACGCCCCCTCGAACTTGGCCCGCCACGACCACGGGCAACAGATCGCCGTCGCGCGGATCGATCTCGATGCCCGCAATGACGACCCGCATGGGCGGTGCCTGGACCGCCTGTGCGGACACGCCTGGCGCCAGGTCCTTGACGCCGAGCCACAGCAGCTCGATCGCAATGATCGTCAGCACGATTCTCAGGTAGCGGTCGGTGCGCATGGGCGATCTCCTCGGCCGGAGTATACGCCCCGCTCGAACAGGACTGTCGGAAGGCAGGCTCAGGCGGACAAAGGTGTCGGAACCGGGACGGCTCGGACGGCCGGCGTCTCCACGCGCACCACGGTGCCTCGGGGCGTCCAGCGCAAGAAAGACGACTCCACCAGTGTGTTGATGACGTGCCAGCACGCCTGCATGTCGAGGCCCCACAGGCGGGCCGCCTGCGCGGGCGTCAGCTGCAGGCCGGGCATCTCGTTGAACTCACTGCGTGCGCGATTGACGAGGACGGGAAGCTCCATGGCGCCAGCCGCAGCAACCGCCGGGCCAACGCGCCTCGAGCCGCCGCCGTACGTTTCCTTGCGAATTCAGGCTATGTCGGAGAGGCCGCCGCCTCGCATTCCCGTCAACTCAGACGAAGACGTTGGATTCGCCAAGACGACCGACAGGAATGTACCGACGTTTGGGCCGGCCGACTCCGACTACCGCGGCTGCGCCGTTCGCCCGGTGTCCGTGCTCGATGCCCCGCTCGAGAAGCCGGCGGGCGAGGCGCCCGACGATCCGCTCGAGGAGCCGGACGAGCCGCTTCGCGCCGACGACGCGCCGCTCGAGTCCGTCGATGTTCCGCTGGTCGTGCGGCCTGCGGACTCCGTGCGCTCAGTGGCCGCGCTGCGCGGACGAATCCGCGTGTAGCCGACGCCGCTGATCGCACGGGCGCTGCCCGCCTCTCCACTGGCGGGCTCGCCGACGTCGATGATCAGGAAGCCCGATCCAGGGAAGAACGTCGAGCCGCCGTAACCCGCCCAATAGGCGTAACCGAAGGGTGAATAGTCGTACGGCGAAACGCGTCGGCCCCATGACGCGTAGTACGGCCAGAGGAACGGCGCCGCGCTCCAGCCCCACGGGTCGAGCCACGGATCGTCCAGCCCCGGCCCGAACCACGAGCTCGCCGACAGGTCGGCCGGACGGCCGACGACGAAGTGGCGGGGATAGGAGAGCGCGATCATCACGTCGATGACGTTGGCGGCCACACCGGACCGCGTCAGATCGATGAGCGTTCGGCTGTCCAGGTCGAACTCCGCCGCCGTCTCCGTGAGCGCGGCCTGCACCACGCGCGGCGACACGTGCCTGCTCGCCTCCTTGACGTCCTCGACGGTGAAGGCGGCCGCGGCGAACTGCCGAGCGACGGCGGCCCGTGGCGGCGCGGCCGCGGTGTCCGCCCGATCCGCCGCCCGCCGGTAACGCCTGACCCGCACGTTCTCGCGACCGTCGATATCGATTCCCTGCACGTCGATCCAGGTGGTCCCCGCAACGATCATCGAAAGCCCCGACACGCGCCGAACGTTGCCCCCGCCGCAGGTCAGCTCCGCGCGCGCGAACAGCCGCTCGCCGCTCTCGGACCATTCCGCACGCTGCCAGCCGCGACACTCGGCCTCGCTCACGGGATGCTGCGCGCCGTCGGCGATGATGGTCTGTTCGAGGGCGGCGGTGCGGGCCTTCGCGTCGGCGCCTGCTTCCTGGGTCGCGTCGCCCGCGACGAAGGTCCGCAGCACGACGCCCGCGGCGTCGGCGGCAGGATCGACGCACACGCGAACGGCTTCACCGGTGAGCTGCCAGCACCCCAGCCAGGGTGCCCAGCGCGAGTCCACCTGCCGCGCCTCGGTCCACGCACCACCGAACGTCAAGAGAAGGACAGCCACACAGGATGCGATCCTCATCGTCTCTCTCCAGGCGGACCTGCCGCCTCCGCGCGTCGCGCTCCGGCGAGCCTTGCCGAAGCTGGAGACATCGAGCAGCGGAGGCAGGAAGGTTCGCCGCTCCGACTCCTCAGAACAAGACGTTCACACCGACCGACATCCGAAACCCCGCGAGATCGATCGGCTCGAACCCTTCGAACTGCTGCTGCAGCGTCGCGGCGGCCCACTGGTAGCGCCCCTCGAACGTCAGGAACGTGCGCCGCTGCACCTTGAGGTCGACGCCGCCGAACGCATGGGCGCTCGGCGTCCACCCTTTCGACAGCAGGACGTCGTTGAAGATGGCCAGACGGGGGTCGAGCACATCGACGAAATCGCCGCTCTGCCTGAACTCGTACCAGAGGAGCCCGCCGCCCGCGCCGACGTACGGCGTGGCCCCTCGCGGGATCCAGGCGAAGCGGCTCACACCCGTACCGCGCGGCGTGAGCGCGACACGCACGCTTCCACTCACGTTCGCCGCTCGCAGCCTCGTGGTCTGCTCGATGGGCTGGCGGTCGTTGTCGACGAAGTCCCGGTATTCCGAGGAGGCCGAGGTCTGACTGAACTCGAATCCCGCCACCGCGTCGATACGGCGGCCCACGGCAAACCCCAGATCCGCGGCGATCGCGGGCGCGTTGAAATCGCCGCGATCCAGCGTCAACTGCTGTGTTACGAAGCTGAAGAGGTCCTGACAACCGCGCAGCTCGGCGCACGGCTGGCCGGCGGACGCAAAGATCCAGCTGGCGCGAACGCCCAGCGACCCGCGAGGCTCACCGAACAGGAAGTCGGGCGTGGGGCGCGACTGGGCCGCCGCTGGGACCGCGCCGGCCACGATCACACACAGGACGAAGGAGAGAGGGCGCAAGCGCGCGATACGACGCAAAGACCGCACCAGCGCAGGAAGCGCAATGACGGAGAGAAACACCACGTTGACAAGACGAGGGGACGTCAGCGCGTCCCCTCCTCGGGACATGCCGCCGAGCGCGCGGCGACTAGCGCCGCCGGCGGCCGCCACTCCACGACCAGCCGTCCGACATCCGCTGCACGCTCTTCAAATGGACCTTGTAGTCCGACGCCACGCGGCCCGGGCTGCCAGTGACGATCACCATGTCGCCCGGCCGCAGCGTGTCCTTGGTGATCCCCTGCTGGGCAAGGCGGCTGGGGCCGCCGAATTCGGCGGCGTACGTGCGCATGACACCGTCCGCATCCTTGGCGTTGACGACCAGAATCGCGTGCGGGTTGCGGAAATGGAACTCGACGACCTCGCCTTGAATGGTGACGGACTGATCTTCGAGGTAGTAGGCCGCGAAGGAGTGATGCGCGTGGGCGGGGATGCCCGCGAGGATCGTCCCAATCACCAGGGTGAACAGGGTACGTGTCACGGCAGCGTCCTCCTGAGAAGCTGGCCAACAGCTTAGCGCAGCCGCGCGCGGGCAATTGTTAAAAATCCGCACACCTCAGCGCTGGCGTCTGGCGCCTGGGCGACCGCACGAAGGCGGGCGGCTCGGCCGCGGCAAGTCCGGAAAGATGGTGAACAGATCCTTCAACCGGCCGCCGCGGACGTCGCGGACCAGCCTGGCCTTCCGCGGATTCGGCGGCGGGGCCATGGGCCGCTCGACCGGCGTCTGGGGCACATGGGGCGCCGGCACGCGCGTCATTGGACCGCTATGCGGCTCGTTGCGCGAATTTTGTACTCGTTGTGACCCGCATAGCGGTCCTAGGCGCGCGGCGCGCGCCGAGAGATACTGGCAACCAGCCAAGGGCTCTGCCGGGATATCAAGGGCGGAGCCCTTGGCTGGATGGCCCCCAGGTGGCTTCCGACCCATCAGGCCGCCGATCATCGTCTCGCCGGGCCCGCAACGCAAGGAGCAGACGCGCGACGGTCCGTGCGATGATGAGCCGTGCGGGCGACGGCCACGACTGTCATCATCCTTTTGCTCGTGCTCTCGCAGCCGCAGGCACAGGGCACGCCGCCTGGGACGCCCCTGACGCTCGTCACCCGCGAAGGGCGGCGTCCGGTTCCCACGACCGTCCTCAGCGGCCAGGAGCTCATCGCGCTCGACGATCTGGCCTCGCTGTTTCAGGTGAGCGTGCGCGAGGACACGCTGGCTGGCGGCCTGACGATCACCTATCGAGGACGGACGATCGTCGCCTCCACGGATCAACCGATGGCGTCGGTCGCGGGCCGCGTGGTGGCGCTGCCCGCGCCAGCCGTGCGCGCGGGACGGCGCTGGCTCGTCCCCCTCGAGTTCCTGCCGCGCGCGCTCGGTCCGATCTACGACCAGCGCATCGACCTCCGTCGCCCCGCGCGACTGCTCGTCGTCGGCGACCTGCGCGTGCCGCGCGTGACGGCGCGCATCGATGCCGCCGGTCCGCCGACGCGCGCCACCATCGAGATCGCGCCCGCCGCGCCCGTGGCCCTTGCCGTGGACGGCGGGCGCGTGATCGTGCGCATCGACGCCGACGCGCTCGACCTGGCGCTGCCGACGGGCGGAGGCGGACTGATCGAGCAGGTGCGCGCGGGCGATCAGCCGAATTCCGTGACCGTCGTGCTCAGTGGCCGCGCAGGCCCCGCCCGCGCGGCGGCCACCGAAGCCGACGCGGTCGCCCGCGTGGCCATCGAGGTGCCGTCGATCGCGCCGCCGACGGCTGCCGCGCCCGCGACGCCCCTTCCGCCGCCCACCTCGGAGCCCGCCTCGCCGCTGCCCGTGCTCACGGCGTCTCGACCAGTCCTGCAAACGATCGTGATCGACCCAGGGCATGGGGGCGAGGACGTTGGCGCGCGAGGAGCGGGCGGCACGGAAGAGAAGCAGATCACGCTCGACGTAGCCCGACGTCTCCGCACGATCATCGAAGCGCGCCTCGGCGTCCGAGTGGTGCTCACGCGGGACGAGGACCGGGCGATCAGCCTCGACGAGCGCGCCGCCGTGGCCAACAACGGCAAGGCCGACCTTTTCTTGAGCCTTCACGTGAACGCGTCGGTGGCGCCGACGGTCGCCGGCGTCGAGGTGTTCCACCTCCGATTGGATCGCGAGGGCGAGGACGCGCGTCGCGCCGCCGAGACCCAGGCGGTCTCGCTCCCCGTGTTGGGCGGCGCCACGCGGACCATCGACGTCGTCCGCTGGGACCTGGCCCAGGCACGCCATGTCAAGGCGTCGGCCGTGTTGGCTGGAATTCTCGAAGAAGAGCTGCAAGAGCAGGCGGCCATGGGGCCGCGGCCGTTGCAGGAGGCGCCGCTGCGCGTGCTCACAGGCGCCAACATGCCCGCGGCGCTGGTGGAGATGGGGTACATCACCAACAGGGCGCAGGAGAATCTGCTCCGATCGGACACCTATCAGGCGTCGCTGGCGCAGGCGATCTACGACGCCATCCTGCGTTTCCGTGAGTACCTCGAGGAGGGCCGCACGCCATGACCCCTCGCGGGTGGCTCCGCCTCGCGCTCGGTGCGGTGCTGCTCGCGGTGCTCGCCTGGGGCGTGACGCGAGGGCTCGAGCGAGCCCTCGCGCCCGAGCCTGCGGCCGAGCCCGCGGACGCCGGACCGGCTCCCCCGCCCGAGGGCGTGCCCCGCATCACCGCCACGCTCTACTACGCCTCGAGTGACGGGCAGGCGCTGGTTCCCGTGCGCCGTGAGATTACGCTGGCCGAAGGGGTGGTGCCGCAAGGCCGCGAAATTCTGAGCGCACAGCTTCAGGGCGCACCACCTCCGTACATCTCGGTCGTCCCCGAGGGCACGACGCTGCGCGCCTTCTACGTGACCGAGCGGGGCGAGGCGTTCGTCGACCTGAGCCCCGAAGTCTCCACCGGACATCCGGGCGGAACATTCGCGGAGCTGCTGACCGTGAACGCCATCGTCAACGCGGTCACCACCAACCTGCCCGCCGTCGAGCGCGTGCAGATCCTGATCGACGGCCAGGAGGCCGATACGCTGGCCGGCCACGTCGACCTGCGCCGGCCGCTGCAGCAGGATGACTCGCTGGTGCGCGAGGAACCTGAGATACAGTGATCGAATGAGAGCCGACGGCCGTCTCGCGGAGCAGCTCCGCCCCACGCGCATCATCCCGAACTACCTGATACACGCCGAAGGATCCGTGCTGGTCGAGGCGGGCAAGACGAAAGTCATCTGCACGGCGAGCGTCGAGGACCGCGTGCCGCCGTTCCGGCGCAACAGCGGCAAGGGGTGGATCACGGCCGAGTACGGGATGCTGCCGCGCGCCACCACCACGCGGTCGCAGCGTGAGTCGACGGCTGGCAGGGTGAGCGGCCGCACGCAGGAGATCCAGAGGCTGATCGGACGGTCGCTCCGTGCGGTCACGCGCATGGAGGAGCTGGGCGAGCGCACGATCGCGCTCGACTGCGACGTCATTCAGGCCGATGGGGGCACGCGGACAGCGTCGATCACGGGCGCGTTCGTCGCGCTCGTGCTGGCCGTCAACCGAATGCGCGAGCAGAGCCTCATCCGGACGATGCCCGTGCAGGATTACGTTGCGGCCACCAGCGTGGGCATCGTGCAGGGCGAGCCGATGCTCGACCTCGCGTACGTCGAGGACTGCAACGCCGACGTCGACATGAACATCATCAAGACGGGCGCGGGCCTCTATATCGAGCTGCAGGGCACGGCCGAGGCGCTGCCGTTCGGCCGCGAGGCGCTCAACCGCCTGCTGGACCTCGGCGACACGGGCATCCGACAGCTCATCGCCCTGCAGCGGGGGCTCGTCGGCCAGTTCCTGGACAAGAAGTAGGCGCATGCGCCTCCTCATCGCCACTACCAATCCCGACAAGCTTCGGGAGATTCGGCACCTGCTCGCCCACGTGCCCGTCGACCTCGTGAGCCTGCGGGATCTCCCGCCGTTTCCCGAGCCGGAAGAGACCGGGACGACGTTTCAGGAAAACGCGCGGCTGAAGGCCCTGTACTACAACGCGCGCACCCGGGCCGACCCGCCGCGGGGCCCCCGCGGCTCCAGCGCCGTGGGGTGCGAGATCGGCCCTTTCGATTACACCGTCGCCGAGGATTCCGGCCTGGTCGTGGACGCGCTCGACGGCGAGCCCGGTGTGCACTCCGCGCGCTTCCTGCGTGCCGACGCCTCGTACCCAGAACGGTTCGCAGAGATCTATCGACGACTGGCCGAGCGCCCCGGGCGGCCGAGGACGGCGCGGTTCGTGTGTGCGCTGGCCGTGGCGCGCGATGGCCGCGTGGCGTACGAGACGACGGGCGTCATCGAAGGGGAAATCGCCGCGGCGCCGCGTGGCACGGCCGGATTCGGCTACGACCCGATCTTCTTCTACCCGCCGTACGGGTCCACGCTGGCCGAGGTGACCGAGGACGCCAAGCTGCGCGTGGCGCATCGTGGCGAGGCGTTCCGAAAGTTGGCGTCGTGGCTGAAGGAAGGAATGTAGAACGGAGAACGATGGGTTGTTCTCCGTTCCATCACCCAGAGTCTGGCCGCGGGCGGATGACCTACGAGTCTGCCGCCCGGGTGCGCAGAGGCAGGACGTTGTGGCCCGTCGGTCTTACGGCTCGTGAGGAAGGACTTACACCAACAGGCCGGGCAGGCGAAGGCGTCATGTCGTGACGGCGCGGACCTGATCGGACCGCACGAATGCTCCATCCCGGGTGCGAAACAGGAACTTCGCGTCGACCAGCGCACCCAACAGCGAGTCGCACGCAGCCCGATCGAGCCCCCACAGCCGCTGCGCCTGGGCCGGCGTCAACCGAAGGCCAGGCATCTCGATGTATTCCCCCTGAACACGCCGGAGTACGTCATCGAGCGGCTGCAGTGCTGCCATGAGAGCGCTCCTTTGGACCGCTATGCGGCCCCGAACGAGAATTTTTGTACCCGTTGCCAGTCCGCATAGCGGTCCTAGGCGCGGGGAGCGCGCCAAGCAGATACTGGCAACCAGCCAAGGGCTCGATTCCATGAGCCAGGGGTATCAAGGGCGAGCCCTTGGCTGGTTCCTGAGTTGGGCCGGTAGCCTTCCTTTACCGAGCAACCGCGATGCCACGCGCATCGAGCGTCGAGCGAAAAGGTCGAGACTGACGCAACTGGCGTCTCTGAAAGGAGTTGCGCGACACTCTCTCGGTCCAGGGACATCTTTCCGTCTGCATTCGACGCCGCCAGCTGTAGCGGTCCTGAGCGCGCGCTGTAGGAAAAGCCATCACAGGAGAACCGGAGGCACGGCCGTTGCAACTTTGCCGATCATGCCGCTCAATCTTCTCCAGCATCGCGGTGGCTCGAGCGTGTGGGACCGGGGACGGCTCAAGCTCCCCGGGGATCCGGAGCGGTGGCTGGCGGCGCTCGTGGCGGGCAGCTTGATCGCCGCTGGCGTAGGTCGGCGGCGTGTCGCAGGATGGTTGATGGTCGCCTCCGGCGGCGTGCTCGCGTGGTGGGCCGCGACGGCGGCCGAGCGCCGCCGCTATCGACGCGGGCGGCTGCTCGCCTCCTGGCCTGCGGGAGGGCGCGAAGCCGACCGTCTCGTGGGCGAGGCCTCGGAGGAATCGTTCCCCGCGAGCGATGCGCCTTCGTGGACGCCCACGACGGCGACGCCGCCCTTGTCGCGGATACACTGACCGGCCGCGCCGGTCGAGCGGCACGGCCATGCGTGCGTCGCTGAACGGACGCCGCGTAGTATACTTGCGGCCCCTCTTACAGCCCTCAAGGAAGAAACCATGCGCACATTCACCGCTTTGGCCGCGGCGGCCGCGCTCGTGCTCGCCGCCGCTCCGACCGCACAGCAGCCCGACGCCCTGCAGACGGCGGCCACCGCACTCGGCGCTGCCAACATCCGGACGCTGCAGTTCACCGGCGCCGGTCAGAACTTTTCAGTCGGACAGAACTACACCGCCGCCGATCCGTGGCCTCCCGTGCTCGTGAAAAGCTACACCGCCTCCGTCAACTACGACACTGCGAGCATGCGGATGGAGATCCTGCGGGAGATGGGTCCGGGCATGCCCAGAGGCGGCGCACCGTTCACCGGCGAACAGCGCCAGATCCAGTAGGTAGGGCGGGTAGGGTGGCGCAGATACGACCCAATTCCTACCTGCCCCACCCGCCCCAC
>JACQTK010000245.1 GCA_016210845.1 Acidobacteriota bacterium | reverse complement strand
CCACCGGCGGGGGCCGCGGCGGCGGCGGGGGCGGCGGGGGCGGCCGAGGGGGCGCCCCGGGACCGCCGGCGCCCGCGCCGTTCGGCACGCTGCGCGTGACGACCGACAACCTGACCGGCGGCTGGATCCGGCGCAACGGCGCGCCCTACAGCAACCGGACCACGGCGGAGGAGTACTTCGACAACTTCGCGTCGACCGACGGGTCGCAGTGGCTCGTGGTGACCCAGACCCTCCGGGATCCGCTTTACATCAACGGCGACTACATCACCAGCTCGCACTTCCGCCGCGAGGCCGGCCCCGACGGCCCCCGGCCGGCGAACTGGGACCCGAAGCCCTGCCGCGCGGAATAGCCGCGACAGTATTCGCCATGAACAGGCACATATCACGGCGTTCCTTCCTGGAAGCGTCCGGCCTCGCCCTGACGGCAGCAGGTCTTGGTGAGTTTCCGCTGGCTGCCCAGGGGCGGCTCTTTGCCTATGTGGGCAGGTCGACGCCAGGCTTCGCGGGCGCGTCCGAAGGCGGCGGCGTAGACGTTTTCCGCGTAAACATGGCCGACGGATCCCTGCAGCCGGCCAGCTCGACCGGGCCTGAAGTCCAGGATCTCAACAGCGACGGGATGTGCGTTTCCGCGGATGGACGCTTTCTCTACTGGGTGAACCGCACGACGGCGCTCGGGGGCATACCAGGGACCGGGGGCGGGGTGGTGGCCTTCGCCATCAATCGCGCGGATGGTTCCCTCCGGCATCTGAATACCCGGCCGTCGATGGGCGCCATGCCGATTTCCGTCAAGATCGACATATCCCTTCGCCCCCGACTCGCGCAGGCTGGAGGGAAAGTCGTTTCCTGCGCCTCCTGGGAAGGCGCCGCGGCATATCGCCGTACACCCCCGCGCGCCGTACTTCTTCATCACCAACGAACGCGAACCGAGCGTGTCGTCATACCATCTGGATTCGGAGACCGGCGAGGTGCGGCTCGTCCAGACGATTGCCACGGTTCCGGAGGGGGAGTCGGCCCCGCCCGCCGCACCAGCGCCTGCTGCACCAGCCGGCGCGCCGCGCGTGTCACCGTCAGATATCCGAATCCACCCCAACGCGAGATTTCTCTACAGCTCCAACCGAGCTTTCGGGGGCCGCGACAGCATCGCGATCTTCGCGATCGACGAAGGCACAGGGCGCCTGCGGAGGGTGGATGTCGTGGAGACCGGAGGACGTGGACAGAGGGAATTCAACATTGAGCCTTCCGGTAGATTTCTGTTTGCCGCCAATGTGCAGTCCAATGACGTGATCACGTTCGCCCTGAATGCCGACACGGGCAGGATGACCCGAACGGCACAAATGAGTGTTGAACGGCCGATGGTGATCGACTTCGCGACGCTCTGAAGCTGGGTCGGCTGGCTCACCCTGCCCGACCGCACGATACGCACCGGGGACCCGACGCCCTGCCGCCGCGGGATAGCCGGGGCGGTATTCTTGGGGCGGGCCGCTGGCGCCTATTCGCGATCGATACCGAGGCTCCGCGCCACGTGCGTGCCGCCGATGAAGAGCACGCACACACCGGCCAGCTCCGTGATCTCCTCGTCGTCGATACTCGGGGTACATCGTCTCGGCGCCGCCGAGCACCGCCTCGCGCGGGAGGTTGTACGTCCTCGTGACGAAGTCGATCGCGGGATTCTGGCCGGGCAGATAGTGCGGCACGTCGCCGTCGCCCTGCAGGCCGGGCAGCTCGGCCTCCGGCACACAGGGATTCGGCACGCGGGCCGTGAGGTTTCCGGTCGGCTGCACCTGCCAGCTCCGGCTGATCACGTGCGGCTCGGTCAGGTAGACCGGATCGTAGAACACGGTCAGGATCGTGAGCGTGTCGCCGTGGCGGGAGAGGTGCATCGTGAACGTCGTCTTGTCGCTGCTCGGCACGCCGTTGCGCCGGAGGTACCCCTCCTTGATGTGCGTCGTCTGGGCGGTGAGGGTGTTGCCCCGCCACTCGCCCGTCGTGAAGCCCGCAAACGTGTGCAGGGCGCCTTCCGGCGGATGCGGCCGGCCATCCATCCAGATGGTGATCATCGAGCGATCGATCGCCGCGCTGATCTTCCAGGCCAGTGTGTCGCCGGTGATCGGATCGGTCTCCGACCAGATACGAAGGCCCTGCGGGCCGATGACGACGTAGTGCGGCTGGTAGTAGTAGCACTGGCGCTCCGGGAGCGACAGCGCGGAGGTCGAGTAGGCCAGTGCCCGCGCACGCGCGTCCTCGTTGATCGGCAGCCCGAGATAGTCCACCGCCTCCGGCCCTGGCCCGCGGTCCTGCCAGTCCTCGTGCTGGCGGCTCACCCAGTTGCCGGAGAGATCGACCTGCGCAAATGCGGGCGCATGCATCGCGGTGAGGAGCAGCACGAGATACGCAATCCTGGACCGGTGTCTCATAACGAGTGTCCTCTCGCTCGCCGGGGCACGTGGACGCGACGCCCTGTCATGTCGCCGAGCACGGCGTCGGGTCCCATTTGGACTCGTCCGGCTCCTTCTTGAAATTCGGGCTGGTCACGTACTGCTGCTGCAGATACATCGGGTCGTCCACCAGCGACGTCACGACCAGCCACTGGTCGCCGTTGGGCTCGCGGTGCACGTCCCAGTGCTCCGTCAACATCGCGCTGGCGCTGTACGGAATGCCGTTCTTGCGAAGGTAGCCCGGACGCATGTGCGTGGTCACCACGTTCAGACTCCCGAACCCGGGCGGTGCGGCGGCAGCGCCGGCGGCGGCGCCTCGGCCGCGGGCAGCGGGCGTCTCCCATTCGGCGACCGAGTGCCCCTGCCAGGTCGGCGGGCCCGCGGGCGCCGGCGGGTTGCTGCCCCTCGACTCGCTCGGGGCGCCCCGACCCTGTGGAGGGGCGAACCGCAGCAGCCGCGTCTGCATCCCCGCGTCCGTCTCGACTTTCAGCGTGTTGTCGTCCTGCCAGCTGATGCGCAGGCGCGTCGGGACGCGCATGATCGCGGCCGCGCCGTACGCCTTGCACTGTTCACCGGCCGCGGTGTCTGCCGCCGGATCCCAGGCATCGGCGACGCGCTTCGCCTCGGCAGTGATCGGCACGCTCGCGTAGTCCCCTTTCGCGGGCGTCACCATGCGCCAGCGCCAGTCCTCCGAGACGATCGAGTCCCACGTGCCGGTGAGATCGATCGGCGCCGCCGCCCGCGCGGCGGGTGACGGCTCCGTCTGGGCGCCGCGTCCCTGCGCCCGTGCAGTCATGTCGAGCGCGATGCCGAGCGCAAGCGCCGCGACGACGAGCCACCTCATCGTGTGCCCCCCGCCATCAGGCTTCGATAGACCGCGTCGACGAACATCGTCGTGGTCCACGGCCCCGACTCGGCGCCATAGCGTGTCCGGTAGCCCAGCGTCGGGTTGGCCGTGCGAATCTGCTCCAGCGTGAGGCCGCGCGTGATCATGTCCTGCACGCGATCGCGGATGACGGTCACCATGTCGCGGTACTCGACGATCTCGGCTTCCTCGACCGCGCGGCCGTGCCCCGGAACAACCCGGGTGCCCCCCTCATCGAGCCACGGCAGCGGGATCGAGGGCACCGTGAGGTCGAGGAGCGCATTCAACGCCTCGATTTCGCCCTGGATCGTGCCCCCCTTGTCGAGATCGATGTGGGGAAACCGGTCGATGTCGACGATGTCGCCCGTGGCGATCACGTCGGACTGGCGGAACATGACGATGACGTCGCTGTCGCTGTGCGCCGGCGGCTGCCGAATGACCTGGATCACCTCGCGGTTGAGGAAGAGGTCCTTGTACTTGCGCGTGAAGGTCTCCGTCGGCCAGCCCGTCACCGGCAGCCCGGGGTTGAAGCCGGGCGCGCTCATCCTCGCCAGCAGCTCCTCCCGGCCGACGATGGCCGCGCCGCCCATGTTGCTCGTCGCGTTGCCGACACCACCGCCGCCACCGCCTGCGTTGGCGCGGCGCGCCCACAGCGACACGCCCGCCTCGGCGAGCGCCTCGTTGCCGCCGATGTGGTCGCCGCCGGGACCGGTGTTGATGATGTAACGAATCGGCAGAGGGGTCAGCCGTCTGATGGCTGCCACCACCGCGGCGGATCGTTCGGCGGAGCCGGAATCGACGAGCACGACCCCGTCAGGACCGATGTGCGCCGTGATGTTGGCGCCGGCTCCCGCGATCTGGTGGACGTTCGGCCGTATCTCGAACACCTGCACGTCGCCGGCCGGCTGTTGTGCCTGAATGAGCGGTGCCGAAACGGCGGTAGACAGCATGGCCGCCGCCGCCACAACCGAGCTCGTCTGCCAGGTGTTCATGGTCTCCGGAGCGTTTTGGCCGTCAGTGTATTGTCGGCAACTACAGTCGTCAATGTTTCGTGTCACGCAAGTGTGACCATCACGACCTCAGCGCCGAAGGCGCGCCGCGCCACCATTTACACGTGTATAATGCGGATGTGGCCCCCGTGCACGAAGAGGTCCTTGCCGCGGCTCAGGCGCTCGCACGCGCGTCGTCGACATGGACGTTTCGCATCGGCGATGTGGTGCGTGCGCTGCCGCACCGGAATCAGGGCACGGTCCGGACGCACGTCGCCAGCCGCTGCTGTGTCAACGCACCGGCGCATCACGAGTCACGCCATCCCTACTTCACTGCGGTCGGCCGCGGCGTCTATCGCCTCGAACCGCGCTATCGGACGCGGCCGGCGCCGGCGGCGGCAGGGGTCAGGCCGTGGCCCGATCGATGGTTCGACACGCACGAACCGGGTGTGGACACCACACAGATCGTCGAGCTCCTGAAGCTCACGCCGACCGAGCGTCTCGAGCGCATGCAGCAGGTCGCTCGGTCGCTGGACACCCTGACGCGCGCGGCCAAACGCTCGTGATGGCCGATCTCCGGACGCTCATCACGGCGCTCGACGACCACCAGGTCGAGTTCGTCGTCCTGGGAGCGGTGGCGCTGCGGCTCCAGGGATCGGCGCGGATCACCGAGGATCTCGATATCTGCTACGGGCGCGGGCGCGCGAACCTCGAGCGGCTCGCGGCTGCGCTGCAGCCGCTCGCGCCGAGGCTCAGAGGCGTTCCCGCCGGCGTCGACCTTCCCTTCGCGCTGGATGCTCCGACGCTCCGCGCGGGCCTCAACTTCACGCTGACGACGACGCACGGCGACCTCGACCTGCTTGGCGAGGTGACCGGCCTCGGCGCGTACGAGGTCGTCGAGCGCTTCTCGGAGTGGATGGACGTGTACGAGCGGCAGGTGCGTGTGCTCACCCTGGACGGGCTCGAACGCGCCAAGCGCGCGGCGGGGCGCCTCAAGGACATCGTCGATCTCGAGGAGATTCTCACAATCCGCCGACTCCGTGACGGGCGGGACGAGCTCTCGTGATCGGGTACGATCCGTTCACACGCCTTCGGCGAGGAACGCCACGAGCGGCGGAATCGTGCGCTCCGGCGCCTCCACGTGCGGCACGTGTCCGAGGCCGCGCAGCAGGAGCAGGCGCGCGCCGGGAATGGTTTCCGCGGCGTCCTCCATCCGCTCCCGGAACTCTTCCGCCGACCCCGGGAGCATGTCCTCGGCGCCGCCGAACACCAGCGTCGGCGCCCGGATGTGCGGCCAGTCGTAGACCACCGGATCCGCGTAGATGACGCTGCCGGCGAGCGCCTGCACCATCGCCAGGCGCGGCCAGTCGGCGCCGAGCGTCCACCCGTAGCGGATGCGCGCGTAGGTCTCGAACGCGTCGTTCCACGCGACCGGGTCGTGGGCGACGTAGCGCATCAGGCCGGCGCGCACCGACCGATAGGTCGCCCCAAGGTTGCGCGCGTACGCCTCGTCCACGCTCCCGGCCGGCCGATCGAACCGTGCGTCCGACAACCCGATGGGGTTGTAGAGCACCAGGCGCTCGGTCATCCCCGGATACTGCGTCGCGAACCGCGCCGCCAGCATGCCCCCCATCGAGTGACCGACGATCATCGCGCTCTCGATGTCCAGGCGCTGGAGCAGGTCGCGCGTGTGCCGCGCCCAGTCGTTGAAGCTGTACGGGATGATCGGCTTCGACGAGCGCCCGTAGCCGACGCGGTCGGGGATGATGATGCGAAAGCCTTCGGCCCGAAGCGCCTCGGCGATGGCACCGAAGTAGAACCCCGCGAAGTTGTTGCCGTGGAGGAGCACCACCGTGTGGCCGTTCGGCGGCCCGGCCGGAGGCACGTCCATGTAGGCCATCCGGACGTCCTGGCCGTACAGCGTCATCGGCAGGTACGCGCTGGGGTACGGGTAAGGGCATTCCTCGCAGGTGATGCTCACCGGCGCCACGGCGGGCGCCTCCCCCGGCTCGACGCCTGGCCCCTGGGCCGACGCGAGGACCGAACCCAGCACCGTCAGGATCGACAGGACGACCAGGATGCGCGTCACCATGCGGCCAGAGTCTACCGCATGTCGCTCCGGCGCCGTCGTCTCGCATCAGTACGAGCAGGCGACTGCCTCGCCACGTTCACACACCTCCACGCTATAATCGGCCTGAATCGAAGGAGTCGCTGGTGAGCACGCAGCGGAGCGCCACGCTGACCACGGCCGACGACCTGCTCCGGCGGCCTGGCGATGGGTACAGGTATGAGCTCGTCCGAGGAGAACTGCGCCAGATGACGCCATCAGGCTACGCGCATGGTGTCGTCGTCGCGAACCTGACCGGCCCACTCGAGCGCCACGTGCGCGCGCACAGCCTCGGCCAGATCTGCGGAGCCGAGACGGGGTTCCGAATCGGTCGAAGTCCCGACACGGTTCGGGCGCCGGATATCGCGTTCGTCCGGCGCGCGCGTCAGGGCGCGGAACCGCTGTCGGAGGGGTTTTTCGAGGGCGCTCCCGATCTGGCGGTGGAAGTGCTGTCGCCGAGCGACACTGTGTATGAGGTCGAGGAGAAGGTCACCGACTGGCTCACTGCGGGCTGTTCGCTCGTGTGGGTGGTCAGCCCCAAGCGGCGGTCGGTCTCACTGCACCGTGCCGGAGCACCCGTCGTCGTGCTGCGCGACACCGACACCCTCGACGGCGGT
The DNA here is from genome assembly GCA_016210845.1 of Acidobacteriota bacterium. Classification (GTDB taxonomy): domain Bacteria; phylum Acidobacteriota; class Vicinamibacteria; order Vicinamibacterales; family UBA2999; genus JACQTK01. Next base: position 7,784 of record JACQTK010000245.1, on the reverse strand, counting down.
GACGTGGTGCCCGGCTTCACGCTGCGCGTGGCTCAGATCTTCGAGTGGTAGTACACCCCCGCACATCGAACCACGAACCGGAACACGAACAGAGAACCAGCCAAGGGGCTCCGCCCCTAGGCCTTCGACTGTCGTTCAGGCCACCCCGAGCGAAGTCGAGGGGTGATATCCCCGCGGAGCCCCTTGGCTGGTTGCCAGTATCTGTTTGGCGCGCTTCGCGCGCCTGGCAGCCCGGAACGCAGAACGACAGACGTCAGTCGCCCACCGGCACGAGCCGCTTCAACTATTGGCCGAAGCGCCTGAGAGGCTGCCCATGACTCGCATGCGCGTTTTCCCGATCGCCGTCGCCATCGCCGCCGCCGCGGCGCTGACCGGAACTCTTTTCGCCCAGGCCCCGCAGGCCCCCGCGCCTGCGCCCAGACCCGATACACCCGCCGTCACGCGCCACATCGAGGCCGCTCGGCAAGCCGCCGGCTCCGAGTGGACGCAGGCGGTCGATTTTCGGTTACGAACTCGATGCGAAACCGGCGAAGCGGGTCACGGCAGGAGGCGGAACGCCTTTCGATGCCGGGGGCGAACCGCGCGGAAGTGCCGATCGTCCAGTGTGACGATGGTTTCGATGTCGAGACGCTCCGCCAGCGCGACGATGGACGCATCGGCCCCGCCCAACGGGAAGTCGCCGTACTGCTCCACCAGGTCGGCGATCCGCGGCCAGTCGTCCGCCGTCGGTGCCTCCACGTGCATGCGGGCGAGGCCCTTGAGGAACTGGGCCTCCACGTCGGGGCCGAGCCGCGTCCCAATGAGATACGTGACCTCGGCGACGACCAGGGTGGGGATGATCAGGCGATGCTCGGTCTGTTCGAGCGCCTCGCGGCAGCGCGCGTGGTCGGCGTCGTCCTCGTCGACCACGGCATAGAGCGGCCCGGTGTCAACGACGGCGAGCATGCCCCCATTCGGCGGTGAGGATCTTCTCGGCGTCGCGGGCCGTGTGCCGGCGCCCGCTGCGGCCGAGGGCCGCGAACGGCAGCTCGCGCCGCCCGCCCGAGGCATCGAGGAAGGACTGGACAGCGCGGCGGACGATATCGGATACCGAGGTCTCACGCCGACGGGCCTCACGCGCGAGCAGGGTTGCCAGGTCGTCCGGCAGGCTGACAGTGGTGCGCATCATGCGTGCATACTAGCATGCAGGATGTGATGTCGAACGATGCCGAGGCTCCGCGCCACGTGTGCGCCAGTGCCCGAGCGATGTCAGCGCCCCGCGGCCGTCGTGCCGGCAGCGCGGTCGAGATCGGCGCGCGACGCGACGCCGGGGCCGTGGAGCGGTACGACCCGTTCGACATCGAGGTCGAGTCGCTCGATGTTCTGCACCAGCTCCGCGGCCAAAGGGTCATTGCCCGGCGCGTTCTGGGCAGGAGCTGCACCTGGCGCCGGCGGCGTAAACAGGTCGGCCTCGACGAGCAGCTTCTCGCTGGGCAGGTACAGGATCAGCATCCCTTCGACGTGGGTCGTGTCCTGCACGACGTGGACCTCCAGCGTCCGCATCCCGTCGCTCAGGACCCTCCGTTCGTCCACCGTCTCGAAACGCGCCGTCCTTCCGGACTCTACCAGCCTGTCCCTGAGCAGGACCGGCATCGTGGACCACCACTGCTGGTAGAAGGCCGCGTTGCGCGGATGCGTGACGACGGTCGCGCCTTCGGCGGCGTAGGTCCGGAGGCCGTTGGAATGATCGAAATGATGGTGCGTGTTGATGAGGTGCCGGATCGGCTTGTTTGGCGCGAGCCTTCTCACTTCGGCGATGACGGCCAGGGAGCGTGCCTCGCCGAGCGGCGCGTCGATGACCGCCACGTGATCGGAGAACTCGACCGCCACGCTGTGGTGCGTCCCGCCAGTGAGGTAATGGACGCCGTTCGCGATCGTCTGGCTGGTCACGGTCACCGCACCGCCCCCTGCGGCGCCGCCGGCGCCGGCGGGAGGCGTGGTCTCGACGGCGGCGTTCGGTGTCACGCTGGCGATCTCGAAGTCGAATGACGGCTGCAAGCCGAGGTGGTGCACGATGCGGCTGGGAAAGAGGATTCCACCGAAGTCCCTGTAACCCGTGAAGACCGCGTCGAGCGGCGGGTCGCCGAGCACCGGATTGTTGTCGAGCGCGGTGTCAACCCGCTCGAGCAGGTCCTCGTCGTTGAAGAAGCCGCGAAGGGTGTAGCGATCCTGAACCCTCACGGTGATGACGCGAAAGGCCCTGCCGCCGACGCGCTCGGTCGTGAGGGTCGGATTGTGCTTCATCGCCTCCTTGACGAAGCCCGGGGGATTGAGCCACATGAAGACGTGCTGAGGCCACCCCGAGTTGCGGCTCGCGTACTGCACCTGCCTCGTCTCGGCGCCGACACGATTCGGAAGCCCGCCGCCGCGCCTCTCGACACGCGTGTTGACGAACTCCTGTCGTACCGTGAACCCGTCGATATCGAAGTCGCGGACGAACGTCATCGCCGATCGCGGGTAGGGACCGCCCGGCGTGAAGCTCTGCCCGATGGCGTAGGCCGATCCGGTGGCGGTGTAGCGGATCGTCGTCACGTTCTCCAGTCGCATGGCTTTGACGGCCGCGTTCAGGACGGTCATGGCATCCTGGGCGGCAGCCGTTGCCGGCGCGGTCAACAGCAGTGCCAGTGCGAGCGCGCGATGATGGTGTCGGATCATCTCGGTGTCCTTTCAGTGGCGGCCGACTGAACCTCAGAGCCGCAGCAATCGCGTGACCTTCACGGCCAGTGAGCGGTTCTGGAGCGACGGGCCGCCGTCAGCCGAGGTATCCCGACCTTCGCTGTAGACGACGAACACGTCGCTGCCAGGACTGTACTCCCACCGCATCCGGAGGCTCGAAGAGAGGCTTCGAGCCGATGCGTTGAACTGCGTGAGCGTGCTGAACGCGAGCCGGGCCGTCGGCGCCACCACGAGTCGAGCGCTGGCGAGGTGGGAGGTGAAATCGCCGAAGGGCGACTCGATCCAGTTGAGCGACAGCGTCGGTTCGAGCGCGACATGCGGCGAGATGCCGGCGCGCCCGCCGTACGCCGCCCCGGTACGGGTGCCGGCATAGAAGGACCCGTACACGGCGGTCAGTGTTCCGCTCATGAGGCGCTGCGGTGCCATCGCGTAGGAGGCCGTCAACGTCGTCGTCCTGTAATCGCCAGCCGGGATGATGACACGAGGTGCGACGGAGAAGGCCAGGGGCAGGCGCTCGAAGGCGCGGTCGACGGAAACCTGGATATCGTCGCCGCTGTTGAACTCGACGCCGAACACGCCGCTGAGTTGTCGATCCTGGAGCGCGTCGTGCGCCGCGCTCTGGATGTATTCCGATTCGGCCTGCCACCTCAGCTGACGGATGTACCGACTATTGCGCAGACGAGGGCTGAATCGTGCGGTGGCGATCGTCTGCGCGAAGTCCTTCCGTCGCACGAACCCGACTTCGGGATTGAAACGCTCTTCCACGACGAGGTGGTCCACACCGAGCCCGTAGCGGTCGCCGTTGTAGTTGACACGGGCGCGGTAGCTCGAATTGTCGCCGTTCGCGGCCGGCGTCGACGTGCGCGCCCAGTAACCGCCCGCCACCAGGTTGTCGTAGAAGCGCAGGTCCACGTCCGCGCCGGCCAGGGCGTTGTGCTCGCTCCCGGCGGCAGCCGGCCAGCGGCCCGTCGCGATCGCGCCGACGCTGCTTCGGCGGAGCACGTTGCGCCGGAGACGGAATGCGGAAAACGTGGTCCCGAGAGCGTTGGCCGAGGGTTTGTCATCGGTCCGAATGGCGACCATGCCGATATCGTAGGCTCCGGCCTTGCCGGTGACGCGAGCGCCGGCGACGACGGGCACCGCCTGGCCGGCGCTCAGCCCGATGCGCCGGCTGAAGAACGGGATCGGCACGAGCCCGCCACCGGCGGTGCGGCTGACCTGTCCCCCGAAGTCGAAGATGCTCTGCCCCTCGAGAAAGAAATCGCGCTTCTCGGGAAAGAAGAGGCTGAAACGCGTCAGGTTCACCTGCTGCAGGTCTTCTTCGACCTGCGCGAAGTCGGTATTGACGGTGAAATCGGCCGTCAGCCCGCGCGTGAGGCCGTACTTCAGGTCGATCCCGGCGTTCGGCTGCAGGTCATGTGTGGCCGGCCTCGACGCCGTCCGATCGGTGACCAGCGCCGACACCGCGTACGGCTTGAGCTCGAAGCTGAGCGAAGTCTCCGGGGTCTCGAGGCCGACCAGTGTGGCCCCGACGGCCGGGTAGGCGAGGGCGCCTCCGCCGTAGGAGGCCGGCACGCGTGTCAGAAACGAGGCCTCGTTCTTCCAGCGGACCACGCGTCGCGCATTGATTCCCCACACCTGGGGACCGGAACCGCGGTAGCGCAGTGACTTGAACGGCACGGCGATCTCCACCGTCCAGCCGCGATCGAATCGGGCAGCACGGGAATCCCAGACGCCATTCCAACTGGTGTTCAGAGAGCCCTCCCCGATCGACCCGTCGCGCATCGCCCCGAGCGGATTCACGAGGAACATGTAGCCGGTCCGCTGGTCGTGCATCGTGTCGAGCCCTACGGAGAAGAGATCGTTGAGCCTGGCGATGTTCTGATGATCGCGACGCAGCTCGTCGGCGACAATCAGCTCGGGATGGCTGTCCCACAGCCGCGCCACGAAATAGACGGCCTCGTCATCGAAGAAGACCCAGAACTCGGTCGTTTCGGTTGCCGGCTCGCCTTCGCGCGGCACCTGTTGGATGAAGCCGTCGGCGGGCGGAATGAGCCGATAGACCTCCTCGTCCAGCCGCCCGTCCAGCCGCAGCGGCGTCTCAAGGCGGACAGCCCGCATCGTGACGCGCCCTCGCTCGTCTCGCGTGATGGTGGCATGGAGCGGCGACGGCGAGGGGGATGAGGCGTTCTGTGCGAAGACCCCGGTCGAGGTGAGAACGGTGAGGGCGACTGCGAAGATGAAGTGTACGTATGAGGGCATTCGATGGCCGAAGTGAACGAGAAAATGTACGCGGAACGGCGATGGCAGCCGCTCGACTCACGGCTGATTCCGTGGCGGCGCAGGCGGAGGCGCGACACCTCCCGGGGGGCCCCCGCCGCAGTTCCGCCGGCATTGTGCCGGGCGGGCGAACTCGTCCCTGATCGACTTCCGGAACTCGGGATACATCGTCGCCGCGCCGCCGAGGATGGCCTGGCGCGGGATCCCATACAGGTCCGTGAGCTCCCCGATGAACGGGTTGCGTCCCGGCAGGAAGTGGGGAACGCGACCGGGCGCCACGCCTTCGTACCCCGGCTGGCATGGCGGCCCAATCGGCCGGCCCGGCGCCGCGCTCAGCTCGAACGTCTTCGAGAGCACATAGGGCTCGGTCAGGGAGATCGGGTCCTCGAGCGACGCGACGAGGGTCAGGAGATTGTCGTGGCGAAGGAAGTGCATGGTCATTTCCGCCTCGTCGCTGGCCGGCGCTCCATTGCGTCGGAGATAGTTGGTCTTCATGTGCGTCGTCCGCGTGACCAGCGTGTTGCCCTGCCACTCCCCTGTGGTGAATCCCTCGCGCGTCCGCGGCGCGTTGCGGGAGGGGTGAGGCCGGCCGTCCATCCAGATGGTCATCGGTCCGCGGTCCTCCCAGGCGCCGATGACCAGCGCCACGGTCTCGCCATTCACTTGATCGGTTTCCTTCCAGATCGTCAGGCCGAACGGACCAAGCACGAGATACAGCTGGGTATAGAGCATGCACTGGCGCTCGATCATCGACAACTGGTTCGCGGAGTACGCCAGCGCCTTGGAACGTGCCTCTTCCGACAAGGGAAGGCCGGTATAGTCGACCGCATACGGTCCGGCGCCGCGCTCGAGCGCGTCCTCATGGTTCCGGGCCGCCCACGTGCCGGCCAGCTCCACCTGGCCGAAGGCAGGCGTCGCTGAAGCCAGGGCCAGGAGCACGAAGAGCAGTCGTGTCGATGCGGATAGTCTCATCACGTCCTCTAGTCCGTTATGCGGCTCGAAGCGCGAATTTTGAACTCGTTGCGACGGAAGCCGCATAACGGACTAGGCCGACAGGCTGGCGTACACCGATTCGATGAACGCGCGGGCCGCGTTGGGCGCCCCTGCGGCGTATCGTGTGACGTATCCCTGCGCCGGGTTTGCGGCGAGCACCTGAGGCAGCGTCATGTTCTCCTCGATCATGGCCTGCACACGATCGCGGATGATGGTCACCATGTCGCGGTACTCGACTACGTCCGTCTGGTCGCTCAGGAATCCATGTCCCGGTATGACGTACGTCCCGCCCTCCCTCCAGATGAGCGGGATCGAAGGGACGGCCAGGTCGACGAGCCGATTCAGCGCCGCAATCTCCCCGTTGATGCTGCCCCCGTTGGCGACGTCGACGATCGGGAACCCGGTTGTGTCGCAGGCAGGTGCATGCGGCCGGCGGCGGGAGCTATCAGACCCTGATTAACGCTGCTCTCCGAGAGTACGTCCAAGCCAGACACGAACCGCTCGAGACGACTCTGCGCCGCGTTCTGCGTGAGGAACTGCCGCGGGATTTGAAGCGCGCCGCGCATCGCTAAATCGACCACGCGGCGGTGGCGATTGACCGCGATGGGCGGCGAACGCGGGTCACTGAGCGCGTTTGAAGTACTACCCGGTCATGAAGAAGACTATTGCCATTAGAGGAACAACATGAACGTCCGTTGACACCTTCTAACATAGAGTCTATAGCTTTGGAGGGACACGCTCGACAAGCGGACGCCGTGAAGGGCGCCGCAGTCGGGGCATCGAGCAGCTCTCCCGCATTCCTGACTCGTTCTGGGAAGGGTGAAATGAAGGATATGGCATACGGAACCCGTCGGATCCGAGTGGTCCTCGCCGGAACCATCGCCGCGCTCCTGGCGCTCCAGGTGTCCATCTGGGCACAGGGGCGTGGCGGGGGTGAGCCTGCGTTGCCGCGGACGCCGAGAGGGCTGGCGCCGATAGACCTCACCGGCTACTGGGTGTCCCTCGTGACCCAGGACTGGCGCTACCGTATGATCGCGGGGGCGAAGGGCGATTTCCCCGGCATCCCTCTGAACGCCGAAGGCAGGAGAGTCGGGAACGAGTGGGATCCGGTCAGAGATGAGGCCACAGGTGAGCAGTGCCGGGCTTACGGCGCCGCGGGGATCATGCGCCTCCCCACGCGGCTGCACATCACGTGGGAAGATGACGCGACGCTGAAGGTCGAAACCGACTTCGGCACGCAGACGCGTCTCTTCCGTTTCGGTGACCCACCTGCGCCCGCCCCTCCGAGCTGGCAGGGCACCTCGGTGGCGTCGTGGGATCTCGTTGCCCGTGGCAGGGCCGGCGGACTCAAGGTTGTGACCACGAACATGCGAATGGGCTACTTGCGGCGCAACGGCCCGCCGTACAGCGCCAAGGCCGTACTGACGGAGTTCTACGACGTCGTCAGGGAGCCGGATGGCACGCCATATCTGATCTTTATGGGGATCGTGGAGGATCCGACGTATCTGAATGGAACGGCGATGTTCAGCGCGCAGTTCAAGAAGCAGGCCGATGCGTCGGGTTGGAATCCGACTCCGTGCGCGGCCGGGTAGTGAACCCCTTTTGTGAGGAACGACAGCCATGTATCCGCTCAATCGCTCAGTCGGCCGGAACGCTTTGGACCGCTATGCGGCTCGTTGCGCGAATGTTGTACTCGTTGTGACTCGCATAGCGGTCCTAGGCGCGCGGAGCGCGCCAAGAAATACTGGCAACCAGCCAAGGGCTCTGCCGGGATATCAAGGGCGGAGCCCTTGGCT
>JACQTK010000243.1 GCA_016210845.1 Acidobacteriota bacterium | reverse complement strand
TCTTCAAGGAATGGAAGTCGTATGCGAATCTGCACAAGTTCGACACCGCCAACGCGCACATCGCCGAGGGGCTGATCTGGGCCAGCCTGTGCGCCGCGGTACTCAAGCGCTTCTTGGCCCACGCCGCGCAGCGAGTCGGGGCGGGGAAGCCGATGTCCACGCGGCGGGTGGCGATGTGTGCGCCTTATCTGCTTCATGAACTCGTGACAGCGCTACTGCTTGGCGCCGGGCTGTTGGTCGCTCTGCGCCGAGCACTGACCTACCTGCTCGCCAACGCCCGACGCGCCAACCCGAAGCGGGACCGCCGCAGTGGGCGCCTCCGCGCCGGCCTCGCAGTGATAGGGACCGGTTAAGTGATCACCTATGTAGCGGTCCTAGGCGCGCAGAGCGCGCCAAGAAATGCTGGCAACCAGCCGAGGGCTCTGCCCGGATATCAAGGGCGGAGCCCTTGGCTGGTTCAAGGGAGGCGGACCTGAGGGTTCGCCTCCAGGTTGATTGTAGACTGCGCGCATGTTCCTGCTCGTCGCGGCCATCGGGATTGGCACGGTCGTGCTCGCCCACGTCGCGCCATTTCCCTTCCTGATCGAGGCGCTTCGGCCGGAGCGGTCGTTGTGGCACGTACCGCAGAACACGGCCGCCCCAACCGTCTATCTCACGTACGACGACGGTCCGAATCCGGAGGCGACGCCGATGCTCCTCGACGTGCTGCAGCGGGCGCGCGCGCGCGCCACGTTCTTCCTCATCGACGCGCACGTGACAGAGGAGACCGCGCCCATCGTGCGGCGAGCCGTGGAGGAGGGGCACGCCGTGGCACTGCACTCCAATGAGCGCTGGCTCCTCGTCCACACGCCGGATGACCTCGCCGACACGCTGCGGCGGGCGGCGACCCGCATCGGGCGGGCCGCGGGCGCACCTCCCTGCGCACTGTTCCGCCCGCATGCGGGCTGGCGCAGCGCGGCGATGTACGCGGCGCTCGAACGGTTGAACTTCCGCCTGGCCGGCTGGAGCTGGGGACTGTGGGACTGGAACTGGTGGCGCGCGCGGGACGGCGCGTCGCTGGCGGATCGGCTCTCACGCCGCGCCAGCGACGGCGACATCATCGTCATGCACGACGGCCATCATCTCGACCCTCGCGCCGACCGCCGGTACGCCGTCGAGGCGACCTCGCGCCTGATTCCCGCGCTCCGCTCGCGAGGGTTCGAGCTGGGCGTGCTGCCGTGCGGATGAGCGAGGCAGTAGGCAGTAGGCAGTAGGCAGTAGGCAGTGGCCCAGGCGACGTGCGCCGACCCCACTGCCTACTGCCTACTGCCCACTGCCTACTGCCCACTGCCTACTGCCTACTGCCTACTACTCCGGCCCCTTCGGCTTCTCGGCCAGCACCGCCAGCACTTCCGGGTGCCGCTGAATCTTGCCGTGCACGGGCACGTGGCGCGCCACGTTGAGGCTGCGCGCCTTCAGGTTCTCGAGGAAGTTGTCCCCCCACGGGTGCCACAGCCAGTTCAGATCGTAGAAGTCGGCCTGCACCACCGTACGGTCCCGCGGCACCCACGCGAACAGCAGCAGGCCCGAGTGGATGTTGCCGTTCGACTTGTAGAGATGCACCTCGTTGGTGCGGTCCCTCAGCACCAGCTCGTCGTCGACGAGCTGGAAGGCGACCGGGCGCGGATTGCTCGCCAGGGCGTCCTGCCCGCGCGTGTGCGGGCGGCTCGCAATCTCCTCGAAGAAGGCCTCGTTGCCGCGGTGCGTGATGATCGTCAGCCCCTCGGCCACCGCGGTGCGGAATCCGCCCGCGTGGTCCAGGTGATGGTGCGAGACGATGGCGTGCGTCAGCGGCTTGTCCGGCCTCAGCGCCCGCGCGCGGTCGATTACGGCCTTGGTTCGCGCCTCGCTCAGCGGGACCTCGAAGATCGTCAGGTGATCGTCGAACTCGAACACGATGCTGTGATGGCTCCCGCCTGCCAGCCACCAGATCCCGCGGCCCACCTCCTCCACCGTCACGTTGACCGGCTGCGGCGTCGGCAGCTCGGCCGTCCTCACGGCGTCGGGGGCCGCCAGGTCGCCAGCGTCGCCGTCGACCGCCTGGCTCGTGAGCGTCCGATCCGTCGTCATCCACTGATCCTGCCTCGTGACGATGCGCCGCGGAAGCTGCAGCCCGCCCACGTCCTCGTACTCCGAGAACTGCGCCTCGATGGACGTGTCGCCCCAGTTGGCGTCATAGGATGGGAACGACAGGTGGCTCGGCAGGCTGGTGGCGGCGTCGACCGCCAGCGTCACGGTGTCGCCGCCGGCTGTGGTGATGTCCACGTGCGGCTGGCCGTCCTCGGTCCGGAGGTTGGCGATGCGGGCGGCCGGATCGAGCGCGGCGCGGACCGCCGTCAACGGATGCTGCAGCATTTCCAGCCGGCGGGCCCTCGCCACCTGCTCGGAGGCGCGCGTCGCGGCGCCGTTGGCGCCAACGTTGAACGCGATGTCGCGGTCGAGGCCCTGCTGCTGCCGCGTGACCACCGCGTTGGCGAATGCGAACTGCGCCGTGCGCACCTGCTGCAGGCTCATTCGCTGGTTCGCGAGATCGAACGTCTTGCGGTACTCGGTGACGCTGAACGTGTTGGGAGGCGCGTCGGGAGTCGCGCTGCCGCCCACGGCGCCGTCAGTGCCCTCTCCCTCCACACTCAGCGTCCGGACGGCGAGCACGCGATCGCGCCCGCCGAGCGCCTCGGCGGCATCGTTGACGACCTGCACCTCGGGAGGCGTCTGCGCGCATGCTGCCGCGAGCGCCATGGCGAGGCTGGTCCAGAAGAGTCTCTGCATGGGTAACTCCTTGGCGAAGGCCAGAGAGTATACCCTGCCTGCTATTCCTCCACCTGCCAGTCGGCGGGCGGCTGCGGACCGGGCGTGATACCGGCGATGTCGGGGTCGACACCGTCGGCGCGGCGCGGCTCCTGCGCCTTGCGCTGCTTCGCGTCGAGTCGGCGCGCCGCCTTCTGCTGGCGGCGCTCGGTCAGCGTCTTCTCACGCTCGCGCTTTGCCGCGGTAGGTCTCGCGTTGCGTGCCATTCCCGATATTTTACCAGCGCGGCTCGGTTCTCCGCCCGCCGCGGCCGCCAGGTCCGCGGCTGCGGCCGCCGCCGTCGTACCCGCCCGAGGGACGCGCCGCCTGGGGGCGCGCCTCGTTGACCGTCAGGGCGCGGCCGCCGAGCTGATGGCCGTTCAACTGCGTGATCGCCCGCTGCGCGTCGTCTTCGGAGGCCATTTCGACGAAGGCAAAGCCCCGGGCGCGCCCGGTCGCTCTGTCGCGCATCACCGTGACGGTCTCGACGGCGCCCGCCTGTCCGAACAACGACTCGAGATCCTGTTCCATCGTTTCATACGGAAGGTTCCCAACGAAAAGTTTCCGGCTCATCTGCGTTCTCCTGCGTCTGCATGGTCACTGTCAATGGAAACCAGCCTGAGCTCCAGGCTCTGGCTTACGTGCGCAGGAGATGCGAGTCTGCCGGGCTCGAATCAGATACGCGCAGTAGGCGGGCTCAGCTTCCGAAGGCCAATCAGGATACCATTGTCGGGGCCCGGCTGCCGCATGCGCGAGATTCCGCTGAGTGCCATCGAAGAGGCCGCTCGCACCATCTACGATCCCGTCGTTCGCACCCCGCTCGTTCGGATCGAGACGCCGCGTACCCTCCAGAATCGGCTGGATGGAACGGACATCTTCTTGAAGCTCGAGACGCTGCAGCCGATTGGATCGTTCAAGATTCGCGGGGCGCAGAACGTGCTGCGGCAGCATTCCGCTGCCGAGCTCGCCGACGGCGTCTGGACGGTGAGCGCGGGCAACGCCGCCCAGGGGGTGGCGCTGGCCGCCCGCGTCGCCGGTGTGCCATGCTCGGTCATGGTGTCGGATGCCGCACCCGCCACCAAGCTGGACGCCATCAGGCGGCTTGGGGCGACGATCGTCCCCGCGACGTACGATGAGTGCTGGCGAACGGTTGAAGCGCATGGGTCCCCCCGGATGCGCGGCCTCCTCATCCATCCGTTCGACGACGACCGGTTCATGGCGGGAAACGGGACGGCAGGCCTGGAGATCGTCGACGATCTGCCGGACGTCGATGCCGTGATCGCGCCGCTCGGCGGAGGCGGCCTGCTGGCCGGTGTGGCGTCGGCCGTGCGGGCGCGCCGACCGTCGGCGCAGGTGTTCGCGGCGGAGCCCGCCACGGCCGCGCCGTTCGACGCGTCGCTCAGGAACGGCCGCGCCAGCGTCTTCGAAGGGTGGCAGGCGTCCTTCGTGGACGGCGCCGGAGGCAAGTCGGTGCTGCCGACGATGTGGCCGCTGCTGTCGCGGCTGCTGGCGGGGACGATCGTGGTACAGCTGCCCGAGGTGGCCAAGGCCATGGCGCTCGTGGCGAACCGCTGCCATGTGATCGCCGAGGGCGCCGCGGGATGCGCGGTGGCGGCCGCGTTGACCGGCCGCGCGCGGGGAAAGATCGTGGCCATCGTCTCGGGCGGCAACATCGACCTTTCGACGTTCGCGTCGCTTGTGTGTCATGACTCGACTTCCTGAACGCATTCATCGACTCGAGGAGCTCGCCCACGATCTCTGGTGGAGCTGGAACCAGGACGCGCGCAACGTGTTCCGGCGGCTCGACTATCCGCTCTGGCGGCTGACGGCGCACAACCCGGTGCGGATGCTGAAGCTCGTGTCGGCCGAGACGCTGGAGCGCGCCGTGGCCGACGCCCCGTGGCTGGCGAACTACGACCGCGCGCTGGCGCGGCTCGACGGGGCGCGGGCCGCGCACAACACGTGGTGCAAGGCGCAGTGCCCCGAGCTCGACGGCCGATCGATCGCCTACTTCTCCGCCGAGTTCGCGCTGCACCAGTCGATCCCGATCTATGCGGGGGGCCTGGGCGTGCTCGCGGGCGATCACTGCAAGGAGGCGAGCGACCTGGGCGTGCCGCTCATCGGCGTCGGCTTCATGTATCCCCAGGGCTACTTCCACCAGAACATCTCCTCGGACGGATGGCAGGAGGAGGTGTACGAGAAGCTGACCTGGACCGACACGGCCATCGCGCCCGCCGTGATGCGGGACGGCAAGCCGTGCGTCACGGCGGTGCCGCTGGGCAGCCGCACGGTGCTCGTCGCCGTCTGGCGCGTGCGTGTGGGCCGCGTCAAGCTGTATCTGCTCGACACCGACCTCGAGGAGAACGCGCCGTGGGATCGCGAGCTCTCGGCGCGCCTCTACGGCGGCGACCGCGAGATGCGCGTGCAGCAGGAGATCATCCTCGGCATCGGCGGGGTCCGGGCGCTCCGCGCCCTCGGCTCCGATCCGGCCGTCTACCACTTGAACGAGGGGCACGCCGCGTTCGTGGTGCTCCAGCGGATCCGCGATCTCTGTGAGCAGGGGTGGCAGTACGAGGCCGCCCTCGAGGAGGTGCGCCGCACCACGGTGTTCACCACGCATACGCCGGTGGCCGCCGGCCACGACGCCTTCCCGTTCCACCTCGTGGAAACGCACCTCGCCGGCGCGTGGGGAGACCTCGGCGCGTACCGCGAGCGGTTCCTCGCGCTGGGCCATTACGACAACGGCGGCGGCGCGATGTTCAATATGACGGCGCTCGCGATGCGCACGGCCGGCGCGGTCAACGGCGTCAGCCAGCTGCACGGCGAGGTGACGAAGCGGATGTGGCAGCCGCTCTGGCCGGGGACGTCGCTCGAGCGGCTCCCGATCAAGTCGCTCACCAACGGCGTGCACGTGCCCACCTGGATGTCGGCGGAGATCGCGGCGCTGCTCGAGAAGCACGTGGGTCCCGACTGGATGGATCATCACGACGATTCCGCGTACTGCGACCGCGTGCTGCAGATTCCGGACGAAGAGCTGTGGGAGGTGCGGCAGGCGCTCCGCGCGTTCCTGTTCACCTTCATCCGCGAGCGCGCCCGCCAGCGGTGGACCGCCGAGGGCGTGGCCGTGGCGCGCGTGGTGGCCGCGGGCACGATGTTCGATCACAACGCGCTCACGATCGGCTTCGCGCGGCGCTTCACCGGCTACAAGCGGCCCGAGCTGATCTTCAGCGACCCCGACCGGCTCGCCGGCATCCTCAACACGCCGGGCCGGGCGGTGCAGATCCTGTTCGCCGGCAAGGCGCACCCCGCCGACGACGTGGGCAAGCATCACCTGCAGCGGATCTACAGGCGCGCGATCGACCCGAAGTTCGGCGGCCGCATCGCGTTCGTCGACGACTACGACCTGCACGTGGCGCACTTCCTCGTGCAGGGGTGCGACGTGTGGATGAACAACCCCCGCAAGCCGATGGAGGCGAGCGGCACCAGCGGGATGAAGGCCGCCATCAACGGCACTCCCCACATGTCGATTGGCGACGGGTGGTGGGCGGAGGGCTTCACGGGCGACAACGGCTGGCTGATCGAGGGGCATGCGGATCCGACCGATCACGGCGCCCAGGACTGGGCCGACGCGCAGGCGATATACGCGCTGATCGAGCAGCAGCTCGTGCCCACCTTCTACGATCGCGACGCGCACGGCATCCCGCGGCGATGGCTGCGCGTCGTCAAGGAGGCGATCCGCACGGTGCTGCCGCGGTTCAGCACGCGGCGGATGGTGAAGGAGTACGTCCGGCAGATGTACGGGCCCGCCCTGAAGCAGCCGGTGTCCTAGCCCGACGCTCGTCGGTGCGACCCCGGTCCTTGTCGGTGCGACCTCCTGTCGGTGCGACCTCGATCCCAGTCGGTGCCCGTGCGGCTATCCTGACGCCACATCCTTCCGTCTAACGGCATGTCGGAGGTGCCGTGTTGACGCGTCGTCTCTCAGCTCTGCTGTTCAGCGTGTTGGCGGTGGCGGTTGTGGCCGCGGCGCCCCGGGCGACGCAGGACCCGACGGGGGTCTCGAACGACGCGGGCGCGGTGCGGCACGCGCTGAACCGCCTCACGTTCGGTCCGCGGCCGGGCGACGTCGAACGCGTCCAGCGCCTCGGCCTGGCCGAGTGGATCGACCAGCAGCTCGAGCCCGCCCGCCCGGACGACCGCACGTTCGCGCCACGCCTGCCGCGCGCCTTCCCGCAGACGGGGCCGTTCGACTCGCCGCAGCAGGCGCGCCGCGCCGCCCGCGCCGCCGTCGACGATCTCGCCGCCGCGCGCCTGCTGCGGGCGGTCGCCAGCGAACGGCAGCTCGAGGAAGTCCTCGTCGACTTCTGGTTCAACCATTTCAACGTCTTCGCGGGGAAGGGACGCACCGCGATGTATCTGCCCGACTACGAGCGCGAGGCGATCCGCCCGCACGTGCTCGGCCGATTCCGCGATCTGCTCGGCGCCACGGCACGGCATCCGGCGATGCTGTTCTACCTGGACAACTGGCTGAGCGTGGATCCCGCCGCGATCCGGAGGGCCGAAGCGCTCCGGCGGCCACGGTCAGGGCAGCCACCGGTAGCCGGAGGCCTTCACCCCTCGACTGGCGCTCGGGGTGCCCTGAGCGTAGTCGAAGGGCAGGCCTCCGGCCGGCGGCGCGGGCTGAACGAGAACTACGCGCGCGAGCTGCTCGAGCTGCACACGCTCGGGGTGGACGGCGGCTACACGCAACGCGACGTGGTCGAGGTGGCGCGCGCCTTCACCGGCTGGACCATCGCTCCGCCGGCGGGCCCGGGATTCCGCTTTGCGCCGCTCGCGCACGACGGCGGCGAGAAGGTGGTGCTCGGCCATACGATCGCTGCGGGCGGAGCCGTCCAGGACGGCGAGCGGGTGCTCGACATCCTCGCCGCACATCCATCCACCGCGCGCCACATCGCCACCAAGCTGGCGCGCCGTTTCGTGAGCGACGATCCGCCGGAGGCGCTCGTCGCCCGCACGGCGGCTCGGTTCCGCGAGACGGACGGCGACCTCCGCGAAGTCGTTCGCGCGATCGTCATGTCGCCCGAGTTCTTTGCCCGCGAGGCGCCCCAGGCCAAGGTGAAGACGCCGCTCGAGTTCGTGGTCAGCGCGGTGCGGGCGGCTGGGACCGACGTCCCCGACACGGCGGTCATGGCGCGGGCGCTGCGGCAGCTCGGCATGCCCCTCTACATGTGCGCGCCGCCCACAGGCTACGACGACACCGCGGAGACGTGGGTCACCTCCGGGGGGCTGGTGACGCGGATCAACCTCGCCCGCCAGCTCGCGGGGAGCCAGGCGGCGCTGGTGGCCACCCCGGAGTTTCAGAGGCGATAGCGATGTACTCCAGGCGACTCTTCGTGAAGTCCGGCGCGATGGCGATGCTCTCGCTCGGCTGTGCGCCATCGTTCCTCGCCCGCGCGGCGGAGGCGGCCGAGGGCCGGCGGCGGCTGCTCATCGCGATCTTCCAGCGTGGCGCGGTCGACGGGCTCAACATGGTGGTGCCCTACGGCGAGGCGGAGTACTACCGGCTGCGTCCGTCGATTGCCGTCCCGCGTCCGGGCCGCGACCAGGGCGCCATCGACCTGGACGGCTTTTTCGGTCTGCACCCGGTGATGGCACCGCTGACGCCGTTGTGGAACACCCGATCACTGGCCGTCGTGCACGCCTCGGGATCGCCCGACGCGACGCGGTCCCACTTCGACGCGCAAGACTACATGGAGACCGCCACACCGGGCGTCAAGAGCACTCGCGACGGATGGCTGAACCGCTACCTGCAGTCCGGCGGATCCGCGCGCAGCCCGCTGCGCGCGATCGCGGTGGCCCGGCAGATGCCCCGCACGCTTCAGGGCCGGGCCCCGTCGCTCGCCCTGGGAGCGGTTGAGGAATTCAGGGTCCGCGCCGGCGGGCAGACGCGGCGCGGGCTCGAGACGGCCTTTGCCGCCGACACGGTCTTGGGGCCCGCCGTCTCCGACGCCTTCGACGCAATGCGCACGCTTCAGGCCGCGACAACGGGATCCTACCGTCCGGCTCCGGGCGCGTCGTATCCTCGATCGCCGTTCGGGCAGGCGCTGCAGGAGATTGCGCGAGTGGCCAAAGCCGGCGTCGGACTCGAGATCGCCTTCGCCGAGTCGGGCAGCTGGGATCACCACGTGAACGAGGGCGGCGTCACGGGCCAGGTGGCCAATCGCCTCGCCGATCTCGCGGAGGGGCTCGCCGCCCTGACGACGGATCTCGGCGAGCTGCTGGCGGACACCGTCGTCATGACCATGTCCGAGTTCGGCCGCGCCGTGGCCGAAAACGGCAGCGGCGGCACCGACCACGGGCACGGCAACGCCATGCTGCTCATCGGCGGTCCGGTGAGAGGCGGACGCGTGTACGGGCGCTGGCCCGGGCTGCGCGAGGATCAGCGCTTCGAGGGGCGCGATCTCGAGGTGACCACCGATTTCCGTGAGGTGTTCAGCGAGGTCGCCGCCCGCCACCTGGGCGCCCCGGCCGCCGCGCTCGCCCGCATCTTCCCTGGCTTCATGGCGCGCGGAGGGCTGGGCGTGGTTTAAGATCAGGGCGATGGCCCGGAAATCCACGCTCACCAAGTCGAAGTGCGCGCTGTGCGGCGCCAAGGACGTCTCCGAGCCGCGCGGTGAGGAACGCTACTGCCGCGACTGCTGGGAAAAGAAGATCGCGGTCGAGGAGATCGTCGCGCGCGAGTTCGCGCTCAAGCGCTACATCCGTGCGCACAGCGCGGAGAAGTACCTGATCTATCACTCCACCATCAAGCGCCCGTGCGGCCAGATCATCGTCGTCGACGACGGCTACGATCTGTTCCTCACGATGGTGCTCTACCCGAACTTCGAGTGGGATCAGGAGGCGTATCACCTGGAGGGCGACCCCGAGGGGCGCGCGTTCTCGGAGATTCTGGTCGACGTGGTGGCCACGGAGGTCATCGAGCCCTGGGGCGGGGGAAAGTGGCACCTGGAGATTTTCAGGGCCTCGAACCCCGAACCCGAGGACTGGAATGGAGAGATGTAAGGCGTATAATCTGCTGACTCTGAGTCCGACACGTTCCCGTGGGAGGACACGATGAAGACGTACCGGATATTCGCTTGCGCCACTATTCTTGCGATTGCTGCCGTCGGCTGTACCGCGGCCTCCGACGACGTTGACGATGCCGAACCGATCGCCCTCGAGGCGACCGGGGGCGGAGACGCTGCGGGAGCAGCCCCCGCCGCGACGCCCGACGCGGCCGATCAGGCCCGGACCGCCGCGCCGCCAGCGCAGACCCAGCGACCCAACGATGAGCCTGCTGCGGGACAGACCCCTGCGGCCCGCCCGCGGCTCGTGGCCCCCGTTCGTGGAACCGCGGAACTGCAATATACGAAGCCCGTCATCAAAGCCGCCCTGAAAGGGGGCAAGCAGTTCGTCGTCACCACCTTCCAGGTCAAGAACGTGGAGAGAGGGGCGATCGCCGGGCTCAAGATCGAGGAGTTCTGGTACAACAAGGCGGGCGACATCGTCACCGGCTCGAACTATCGGCACCCGCGGCCGCTGCAGCCGGACGAGATCATCACCATCACGCTCGAGACGCCGCGCAATCCCAACATGGACACGAACCAGTACAAGTTCGAGCACGCCAACGGCATGCTCAGGATGACGCTGGTGCAGAAGCTGTGAGTGTGTAGGGGGCCGACCTTCAGGTCGGCCCTGCGAAGCGATCGGCCCAGCTCGCGGCGGCGGGAATCCTCCACCCGCCGCCGCGCGCCGTTTTCCACATCACGATCCCCCACATCACGACGCCCGCCGCCCAGGCGGCCGCCGCCGCGGCCGCGAACAGCGTGAACATCATCGGCAGGAACGAGAGCGAGGCGACCGCCAGCCCGCCGAACCCCAGGATGAGCAGCGCGTCCGCTCCGAAGGCGACCATCGCCTGCGCGGCGTGAAAGCGCACCACCGGATCGCGGCGCTCGAGCAGCCAGAAGAGCACGCCCGTCACCCACCAGCCGCTGTAGGCCAGGGCGGCCGCCGTGCGCGAAGACAGGCCCGTTGAGCTGCGCATACAGGGCGGAGCCGCGCACGCTGAAGCGTGCGCTCTACAGGTGGAGGGCGCCCCTGCCACCTGTAGAGCGGCGGCTTTAGCCGCCGCGACACCCGCCTGGCTCTAGCAACGCCACTGCCAGCTATCGGATTCGGATGAGCACGTCGCGCCCGATGGCGGATTCGGGAGCGTCCACACGCGAGCGCCCCTCGACGCGGATCACGTAGGTGCCAGGCTCGAGCCCGCCGAGCGGAATCTGGACGGCGTATCCATGTCCACCGGAGGCGCCCTGCAGGTCGGCGGACGAGCGCTCGTCGAAGTCTTCGAACACGATGCGCCCGTCCTCGGCGCGCACGGTCGTCCTGAACTCCAGCCGGTGCGGCGAGGCACCGGGGGTGTTTTCGTAGAACTCGGCGAACAGCGCCACCACGTCGTTGTTGTCGAACGCGCGCGCGGCGGTCGGAGGGCCAGGCAGGAAGTCGCTCAGCGGGTCCTTCGGCCGGACGGTCGGCGTGGCGCCGGCCAGCGCCGAGGTGATCGACACGCCGCTCATCACGAACGACGGCGCGTAGAAGTCGGGCACCTCGATGTCGTAGAGGACGCTGCCCGCTCGGCCCGCGCCCTCCTCGGCCGCGCCCACGCGCAGCTGGTACCTGCCCGGAGGCAGGTCGATCTGCGAGACGACGCGGAACCCCCGCTCCCTCACCCGCGTCACGGTCTCCGGCCTCATCGTCATCGAGAGCGTGTGCCGATCGCCGCCGCGCGTGTTGCCGCGCGTATCGACCGCCGTGAACGAGACCTCGAGCCGATCGACGAACGTGCCGTCGTTATCCGTGAACTGGAAGCCGCCTCCCGCCAGCTCGATCGCCAGCGCGACGGCGGCGTTGGGCGCCTCGCCCTTGTACGCCGCCGCGAAGACATTCATCGGAATGCCGACGATCGGGATCGGGCTGGCCACCGCATCGTTGACAGCCGCGGTCAGCGGACTGACCGCCGCCGCGGCGGCATCGGCTCTGGTCTCGGGCGCGCGGCCTCGCGGCGCCACGTAGCCGCGGCGCGAGCGCACCTGCAGCCCCGGCCGCTTCACGCGCACCTCGAGCCGCCGAAAGCGGCCGTCGCGCCGCTCGTTGGCGGGGTAGTACCCGAGCACGTAGTACGTGCTGTTCTCACGGACGACGCGCGCGAACGCGTCCGCGAAGTCGTTCCGGTTGACGGCGGCAAACCCGCCGGTCTCCGCTGCGAGCACGGTGAGGCTCAGCTGGGACAGCCGCAGGCCGTCCCGCAGCGTGCGGACCGGGGAGAACTCGACGTCTCGCGGTACACCGGCGACCTCCGCGGTCTCCTCGAAGGCCGTCAGCCCGCGCGGGTCAATGGCGTAGATCGCCACGTTCGCCCGCGTGGCCGCGCCAACCGCGTCGGCCGTCTCCATGAGGACGGAGTTCGCCTGCGTGTTCGTGAGGACGTCGTAGATGTTGTAGCTGATGCCTTCGCTGATCAGCAGGAGCGCCTTGCGGCGGCCCCGCACGCCACCCAGGAACTCGGCGAGCTGATGGATCGAGTTCATCGCCGAGCGGGCGTTCATCGCGCGCTCCATCTCGAGCGGATCGAACACGCGCGTATCGTCCGGCTGGCGCCCCGGGCGATTCAGCATGTCGGCGATCTCGAGCGCTTCGGAGCGCAGCTTCCGCCCCTGGAACTTGTCGACCGCCTCCAGCAGCAGCCGGCGATTGTTCGTGAAGTCCTGCCCGTCGCCGCTGCGGCCGCTGGTATAGACCACCGCGGCCAGATCGTTGACGCCGAAGTTCTGCTCGAAGAACTCCCGCAGCGCCCGCCGCACGCGGGGCGTGTTGGTGAACGTCGTGTGCAGGTCGTCGAGCACCACGAGGTAGATGCGCCCCTCGGCGTTCGTGTTGGTCTGCACGTCGGGCTCGATGGGCTCGGGCGCGAACAGCGGCCGCTCGGCACGCTCGATGGGCAGGTTGACGATCGAGAACGCCGTGATGGTCTGCGGCTGGCCGTCCTCGAGCACCTCGAAATCGCCGAGGGTCAGGTCCGTCACCGGATTGCCCAGCGCGTCGGTGACGACGGCGTCCACCTCGACGTAGTTGATCTCGACGCGGAACGTGACCGGGGGCGGTTCCTGCGTCTGCGGCGCGGCGGAGGGCTGCGGCGGCGCGGGCGGCGGCGGCTGTTGTTGGGCGGCCAGCAGGCCCGCGCCGAGAACGGCCAGAAGGGCGGCGACGGAGAGGCGTCTTGTCATGACTGGAAAAACTGCGCTCTGGAATTATAGATGGCGCCCGACTTTCATCCGGTCTCGGGCGTCAGAGATTGTAAAGAACTCGCAAGGCCCGGCTTCAACCCCGGTCTGGCCTTTATACTGACGATATGGCGCTCGACGTGGCCGCCATCCAACGCACCGTGCGTGCGGCCGGCCTGGATGGGTGGCTGCTCTACGACTTCCACGGGTCCAACCCGATCGCGGTCCGGCTGGCGGGCCTCGCGGGCGGCCCGCACATGACGACGCGCCGGTGGTATTACCTCATTCCGGCGGCCGGCCGGCCGCGCAAGCTGGTGCACGCCATCGAGAGCCATACGCTCGACGCGCTGCCCGGGGACACAATCCTCTACGCCGGACGCCAGCAGCTCGACGACGGCGTGACGCGGCTGCTGGCGGGCGTCAGGCGGGTGGCGATGGAATACTCGCCCGACTGCGCGATCCCGTATCTCTCACGGGTGGACGCGGGGACGGCCGAAGCCATCCGCGGGCGCGGCGTGGAAATCTTTTCGTCCGGCGATCTCGTCCAAGAGTTCGAGGCCGCCTGGACCGCCGAACAGCTCGCGTCGCATCGGGCCGCGTCCGAAGCGCTCTACCGCATCAAGGATCGCGCGTTCGCGGCGGCGGCCCGGGCGCTGCGGGACGGGACGAGCCTCACGGAGTACGTGCTTCAGCAGCAGATGGTCGGCTGGTTCGAGGAGGAAGGGCTGGTGAGCGATTCGGCGCCGGTGGTGGCCGTCGCGGGCAATGCGGGCAACCCGCACTACCTGCCCACGGCGGAGGGCAGCCGTCGGATCGTTCCGGATGAGGTGCTGCTCCTCGACCTGTGGGGCAAGCGCAACGAGCCAGGTGCGGTGTTTGCTGACATCACCTGGGTGGGCGCGACGGGCGAGGCCGTGCCGCCCGAGGCAGCCCGGGCGTTTGGCGCCATCGTCGAGGCGCGCGATACGGCGGTCGCGCTGGTGGAAGAGGCTGCGCGCACCTCGCGCGACCTGCGGGGATGGGAGGTCGACCGCGCCGCCCGCGGTGTCCTCGAGCGGGCGGGATACGCCGACCACATCCTGCACCGGACCGGGCACAGCCTGGGCGAGGCGGTACACGGCAACGGCGTGCACCTGGACGATTACGAGACGCACGACGATCGGCGCCTGCTGCCGGGGACGGGATTCACGATCGAGCCGGGGCTGTATTTCGAGACTTTCGGCGTGCGGACGGAAATCAACATGTTTCGGGGCGAGCGCGAGGCCCTGGTGACGGGGCCCCGCCAGATGGAGATAATGACGCTAGGGAATTGAGGATGTTGCTCATGTCGAACCGCAAGACCACCTTCTTCTATGCCGTGCTGATCGCGCTGGCCTCGCTGGCGGTCGGGATGGTGATCGCGTCCCGCCTGGGGATGGCGCCGCTCTCGTCGGCCCAGGACGCGGCGCTACCGCCCGCGAACAGCGCCCCCATCACGGGTGACCTGGGCGCCACCACGTTCCGCGAGATTGCGAAGACCGTCTCGCCGGCCGTGGTGAACATCAGGACCGAGTCGCGCACGCGCGCCCAGGACCTGAGCGAGTTCTTCGGCGGCGACGACCTCTTCGAGCGCTTCTTCGGCCAGCCCGCCCCGAGGCCGCAGCAGCCGCGCGACCAGATCGTCTCGGCGGCCGGCACCGGCTTCATCATCGACAAGGCCGGCTTCATCCTCACCAACAACCACGTCGTCGAGGACGCCACGCGAATCATGGTGTCGCTCTACGGTGAGGATTCGGACCAGGAGTATGCCGCGCGCGTCGTGGGGCGCGACCCGCTGACCGACAGCGCCCTGATCGAGCTGACGGAAAAGCCCGACCACACGCTGCCCGAGGTGAAGTTCGGCGATTCGGGGCAGGTGTTTCCGGGCGACTGGGTGATGGCCATCGGCAACCCCTTCGGCCTGGCCCACACGGTCAGCGTCGGCATCATCAGCGCCATCGAGCGCCCCTTCCCGGTGGCGGAAACCCGTCAGGCGCAGGTGCTGCAGACCGATGCGGCGATCAATCCGGGCAACTCCGGCGGGCCGCTGCTCAACATGCGCGGTGAGGTCGTCGGGATCAACACGGCGATCGTCAGCGACGCGCGGCAGGCCAGCAATATCGGCATCGGCTTCGCCATCCCGATCAACGTCGTGCGCGAGCTGCTGCCCCAGCTGCGTGCGGGCAAGGTGACGCGCGGGCGCATCGGTGTGGGCATCGGGGCGGTTCCACGCGACGCGGTCGAGGAATTCGGCTTGAAAGACCGCAACGGCGCCGTGGTGCTGAACGTGTCGCCGAACAGCGCGGCATCCCGGGCCGGCATCGAGCCCGGCGACGTGATCGTCTCCTACAATGGCAAGCCGATCCGGAATCGCGACGAGCTGGTGTCGATGGTCACGGCCACCAAGCCCGGCACGACGGTCCCAATCGGGATCGTGCGCGACAAGCAGCAGCGTACGCTCAGCGTCACGGTCGATGAGCTCGACCTCGAGGCCGAAGCCAACGTGCTCCGGACGGACAGTCGGGGCCGCGGCGCTCAGCCGGAGCCCGAGCCGAGCACGGGGTTCGGCATCACGCTCGGCAACCTCACGCCGCAGGTCGCGCAGCAGCTTGGCTTGGATCGCACCGTCCGGGGCGCCGTGATCATGCAGATCGAGCCTGGCAGCCCCGCGGCGCGCGCGGGACTGCAGCAGGGGGACGTCATCATCCGCGTCGGTCAGACGACGGTCGCGAGCGCGGCCGAAGCCCGGGACGAGCTGGCGCGGGTACCGTCGGGCCGCGTCGCGTTCCTGCGTGTGATGCGCGGCGGGCAGGAACTGTTCGTCACCGTCACGAAGGAGTAAACCTGGAGGCCTCATCAGGCCCCAGGCCCCAGGCCTCAGGGGCCGGAGACGTGAAGGTCTCCGGCTGCCACGGCTGGTAGCCGGAAGCCTTCAGGCTTCCGGATCCTGGGGCCTGTGTGTTTGTGATAAAAGGGTGCTTTTCCGGAGGCCCCCGTGACGCTGATGGTCGAGCGCGAGGTCAAGCTCCGATTCGCCAGCCCCGAGGAAGCCCGGGCGGCCATCCTCGCGGCCGGCGCCACGCCGCTGCGGTGCCGCCGTCTGCAGGAAGACGCCCTGCTCGACACCGAGGACGAAAGCCTGCGCCGCCGCCGCTGCGTCCTGCGCATCCGCACCGAAGCGGGCAAGAGCCTGCTGACGTTCAAGGGTCCGGTGCAGCCGGGCACGATGAAGATCCGCGACGAGTTCGAAACCGTCGTGGGCGACGGCGAGGTGCTGCAGCGCGTGCTGGAAGAGCTGGGGCTGCACGTATGGTTCCGCTACGAGAAATACCGCGAGGAGTACGCCGCGGAAGACGTGACCATCGCCCTCGACGAGACGCCGGTCGGCACCTTCGTGGAGATCGAAGGCGGTGAGCAGGGCATCCTGGCGATGACCGAGGCGCTGGGACGCTCGGCCACCGATTTCATCCTCGATTCCTATCGCGGACTGTTCATTCAGTACCGCGAGAAGTACGGGCTCGCCAACAACCACATGGTCTTTCACGAGCAGTGATTCCGGCGCTCGTCCTGACCGCAGGGCTCGCCACCCGCCTTCGTCCGCTCTCGCTCGTCCGTGCCAAGGCTGCGGTGCCCGTGGCCGGGGAGCCGCTCGTGCGTCGTATCCTGCGCCAGCTGGCGGCGGCGGGCGTCGCCGACGTCGTCCTCAACCTGCACTACCTTCCGCACACGCTCACCGCCATCGTCGGCGACGGCTCGGATCTGGGCGTGCGGGTCAGATACTCCTGGGAGACACCGGTACTCGGATCCGCCGGCGGTGTTCGCCACGCGCTGGATCTCCTTCGCTCTTCCTCCTCCCTCCTTCCTTCTTCCTCCTTTTTCGTGATTAACGGCGACACGCTCACAGACGTGGATCTCGCCGAGCTCCTCTCCGCGCATCGGCGGACCGATGCGCTGGTCACGATGGCCGTGGTGCCCAACACCGAGCCTGAGAGGTACGGAGGCGTGCTCGTGGACGCGGACGACGCCGTGACGGGGTTCGCCCGTCGTGGCGCGTCCGCCCACTCCTACCACTTTGTCGGCGTGCAGATTGCGGAGGTCACGGCGTTCGCGTCGCTCATCGACGGCGTCCCGACCGAGTCCGTCGGCTCGCTCTATCCGTCGCTCATCGAAGCGCGTCGTGGAGCCGTGCGCGCGCACGTGTGTGCGGCCGCGTTCCTGGATATCGGGACGCCCGCCGACTACCTGCAGACGTCTCTGGGGGTAGCCGCCCGTGAAGGCCGCGTTCCGACGCTCGGCGCTCGCGTTCGAATCGATCCAACCGCACGCGTCGAGCGCACCGTCCTCTGGGACGACGTAGACGTCGGGGCGGGGGTCCTGCTGCGTGAGTGCGTGGTGACCGACGGGGTTCACGTGCCAGCCGACACCTCGTGGACGGGTGTGACGTTGCGCCTGGCCGGCGGCGAGCTCGCGCCCGGGGAGCGCCGCATCGACGGGCTGGCTATCGCCTCGATCTGAGCCACGAAGCGCACGAAGACGATCGGCCACGAAGCGCACGAAGGCGATCGGCCACGAAGCGCACGAAGGCCACCAAGACAAGAAAGTACTTCGTGTTCTTCGTGACCTTCGTGGCCCGGTCTTCGCGACCTTCGTGGCTCGTGGTTAGATCAACGGGATGATCGCGGATCGCAGGACCGCCGACGGTCTGGACGCGCGCGCGCGCATCGACCGCTTCCTGGCCGAACAGGGCCTCGCGCGCGGCGCCCGGGTCGTGCCGCTCACGGGCGACGCGTCCGATCGGCGGTACTTTCGCGTCCTGCTGCCGGCGCAGGGCCAATCGCAGGTGCTGGCGGTCTACCCGGGGCCGCTCGACTTCGAGTCGCTCCCCTTCGTGAACGTCGCGCGTCTGCTGAGCGCGATGCCCGTCCCGGTGCCACGGATCCTCGGCCACTCCGACGCCCTCGGGATCATCGCGCTGGCGGATCTCGGCGACGTGACGCTGCAGGCCCATCTCGGCGCCGCTCCTGCGGCCGAGCACGCCGCGCTCTACCGGCAGGCCGTGACGTTCATCGCCACGATTCAACGGCGCGGACGTGAGCTCGCCTCTCGCAGGTACGTGCCGTACGGCATCGCCTTCGACGTGGAGAAGCTGACGTGGGAGCTGCAGTTCTTCACCAGGCACTTTCTCGAAGCCTATCGGGGGGCCACGCTGACGGCCGCATCGCGGCAGGGGCTGGCCGAGGAGTACGCCGCCGTGGCCGAAGAGCTCGCCGCCGAACCGCGCGTGCTCTGCCATCGCGACTACCACAGCCGCAATCTGATGGTCCATGAGGGCGGCCTGCACGTCATCGACTTCCAGGACGCGCGCATGGGCCCGGACACGTACGATCTCGTGTCGCTGCTGCGCGATTCCTACGTCGACCTCGCCGAGCCGCAGGTGGAGGAGCTGATCGCGTTCTTCCTGGCGCGGCACCCTGGCGCCGCGGCCGACCCTCGCGAGTTCCGCCGGCGCGTCGACCTGATGGCGGTGCAACGCAATCTGAAGGCGCTCGGGACCTTCGGCTTCCAGACCACGTCGCGCGGCAACACGGTGTACATCCAGTACATTCCTCGGACGCTCAACTACGTCCGCGCCAATCTCGCGCGCTACGAGCGGTTCGGGCGCCTGCGCGAGCTGCTCGCGGAGCATCTGGAGGAATTGCGCTGACGCGGGGCGAGCCACGCCACCCCACGGCGCAAGCGCCGTGGGGGCCCCGGCGTCGGCTCGCCCTGGCGGACCTGACAAGGTCCGCCCCACAGGGAACAGCGTTGCTCCTGCTAGAATCAATCGTTTGCGCGCGTACGGCATTTCGACGCATCTGTTTCACGAGTCGCGGCTCTGCCGCGAGCACCTGGTCCACGTGGCCGCGCACGGCTTCGAGACCGTCGAGGTGTTCGCCACGCGGTCGCACTTCGACTATCGCGACGATCGGGCCGTGGCACAGCTCGCCGAGTGGCTGGCGGACACGCGGCTGGGGCTCAACTCGATGCATGCGCCGATCGTCGACGCCATGCGGGCGGGCCGATGGGTCGGCTCGTTCTCGAACGCCTCGGGCGACGAGGCCAGGCGCAGGGCGGCCGTCGAGGAAACGCGGGCGGCGCTGCAGGTGGCGCGCCGCATTCCCTGTCGGTTCCTCGTCCTGCACCTGGGCATGCCATCGCCCCTCGACCCGTTCGGCAAGCTCAGGGTCGACGGTGAGCGAAGCCGAACCGTCGACTACGCTCGGGGCGCCCTGAGCGATAGCCGAAGGGCGGTCGGGCAGGTGCCGCCGTCCGACAATCAGCCCCCCGCGGCCCGCCGCAGTGTCGAGGAGATCGTCGCGCTGGCCGCCGAGGTGGGCGTCCGCGTGGCCATCGAGGTGATTCCCAATCCGCTGTCCGGCGCCGCGTCGCTGGCCCGGTTGATCGAGGAGGAGCTCAACGGGATCGATGCGGGCATCTGTCTCGACTACGGCCACGCGCACCTGATGGGAGATCTCGGTGAGGCCATCGAGACGATTTCCGGTCACCTGTGGACGACCCACGTGCACGACAACGGCGGCGTGCGCGACGATCACCTGGTGCCGTTCGCGGGGGCGATCGACTGGGGCGCGGCCATGATGGAGACGCAGAAGATCGGCTACGACGGCCCGATGATGTTCGAGGTAGCCGATACGGGAGATCCTGTCGACGTACTCAGGCGCGCGGTGGACGCCCGCGAGCGCCTGGAGAAGATGCTCGTCGCCTTCTAGGCGGACCTGAAGGTCCGCCTCTACGACCGACATGTCTATGCGAGCGTACATCGAAGACATCGCCAGGCACGAGGGCCAGGAGGTCACCATCCATGGATGGCTGCACAACCGCCGTTCGAGCGGAAAGATCCATTTCCTGATCGTGCGCGACGGCACGGGCTTCATCCAGGCGGTGATGTCCAAGGCCGCCGTCGGCGACGAGGCGTTCGCCCGCGCCGATCATCTCTCCCAGGAGTCGTCTCTCTCGGTCACGGGCATCGTCCGGGCCGATGCCCGTGCGAAGGGCGGGTACGAGATCGACGTCGCGCGCCTCGAGGTTCACAGCGAGGCGCACGACTATCCCATCACGCCGAAGGAGCACGGCCCCGATTACCTGCTCGATCGCAGGCATCTGTGGATCCGATCCGAGCGCCAGACGGCCATCCTCCGCGTGCGCCACGAGGTGATCGACGCCGTCCGCGACTTCTTCAACAGCCGCGGCTTCATCCTCTGCGACGCGCCGATCTTCACGCCCGCGGCCTGCGAGGGCACCACGACGCTGTTTCCCGTCCCCTACTTCGAGGACCACACGGCGTTCCTCACCCAGAGCGGTCAGCTCTACAACGAGGCGAACGCCATGGCGCTCGGCAAGGTCTACTGCTTCGGCCCGACGTTCCGAGCCGAGAAGTCGAAGACGCGTCGGCACCTCACCGAGTTCTGGATGGTCGAGCCCGAGATGGCGTATGCCGATCTCGACGACGTCATCGCGCTGGCCGAGGGGCTCATTGCGTCGGTCGTGGCGCGTGTGCTCGACACGCGGAAGACCGAGCTGGAGATTCTCGAGCGCGACGCCTCGACGCTCGAGCGGATCACGCCGCCGTTCCCGCGTCTGACGTATGACGAGGCGGCCGCGCTCCTCAAGGAGAAGGGGCTGCCGTTCCAGTATGGGACCGACCTGGGCGGGACCGACGAGACCGTGCTGTCCGAACAGTTCGACAAGCCGGTGTGCATCACGCACTATCCCGCGTCGGTGAAGGCGTTCTACATGAAGCCGGATCCCCGGCAGCCGGACAAGGCCCTGTGCGTGGACGTGCTCGCGCCCGAGGGCTACGGCGAGATCATCGGCGGCGGCCAGCGCCTGGACGACCTCGACCTGCTGCTGCAGCGCATCAAGGAGCACGACCTGCCCCAGGAGGCGTTCGAGTGGTACCTGGACCTCCGCCGCTACGGCAGCGTGCCTCACGGCGGATTCGGCATGGGGATCGAGCGCTGCGTCTCGTGGATCTGCAAGCTGGAGCACGTCCGCGAGACGATTCCGTATCCGCGCATGTTGTACCGGTTGTATCCGTAGGAACCGATGAAGATTGGCATGATCTCTCTCGGCTGTCCGAAGAACCTCGTGGACTCCGAGGTGATGCTCGGCCTCGCGCAGCAGGCGGGGCACGAGCTGACGCGCGACGCTGCGGCCGCCGACGTGCTGGTCGTCAACACCTGCGCCT
The DNA here is from genome assembly GCA_016210845.1 of Acidobacteriota bacterium. Classification (GTDB taxonomy): domain Bacteria; phylum Acidobacteriota; class Vicinamibacteria; order Vicinamibacterales; family UBA2999; genus JACQTK01. The sequence goes on along the minus strand of JACQTK010000243.1, from coordinate 5,567 downwards.
TCATCGACAGGGCGAAGCAGGAGTCAATCGACACCATCCTCGAGATCGCCGAGCACAAGAAGACGGGCGCGTGCCGCACGCTCATCGTCACCGGATGCCTCGCCGAGCGCTACCGGGCCGAGCTGCGCGAGCAGATTCCGGAGATCGACGCCCTACTCGGCACGGGCGAAGTGCCGTCCATCGTGGAGGCAATCGGGAACGGGGGCCCGAGACCGGTCCGGACGCTCCCGCTGCTGCGCGCGAACGGTGAACCTGTACCCGTAGGGCGCGGCGTGACGCCGCGCCAGGCGGGCCGTACAGGCCCGCCCTACGGGGCTCGTCCGACCTACATCTACGACTCGGACACGCCAAGGCTGCTCGCGACGCCCCGACATTATGCGTACATCAAGATCGCCGAAGGCTGCGACTACGCCTGTGCGTTCTGCATCATCCCCACGCTGAGGGGCGCCTATCGAAGCCGGCCCCTCGATTCGATCCTGCGCGAAGCGGAGGCGCTGGCAGCGCGCGGCGTCAAGGAGCTGCTGCTCGTCTCGCAGGACACGAGCTTCTACGGGGTGGACCGCGCCGAACGCGGCGGACTGGCCCGGCTGCTGCGCGCGCTGAACCGCGTGGCCGGAATCGAGTGGATCCGGATGCTGTACCTCTATCCCACCACGATTGGCGACGATGTGCTCGAGGCCATGGCCGAGAGCGAGAAGGTGTGCCAGTACATCGACCTGCCGCTGCAGCACGCGTCCGATGCGGTGCTGAAGCGCATGAAGCGGCCTGGCACGCGCGTGAGCTACGAACGGCTGCTGGATCGCATCCGCACCCGCCTTCCCACGTCGGCGCTCCGCACCACGTTCATCGTCGGGTTTCCGGGAGAAACGGACAGCGAGTTCGCCGAGCTGCAGAGGTTCGTCGAGGCCGTGCAGTTCGACCATCTGGGCGTGTTCACCTACTCCCACGAGGAGGGCACCAGCGCGCATCGCCTGCAGGACGACGTGCCCGCCACGACGAAGCGGCAGCGGCGGTCGCGGCTGATGAGCCTGCAGCGGAGGATCGTCGCGCGCGCGCAGCGCGCGCGTGTGGGACAGCAGGTCCGGCTGCTCGTGGACGGCCCCGCGGCCGAGCACGAGCTGGTCCTGCGCGCGCGGACCGAAGGGCAGGCTCCCGAGATCGATCCGCTCGTCTACCTGACGGAGTGCAATCCGGCCGAGCTGCCCGCAGGCCGCTTCATCGAGGCCGAGATCGTGGGCAGCCGCGGCTACGATCTGCTGGCGCGTCCGCTCGCACCCGCGTTGGCGGTCGGTGCGCCCGTATGATATTCTTAAGGGTCGCCACCTAGGCGGAGTAGTACTCCAAGTGGGCTCGTGCCCACTTTTTTTGTTTCTGGGTAGCGGGGTGGCTACCCAGCAACCGAGATGGAGCCGCTGGAGCGGATTCGGGCCGTCGCGGCGCGCGTGGCGGGGTCGCGGGGGCTGGAGGTCTGGGACGTCCAGAGCCGCCGCGAGGCGATCGGACACGTCGTGCGCGTGTTCATCGACCGGCCCGGCCCCGCGGCGACGCCGGAGGAGAGCGTCAGCATCGACGACTGCGAGCAGGTCCACCGCGAGATCAGCACGATTCTCGACGTGGAGGACCCGCTCCCCTTCGCCTACACGCTGGAGGTGTCGTCGCCAGGATTGGACCGGCCGCTGCGCGGCGGCGCCGACTATCGGCGGTTCGCCGGTCGGCTGGCGAAGATCGTGGTTCGCGAGCCGGTGGACAACCAGACGGCGTTCGAAGGGCGGCTGCGCGGCGTCGAGGACGATGCCGTCGTCCTCGAGGGCACAAAGGGCCGCGAGCACCGGCTCCCGCTGCGGCTGATCGTGCGGGGCCGGCTGGAAGTTGAGTTTTGAAGGATATGCAGAACCCCTTGATGCAGACGATCGAGGCGCTCGCCAAGGAGAAGGGCATCGAGGCCGAGACCATCATCACGGCCATCGAGGATGCCGTCCTGACCGCCTCGCGCAAGTACTACAAGACGAACGAGAACCTGAAGACCCGGTTCAACCCCGAGACCGGCCAGGTGGATCTGTTCGCCACCAAGCACATCGTGCAGGACGTCACGAATCCGGCGACCGAGATCTCGCTCAAGGAAGCGCAGGAGCTCTACGGCGACGAGGCCGAGATCGACATGGAGATCGAGTTCCCCAAGCGCACCGACGTCCTGGGCCGGATCGCGGCCAAGACGGCCAAGCAGGTGATCTTCCAGAAGGTCCGCGAGGCCGAGCGCGAGAACATCTTCGCCGAGTACAACCAGCGCATCGGCGAGGTCATCAACAGCACCGTCAAGCGCTTCGAGAACGGCGACCTCATCGTCGAGATCGGCCGCGTGGAGGCGGCGCTGCCGCGCAAGGAGCAGTCGCGCGCCGAGAGCTACACGCCCGGGGAGCGGATCCGCGCGGTCATCAAGGGCGTCAACCGCAGCGCCAAGGGGCCGCAGATCGTGCTGTCGCGCACCGACCCCGCGCTGCTCATCAAGCTGTTCGAGCAGGAGGTGCCCGAGATCTACGACGGCACCGTGATGATCCGCGGGGCCGTGCGCGAGGCGGGCGACCGCGCCAAGGTGGCCGTGTACTCCCGCGAGCGCGATGTCGACCCGGTGGGCGCGTGCGTGGGCATGAAGGGCACGCGCGTGCAGGCCATCATCCGCGAGCTGCGCGGGGAGAAGATCGACATCGTCGAATGGTCCGACGATCCGATCCTGTTCGTCACCAACGCGCTCAGCCCCGCCAAGGTACAGCGGGTGTCGATCGTCGATGACAAGGACCGCGTGATGGAAGTGGTCGTCGAGGACAAGCAGCTGTCGCTGGCCATCGGCAAGAAGGGGCAGAACGTCCGCCTCGCCGCCAAGCTCACCGGCTGGCGCATCGACATCAAGAGCGAGGAAGAGAAGCGCCGCGAGGTCGAGGCGCAGTTCGGCGCGCTCGAGGCGGCCGCGGACGAGGCCGCCGAAGCTGGCGTGGAAGCCGAGGCAGCGGCGGCGGAAGGCGAGCCGGTCGCGGAGGCCGCGGCCGAGGCGCCCGAGGGCGTGACGGCCGAGGCGGAACCAGGCGAGCCGGATGCACAGGGCGAGCCTGCGAAGGCGGACCTGTCCGCCGAAGCGGGCCAGGCATCCGAGCCCGCGAAGGCGGACGAGAACGTTTAAGACGAGGAAAGACACAGAACATTGGCCACGGTCCGGATCTACAAGGTTGCGGAACTGCTCGGCACGACGAGCCAGGAAATCCTCGCACTGCTGAAGCGCGATCACGGCATCGAGCTCAAGAGCGCGTCGAGCACGCTCGAGGAGGTCGTGGCGCGGTCGTTCGTCGAGCGCGTCGCGCGCCAGCGCAATATCGCCTTGCCTGGCGGCAACATCTTCGCCGACACGCCCGCCGCCAAGGGCGGCAAGAAGGGCGCGCTCCTCAAGAAGGCCGAGCCGCCCAAGCCCGCCACGCCGGTCCTGGGCCCGCCGCGTCTCGTCAAGACCGTCAAGCCCGCGGCACCGCCGCCTCCCCCGCCGGTCGAAGCGCCGGAGGCGCCGGCCGCGGCTGCCCCGCCGATCGAGCCGGCTCGCGAGGCGCCCGCAGAGGTCGCGCACGCTCCGGTCGAACCGATCGCCGAGCCCCGTGCGCCCGCCGCGGCTCCGCCCGAGGCGGCGCCGGCCGCCGTGGCGCCGGACGAGGCCGCCGCGGAGGAGCCGACGGCCGAGGCGCCCGCAGGCGCAGCCGCCACGCCCGGACGGTTCGTGCCGCCGACGCTGCGTCTGCGCATCGAGGAACCTGGACAGACGCCTCAGCCGGCGCGTCCCCTGGCGCCGGCGAAGCGGCCGCCCGTCACGCAGCCGCGCATGGTCAAGCCGGCGGCGCCGTCAGCCGCGCCTGCGGCGGGGACGCGGCCCGCCACGCCGCCGCGCCCGGGCACGGCGGGCGCACCACGTCCCGCGTATCCTCCGCCGCCGCGGCCGACCACGCCGGGCATGCTCGGGGGACCGCGTCCACTGCCCTCGCAGCCCGTGCGCGCGCAGCAGCCGCAGCAGGCGCGTCCGGGCATGCCGCCGCCGCGCCCGGCCTTCCCGCCGCGTCCGCCGTTTGGCCAGCATCGCCCCGGGCAGCGCCCCGTCACGACGCGGCGCGAGCGTCCGAGCGCACCGGCCATGCAGTCGGCCCCTGCCGCGCCCCCACCGATCACCCGGACCATCACGCTCGCCGAGGGGATGACGGTGAAGGACCTGGCCGACAAGCTGGACGTGCGCGTCAAGGACGTGCTGGCCAAGCTGTTGATGAAGCGCCTGATGATGACCATCAACAGCACGCTCGACATCGACACGGCGCGCGAGATCGCGCGCGAGTTCGGCGCCGAGATCGAGATGCGGAGCTTCGAGGAGGAGCTCGTCTCGGCCGAGGTGGAAGAGGCCAGGCCCGAGGACGTCCAGGCGCGCGCGCCGGTGGTCACGGTAATGGGGCACGTGGACCACGGCAAGACGTCGCTGCTCGACGCCATTCGCGAGACGCGCGTGGCCGAGCGCGAGGCGGGCGGCATCACGCAGCACATCGGGGCGTATCACGTCGACGTCGGAGACGACCGATCCGTCGTCTTCCTCGACACGCCGGGCCACGAGGCGTTCACGCTCATGCGCGCCCGTGGCGCCAAGGTCACCGACGTCGTCGTCCTGGTCGTCGCCGCCGACGACGGGGTGATGCCGCAGACGCGGGAGGCGATCGACCATGCCCGGGCCGCGAACGTGCCGATCGTGGTGGCGATCAACAAGATCGACAAGCCGAACGCCAACCCGGACAATGTGAAGCGCGAGCTGGCCGAGCTGAACCTGGTGCCCGAGGAGTGGGGCGGCCAGACGGTGATGGTGCCGGTGTCGGCCAAGAAGAAGCAGAACCTCGATCAGCTGCTCGAGATGATCCTGCTCTCCACCGACATCCTCGAGCTCAAGGCCAACCCGAAGCGGCCCGCGTCGGGCACGGTGCTCGAAGCGAAGCTCGATCGCGGCCGCGGCCCCGTGGCGACCGTCCTCGTGCAGGACGGCACGCTGCACGTGGGCGACAACTTCATCGCGGGCCCCGTGGTCGGCCGCGTGCGCGCGCTCATCGACGACCGCGGGCGCCCGACGAAGGCGGCGGCGCCCGCCACTCCGGTCGAGGTGCTCGGCCTCACCAGCCTGCCGCAGCCCGGCGATCCGTTCCAGACCGTCGCCGATCCAGCCAAGGCGCGGCAGATCGCCACGTTCCGCCAGACGCAGGCCAAGGAGCGCGCCCTCGGCGCCAAGGGCGGACGGCTGACGCTGGAGTCGCTCAAGGAGCAGATCGCGGAAGGCGGCATCAAGGAGCTGCCGATCATCGTCAAGGCCGACGTGCAGGGCTCGGCGGAGGTGCTGGCCGACACGCTGACGAAGCTGTCGGACGAGCGGGTCAAGATCCGCAGCTTCCGCGCGGGAGTCGGCGCCATCACCGAGTCGGTCGTGCTGCTCGCCTCGGCGTCGAACGCGATCATCATCTGCTTCAACGTGCGGCCCGTCCGCAACGCGGCCGACACGGCCGAGCGCGAGC
>JACQTK010000240.1 GCA_016210845.1 Acidobacteriota bacterium | reverse complement strand
CTGCTATACGGCTCCGAATGAGACTCTTGTACCCGTTGTGCGGAGCCGTATAGCGGTCCTAGGCGCGCGGAGCGCGCGAAGAAGATACTGGCCAACCAGCCAAGGGGTGCTGCCGGGATATCAAGGGACAGCCCCTTGGCTGGTGTGCGCACCATCGCCCGCCCCAGGGCGACGCGCTGGCGCTGGCCGCCCGAGAGCTGCGCGGGCCGCCGATCGAGCAGCGGCTCGATGCCGAGCGCCCGGGCCACCGCCTCGACCTGCCTCTCGATCGTGGCGCGGTCCACCTTGCGCACCTTCAGCCCGTAGGCGAGGTTGTCGCGCACGCTCATGTGCGGGTAGAGCGCGTAGCTCTGAAACACCATGGCCAGGTCGCGCGCCTGCGGCGGCACGTCCGTCACATCGGCCTCGCCGATGACGATGCGCCCCGCCTCGGGCGTCTCGAGGCCCGCAATCAGCCGGAGGAGGGTGCTCTTGCCGCAGCCCGACGGCCCCACCAGCACCATGAACTCGCCATCCTCGATCTGGAGACCGACATGACGGATCGCCACGTGTCCGCCTGGATACGTTTTCGTCACGCCGACCAGACCAATCGATGCCATCAATTAATCCCACTTCTCACGTAGGTGTAGCGCGCAGGCTTTAGCCTGCGCGGGGTCGCCACCGTTGTGCGTGTCACCTCAGCCCTTGCTCGCCCCCGCGGTCAGGCCCGCGACAATGCGCCGCTGAAAGGCGAGCACGAGCAGGACGACAGGCGCCGTGGCCACGACGGTGGCCGCCAGCACCTGGCCCCACGGCACCTGATAGCGGCCTCGAAAGAGCGTGATGGCGACGGGCACCGTGTACCGATCCGGGCCCAGCGTGAACGACAGCGCGAACAGGAACTCGTTCCAGCAGTAGAGAAAGATCAGGATCGCGGTGGTGGCGACGCCAGGGGCCGCCAGCGGGAGCACGACGTCGTACAGGGCACGCAGACGGGAGGCGCCGTCGAGCCGCGCGGCCTCTTCCAGATCGCGCGGCAGCTGGCGGAAGAAGCCCGTGAGCAGCCACACCGCCAGCGGCGTGGAGAACGTCAGGTACGGAAGCACGAGGCCCGGGTAGGTGTCCAGGAGCCGGACCTCGCGCAAGATCAGGTACAGCGGCGGGACGATCGAGATCTGCGGGAACATCGACACGGCCAGGACGAGCGCGAGCAGCGCGCCCTTGCCGCGCATCCGCAGCCGCCCGAGCGCGTACGCGCACAGCGTCGCCAGCGGCACGGCCACGAGCGTCGTCGAGCCCGCCACCACGAGCGAGTTCCGGATGGGAATCAGGAAGCTGCGCTCGTCGAAGAGCGCGCGATAGTGATCGGCCGTCACCGACACGGGGACGAGCGGCCTGGCCTCGAAGAGCCGCGACTCGGGAGTGACCGACGAGACGGCCATCCAGTAGATCGGAAAGAGCAGCGCGGCCAGGAGCGCCGCCGCGGCCACGATCGCGCCGATCGGCCGCCTGGTCACGATCGCTCTCCCACGACCAGCCACGCGCTCGCCCTTCATATCCCCTTGCTAGGACCGCTATGCGGACCGGCAACGGGTCCAGAGTCTTCGTTCGGGGCCGCATAGCGGTCCAGGCGGCCGAGCGCCCTCACCCAGATCAGCGCACACGCGAAGGTGAGCAGGAACACCGTGACCGAGAGCGCGGATCCATAGCCGAAGCGGAGACGCTGCATCAGCGCGATGAAGGCGTACAAGGAGAGCGGCTCGGTGGCGGTGCCCGGGCCGCCGCCGGTCAGCACGTACGCCAGATCGAACAGGCGCAGCGCGTCGAGCGTGCGGAAGGCCGCCGCCACGACGAGCGCGGGCCCGACGAGCGGCAGGGTGATCGTGGCGAACCGCCGCACGGCGCCCGCGCCGTCGATCCGCGCCGCCTCGTCCAGCGCGGGGTCGATCGTCTGCAGCCCCGCCAACAGCAGGATCGCCACGAACGGCGTCGTCTTCCAGACGTCGGCGCCGATGATGGGCACCCACGCGGCCACCGGGTGGACCAACCAGTCGAAGGCGGCGTCAATCGCCCCGAGGTCCCGGAGCGACGCGGTGAGGATGCCCGCCTGCGCGTCGAAGATGAAGCGCCAGATGAGCGCCGCCACCACGGTGGGAATCGCCCACGGCAGGAGGGCGGCCACGCGGACGAGGGCGCGGCCGCGGACGGTCGCGTGCATGACGAGCGCCAGCGCCAGGCCGAGCGCCAGCTCGATCGGCACGCTCACGGCGGCAAAGGCGACCGTGCGCGCCAGCGCCGCGAGGAAGCGGGGATCGCCCGCCGCCTCGACGAAGTTGGCGAGGCCGATGAACGGCCGGCCGAGCCATGGCAGCCGCAGATCGTGGCCGTGCAGCGCCTCCCACGTCGTGGCGAGGATGGGTCCGAGCGACACGAGGAGAATCAGCCCGAGCGCGGGCGACACGAGCAGCCAGCCGAGGCGGGCTTCGGCGCGCGCGGGCCTGGTCATCGGATCCGGCATGTTCGCATCGTTGCGATTTCCACGTCGACGATCGGACGCGCACGCGACGCCGGACGCGCACGCTAAAGCGTGCGCTCTACAGGCGGATAGGTCATCCCCCTGTAGAGCGGCGGCTTCAGCCGCCGCGATCAGGCTTCAGCCGCCGCGATCAGGCGGCTTCAGCCGCCGCGATCAGGCTTCAGCCGCCGCGATCCTACAGCCCCGAGCGCGCGAGCAGCTCGCGCATCTCGCGCGCGGCGTCGCGCAGCGCGGCCTCCGGCGCCTGCTGGCCCGTGAGCGCGCGATGCACGCGGACCTGGAGAATCTCGGACAGCTCGCTGTAGACGGGCGTGACCGGCCGCGGTACGGCGACGTCGATGACCTCGCGCACCTGGGCGATCGGGATCGGCAGCGCCTCCTCGAGGGCGCGGGTCTCATAGAGCGAGCGCCGTGGCGGAAGCTGGCCCGCCAGGCGGGCGCGCTCCAGCATCTGCTCGGGGGCCGTGAGGAAGGCGACGAGCTCCCACGCGAGCGACGGATTGGCGCTGTGAGCGTTGACCGCGAGCTGCGCCCCGCCGAGCGCCGCCGCCGGCCGGCCATCGTCGGCGGCGGGCAAGGGCGCGACCGACACACGGCCCGCGACGCGCGATCGTGCGGCGTCCTGCAGCAGCGTCCAGGCGTAGGGCCAGTTGCGCATGAACGCGGCGTCGCCATTCTGAAACGCGAAGCGCACCTGCTCCTCCTGCCACGTCAGCGCAGACGAGGGCACGAAGCCGCCACCGCTCACGGCATCCCGCATGAAGGTCAGGGCCCGCAGGGCGGGAGGCTCATCGACGATCACGCGCCCCTCTGCGTCGAGGATGCCGCCGCCGAACGCGGCGAGGTGCTCCAGGAACACCGTGATGAGCCCCTCGTAGCGGGCGCCCTGCCACACCAGCCCGAGGCGCGTGGCGCCAGCCTCGATCGAGCCGCGCGCGGCCTCGCGCAGCGCGGCGAGCGATCGCGGCGCGGCGTCCATCAGATCGGTGCGCCAATAGAGCAGGCCGACGTCGACGAACCACGGGATCGCGACGAGACGGCCCTCCCACCGCGCTGCCTCGGCGGCCGCCGTGAAGAAGTCTTCGACGTCGGGACCGAAGGCCTCGAGCGGCAGGATCCAGCCGGCGGCGGCGAACTCTGCCGTCCAGATGACGTCGAGCTGCAGGACGTCGGGCTCGGACGCGCGCCCGGTGAGCCACTGGACGTAGAGCTGGTGGCGCTGATCCGCGGCGTCCGGCGTCACGCGGAGCTCGACGCGCACGTCTGGATGCGCTTCGTCGAAGCGGGCCAATTGCCCCCGCAGGACCTCCGCCTCGGGCCCGAGCGCGCTTCCGGAGAAGCTGAGTCGGCTCGCATGGTCGACTCGGCCGCCGCACGCGGACGCGCAGGCAGCGACGAGCGCCAGGGTGAAGAGACGGGAACCGCGTCTCACGCTCACATGATGGGACCGTTGCCTTGGACCGCTATGCGGCCCCAAACGAGAATTGTGTACTCGTTTTGCCGGTCCGCCTAGCGGTCCTAGGCGCGCGGAGCGCGCCAAGCAGATACTGGCAACCAGCCAAGGGGCTCCGCCTGGATATCAAGGGGCGGAGCCCCTTGGCTGGTTTGCCAACTGGTCCGTGTGGAGGGGTAGGGTCACTCGGACCCCGCTTATAGGGTCGATCCGGTATGGTTTGAGTCCCAATCGCCCCTGTACGATCGCAAAGGGTCATGCAACGCGCCAACTCGGAACTCGACGGTCTCATCCGAGCCGTCCAGGAGCATTCCACCGAGCTGCTGCTCGTGCTCGTGGGCTTCGATGGCGTGCTCACCGAGTACAGGGACAACCCGAACGAGGTGCGGCTTTCCGATGGCCGGCGAAGGCTGCTCGAGCGTCTCGTGCACGCCGGAGCGGCCGTCGGCGTGGTCAGCGGCCGTCGGGTGCACGATCTGCGTGCGCGGGTCGGAGTGGGTGACGAGCTGTTCTACATCGGCCTGCACGGCCTCGAGGTCGTCGGGCCGGGCTTCACCCGCATCGACCGTGAGACGTTCGACCATTACCGCGACCAGCTTCGCGAGATCGCCTCCATCACGGAACCGACGATCGCCGAGATCGGGGGCGCGCATCTCGAGGACAAGGAGGCGGCGATCGCGCTGCACACGCGCCAGGCCGACTCAGTGGACGCCGTGTGGGCCCGGCTGCACCTGCTCGGCAGGGCCGCCGAGATCACGGACCTCCAGGCGTTCCGCGTCTTCCGAGGCAACCACGTGCTCGAGCTGCTGCCCAACATCGGCCACGCCAAGGCCGCCGCCATCGGAGCCATCCGCGATCTGCTCGAGCAGCGTCACGGCCGGCCGGTGTTCGCCGTGTACGTGGGCGAGGACGTGGTGGATGACGACGGGTACGAGGCGATCGCGGGCCGCGGCGTGGCCGCCGTCGTGGGGCGGCGTGCGGGGCAGGTGCGCTATCACCTGGACTCGATCGACGCGGTCGAGCAGCTGGTGGCCGAGCTGGTCGCGGCGCGCGAGACCTCGCGATCCGTCTAGTCCGCGCGCGACAACTCCCGCGCCCACCTGAGTGCGTCGGTATAGGCTGCCGCCAGCATCGCGCCCGTGAGCCCCACGCGCGCCGCCGCCTCCGTCGCCCCGGTCCAGTCTCCACGCTCGTAGGCCATCACCGCGTCCAGCAGGCGTCTGGCGGTGTTCGGATGCCCAAGCAGCGCAGCCTTCGCGTCGACCGAGAGCGGGAGGTCGGCGACGGCCTCCTCCATGGCGCGGCCGAGCATCGCGTCGAGCGAGGCGCAGAGGCCGATCAGAAAGAGCTCGGCCACCTCGTCCGAGGCCACCAGATGCGCGGCGAGCAACTCGCAGCAGCGCGCGCGGATCAGCGAGACGGTCACCAGCTCGGACGTGCCGCCGGTGTTGAGCCCCGCGAGACACCACACCGAGGCCCAGCTTCGGATGGGCGCGAGCCCGAGCAGCACGATCGCCTGCCTGATCGAGTGGACCTCGCGCCGCAACCCGAAGGCGGCGGAGTTGATGCAGCGCAGCACGCGGTAGCTGAGCGAGAGATCGTGCTTGACCAGATCCTCGACCTCGCTGACGGTGAGGTCGGGGCGGTTGAGCGCTGAGAGCAGCTGGACGTACGCCACGTGGCGCGCGGGCACGGCGGCCGCGCTGCACATCCGCGGCCGGCAGAAGTAGTGGCCCTGGAAGAGCGCGTAGCCCGCGGCACGCGCCGCGTCGAAGGCTTCGGCGTCTTCGACGTTCTCGGCCACGAGCCGGATGCCGCTCGGCCGCAGACGCTCGGCGACCTCGGCCGCTGCTGGCGTGGCGAGCATGTCGACCTTCGCGAATCGCACGTAGGGCAGCACCGCGATCGAGTCGGACTCCAGGGCGACGTCGCCGAGCGCGAGCGCGTATCCGGCTGCGTGCAGCGCCGCGCACGCCTCCATCACCTCTTCATCCACCGCGACGTGCTGGTGCAGCTCGAACACCGCCGCGCCTGGCGGCAGCAGCCTCCAGGCCTGCTCCAGGAGCAGCGATCGCGACAGGTTCAGGAACGCGGGCCGCCCGCCGGTCAGCGTGTCGAGGCCGACGTTCAGGACGGCGTCGGTCAGCACCCGCGCCGCCGCCAGGTCCAGCAGACGCGGCGAGGCGGCCTCGTCACCCTCGACGTGGTAGAGCAGCTCGTACCCGAACACCTGTCCCCGTGCGTCGAGGATCGGCTGCCTCGCGACATAGAGCGTGTCTCGCGTGTCGACGTTGAGCTGCGGCATGACGGCCGCGCCGCACCCGCCCCCGGGCGTAAGCGCTTCCCGGTCCAATCGGCACGCGCTCGGGAATCTTGAGGATCGCGCACGATCGCGCAGGCTAAAGCCTGCGCTCTACAGGTGGAAAGGTTGTCCCCCTGTAGAGCGGCGGCTTGAGCCGCCGCTATCAGATGCGCAGATGCGTAATCCTGTTGGCATGACCGTTGCGAAGCGTCCTGCGAGGTCTGAGCGTGTTCCTTTCCCTTCGAGAGACCCTCGCCGCTGCGGCGCGAGCTCATCGACGCCTCTTGGTCCGCTATGCGGCCCGAAACGCGAATTCTGTTCTCGTTGTACCCCCGCATAGCGGTCCTAGGCGCGCGAAGCGCGCCAAAGAGATACTGGCAACCAGCCAAGGGGCGACGGGGATATCAAGGGGCGGAGCCCCTTGGCTGGTCGCCTCTGTCGTGATGCTGGCCGTGCTCATGTGGAGCGCGGCCGGTGCGCTCGTCTGGTACCTCGGCGGAATTCTGACGGGGCTTCCAGACGAGGACGCGCTGCGGGGCATCGGGGCGATGGCGCGCGCGACCACCGTGTTCGATGCGCACGACCGGCCTGCGTTCGCCATCTTCAAGGAGCAGCGCATCGAGGTGCCGCTCTCCCGCGTCTCGCCTCACGTCGTGAACGCCATCGTTGCCGTCGAGGATCAACGGTTCTTCGACCACGGCGGCATCGACGTCATCCGCATTGCGGGCGCTGCGTGGAAGAACCTGCTCGACGGCTGGGGGACGCAGGGCGGCAGCACGATCACACAGCAGCTCGCCCGTCAGAGCTTCCTGTCGCGCGACAAGACGGTGCGGCGCAAGGTCATGGAAGTGGTGGTGGCGGCCAGGCTCGAGGACGAGTTCACCAAGGAACAGATCCTCGAGATGTATCTGAACAAGGTGTACTTCGGCGACGGGCTGTACGGCATCGAGGCGGCGTCGCTCGGCTACTTCGGCAAGCATGCGGCCGACGTCGACCTCGCGGAGGCGGCGCTGCTCGCGGGCCTCGTGAAAGCGCCGTCGACCTACGCGCCGACCGTGAGCCTGGAGCGGGCGGTCGCGGCGCGCAACGCGGCGCTGCTGGCGATGCGCGCCGCAGGGATCATCGATCGGGGAGCGTACGACGAGGCCGTGCGCCGCGAGGTGCGCCTCGAAGACGCGCTGCGCGCGCAGGAGCCGTTCGGCCAGTACTTCAAGGAGGAGGTGCGCAAGCAGCTCGTGCAGCGGTTCGGATGGGAGCGGGTGTACCAGGGAGGACTGAAGGTGTACACCACGCTCGACCTCGACCTGCAGAAGGCTGCGGAAGCCGAGGTGCAGCGGTCGCTCGAGGAGATCGAGCGGAGGCAGGCGCGGCGAAGGAGACACGCCGCGGCCGACGACCAGACGCTGCAAGCGGCCCTCGTCTCGCTCGATCCCCGTACAGGCGAGGTGCGCGCGATGGTCGGCGGACGCAGCTTCCACCAGAGCCCGTTCAATCGCGCCACGCAGGCGCGCCGCCAACCGGGCTCCGCGTTCAAGCCGTTCGTCTACGCCGCCGCCCTCGAGCGCGGCTTCACTCCCGCGTCCCTGCTCACCGCCCTCGACACGCCCGTCATGACCGTGGAGGGGGCGTGGGTCCCGGAAGACCACTCGACGGGCGACGCGATGACCATCCGCGCAGCGATGCGATCCTCCAGCAATCGCGCGGCCGTTCGCATGCTGCAGGAGGTGGGCCTCGCGGCGGCCGTCCGGTACGCCGAGCGCCTTGGCGTCGGCACGGTGCCCAGCGTGCCATCGCTGGCGCTCGGCTCGGGCGAAGTCACCCTGATGTCGATGGCCGCGGCCTACGCCGCGTTTGCCAGCGGCGGACTGCTGCCCACGCCGCTGCTGATTCGCCGCGTGGAGAGCGCCGAGGGCGAGCAGCTCTCCACCGCCAGCCCACGCGCCGAACGGGCGGTGAGCGAAGCCACCGCCTTTCTGATGACGACGATGATGGCCGATGTGGTGGACGCGGGCACGGCGTGGCAGGCGCGGCGCGTGGGGTTCCGGCTGCCCGCGGCCGGCAAGACGGGCACCACCAACGACTCTCGCGACGCCTGGTTCGTCGGCTACACGCCGCGGCTGGCCACGGGCGTGTGGGTGGGGTACGACCAGCCGCGCACGATCATCGGCGGCGGCTACGCGGGGGATCTCGCGGTGCCGCTGTGGGGACGCTTCATGGCCGTCGCCACGCGCGGCCACGGCGCCGAGCCGTTCCGCGCGCCGGGGACGGTGACCACGGCGGCCATCTGCCGCATCTCAGGGAAGCTCGCGACCGAGGATTGCCGCGACGTGGAGACCGTCGACCGTGACGGGTATCCAACCCGTCAGTCGATGGTCGTCACGGAGTACTTCGTCCGCGGCACCGAGCCGCACGAATACTGCGCGGGCCACGCCCACCTCACACCCATCCGCGGCCCGATCGCCGAGGCGACACCCGCCCTGCCCGGGACGTCTGTGCCGCTGGCTCCGGGCACCGGGGCGGCGGTGGCCACACCGGACGCGCCGCCTGTGGAGCCGGACACCGCGCGCACGCCGCCGCAGCCCCGTCCCCCGGGCTTCTGGCGCCGCCTCTTCGGCTTCTGACGCAGACGCGATCTGTGGATCGCGCACGCTCAGGATCCTGGACCGCGCACGCTCAGGATCTTGGATCGCGCACGCTCAGGATCTTGGATCGCGCACGCTCAGGATCTTGGATCGCGCACGCTCAGGATCCGGGATCGCGCACGCTAAAGCGTGCGCTCTACAGGTGGAGGAGGATCTCCAAGGGGACATCCGAACCGTGTGTCTCCCTTCCACCTGTAGAGCGGCGGCTTTAGCCGCCGCGATCCCGACGGGCGCGCTGTTGGATAGCCTCGAGCAATTCATCACGACTCCAGATGGACGAGCCCCAGAATTGATACTCGGCAGGATCGCGGACCATCCCCTTCCGAACAGGATTCCCGACGATGTAGGCGATCGTCTCGAGGCGATCCTCGTCGTGGCGCAGGACGTGGTCGTAGTACCCGGGTTGCCACAATCGCCGTCGTGTTGCACGGGCGTGTTCGTAGCCCGTCCTTTGCTTCCAGCCGCCGATGAGGCAGCGAAGATCGCTCGTCGCGCCGATGGCCTCCAGGAGGAGGTGGACATGATCGGACATGAAACAGTACGCCGAAACGTCGAACAGGTGCCGGCGGGCGTCTTTCAGGAGCTGCGTCCGAACCCTGTCGACGATCGTCACATTGGTAAACCAGGGGTGACGTTCGAACGTGCAACACGTGACGGCGTACGCCCGACAACCGTGGTAATCGAATGAAATCAGGCGCGGAGCACCGTGAGCGCCCACGCGACGAGACGAGCAACCTTCGTGCCCAACGGGCGGACCCCGTACGAACCCCCGAATCGGCGGACCGCGCCGCGGATCTGCGGATAGCGCACGCGGGCCGGCCGACCGCGCACGCGCAGGATCCTGGATCGCGCACGATCGCGCACGCTAAAGCGTGCGCTCTACAGGTGGAGGAGCATCTCCAGGGGAAACCCCGAACCGTGTGTCTCCCGGCCACCTGTAGAGCGGCGGCTTCAGCCGCCGCGGTCGGGCGCCTTCAGCTGCTGCGATCGGGCGGGCTTCAACTGCTGTTCCGCCGCCGACTCAGATCGTCGCGGCGATTCGTGCGGGAACCGCCTACACTTCCCGCGATCCATTTGGGTATCACCTACACATTTCCAGCCAACGCGTCCGGGATCGCGCACGATCGCGCACGCTAAAGCGTGCGCTCTACAGGTGGAGAGGGTAGGGATCCGGCCGGATCACTTGGTATGCTGGGCCATGCCCTTTCGGGAGATCGCGGGCCATCGGCGCGTGCTGGCGCTGCTGTCGCGCGCGGTCGCGCGCGGGACGCTGCCGCCCTCGCTCCTGCTGGCCGGTCCGCAGGGCGTCGGCAAGCGGCGGACCGCGGTGGCCGTGGCCGAAGCGTTGAATTGTCTGCAGCCGCAGACCTCGCACGCGGTGGCTGAAGGGCACCTCACCGCGCACAGTCCGCGCGGTGGGGACCCCGCCGCCGCCCTGCAGGTGGCCGACGGATTCGAGATCGATGCGTGCGGCGCGTGCGGGTCGTGCCGCCGCATCGCGAGAGGCGCGCACTCGGACGTCATCGGCATCGAGCCCGGTGACATGGGATCGATCAAGATCGAACAGGTTCGCGACGTGATCGATCGCGCCGCCTACCGTCCCTTCGAAGGCCGTCGCCGCGTCGTCATCGTAGACGAGGCGGATGCGCTGGTTCCGGCCGCGCAGAATGCGCTGCTCAAGACGCTCGAGGAGCCGCACCCCGCATCGGTGTTCGTCCTGGTGTCGTCCATGCCCGACGCGCTGCTGGCCACGGTGCGGTCGCGCTGTCCGCGGCTGCGGTTCGGCCCTCTGCCTGCCTCGGTCGTGGCCGACGCCCTGAGGCGCGATCACGGGTACACGGAGGCCGAGGCGCGCGCGGCGGCCGCCGATGCCGATGGCAGCATCGGGTGCGCCCTGGCCGCGCGATCGGTGGATCTGACCGAGGCGCGCGCGGCCGCGCAGCGCCTGCTCGAACAGGCTGCGCGTGTCGCCGATCCCGTGCGGCGGCTGGAGGCAGCCAAGGCGCTCACGGCGCGCCCCGGGCCCCGCCCGGCCGCCGAGCGCGATCAGCTCGCCGCCGTGCTGCGGGTGCTGGCGTCGCTGTTGCGGGATCTCGGTCTGCTGGCGGTGCAGGCCGGCTCCGGGGAGACGCTCGCGAACATGGATCTGCACGCTGACCTCACCCGTCTCACGAGCGCCTACGACAGCAATCGGAGCCAACGGGCGTTCGGCGCGGTGGATCGCGCCCTCGGGGCCCTCGAGCGCAACGTGAGCCCGAAGGTCGTGGCCGACTGGCTGTGTTTGCAACTCTAGACCGCTCACGGGAAGAGACGCGGCGCATGCTGAAGCGGGTCTCGCGCACACTGAAGCAGGTCTCGCGCACGTTGAAGCATGCGCTCTACAGGTGGAGGAGGTCTGCCCCCTGTAGAGCGGCGGCTTTAGCCGCCGCGGTCGAGCTTCGGCGGACCACCGTAGCCTTGGCTGGTCAGCCGCCGCGATCATTCGCGCGACCGGTGAGGGCATGAAGCCGCGCGTCGCGATTACCGCGGGCGATCCGGCGGGCATCGGGCCGGAGATCGCCGAGAAGGCGGCCGCCGATTCCCGCGTGCGCGACGTCTGCGAACCGGTGATCTACGGCCCGCCGGGACGTGCGCGCTTCCAGCCAGGGGTCGTCTCGGCCGACGCGGGCCGCGCCGCGTACGACGCGATCTGCGCCGCCACGCGCGACGCGCAGTCGGGCGTCGTGGCGGCGATTGCCACCGCGCCCGTCAACAAGCTGGCGTTCTCGCGCGCCGGACTGCCGTGGAAGGGCCACACGGATCTGCTCGCGCACCTGACCGGGAGCTCCAGCGTGGCCATGATGTTCTGGTCCGACCCGCTCAAGGTGGTGCTCGCCACCGTGCACATCCCGCTCGCCGACGTGCCGCGGGCGCTCAGCGCCCACCAGCTCGACGAGATCATTACGACGACGGCCCGCGGGCTGCCTGCGTTCGGGATCGATCGGCCGCGGCTGGCGCTGGCCGGCCTCAACCCTCATGCAGGCGAGGAGGGGCTGATGGGAGACGAGGAAGAGCGGGTCCTCAAGCCCGTGGTGGCCGCCGCGCGCGCGCGGGGCGTTCAGATCGACGGCCCCTTCCCAGGCGACACCGTGTTCGTCCGCGCGTCGCGGGGCGAGTTCGACGCGGTGATCGCGTGCTATCACGACCAGGGGTTGATTCCGGTGAAGCTGCTCGCCTTCGGCCGTGCCGTCAACGTCACGCTGGGGCTCCCCATCGTCCGGACGTCGGTCGATCACGGCACGGCGTTCGACATCGCGGGGCGAGGGGTGGCGGATCCCTCCAGCATGATCGAAGCGACGCTGCTGGCAGCGCGGCTGGCCGCGCACCGACAAGGGTCGGGATCGCACCGACGGTGATCGAAGTCGCACCGACAAGGATCGGGGTCGCACCGACCCGGATCGAGGTCGCACCGACCCGGATCGAGGTCGCACCGACGGTGATCGAGGTCGCACCGACCCGGATCGAGGTCGCACCGACCCGGATCGAGGTCGCACCGACCCGGATCGAGGTCGCACCGACCCGGATCGAAGATCGAGCGGCTTTAGCCGCCGCGATCGAGGATCGCCGCGCGATCGAAGCTGTCCGCGATCAATCACGGTTTTCGCGGAACGCGTTCGTGAGCGGATAGCGGCGGTCGCGGCCGAAGCTCTTCCGGGTGATCTTCACGCCCGGAGGCGCCTGCCGCCGCTTGTACTCCGCCGCGTAGAGCAGGTGCTGGACGCGTGTCACGACGGGGCGCGGGAAGCCGCGGCTCACGATCTCGTCGACGCTCAGCTCGTCCTCGACCAGGCCGTTGAGGATGGCGTCGAGCACGTCGTACGGCGGCAGCGTGTCCTGGTCAGCCTGATTGGGACGCAGTTCGGCCGTGGGCGCCTTCGTGAGAGACGATTCGGGAATCACCCGCCCACGAGCGCCGAGCCCGCCCTCCGGGACGTGCTCGTTGCGCCAGCGCGCGAGCGCGTAGACCTCGGTCTTGTAGATATCCTTCAGCACCGAGTAGCCGCCGCACATGTCGCCGTAGAGCGTGGCGTAGCCCACCGACATCTCCGACTTGTTGCCCGTGGTCACCAGGAGCTCGCCGAACTTGTTGGAGATCGCCATCAGCAGCACGCCGCGCACGCGGGCCTGCGCGTTCTCCTCCGTCACGTCGCGCGGCCGACCCGCGAACAGCGGCGCGAGCGTCGAGTCGATCCCTGTGACCGGTGGCTCGATCGGCACGGTGTCGAGCCTGAAGCCCAGCGCAGCCGCCAGGGCCTGCGCATCGGTCTGGCTGGCGTCGCTGGTGAACCGCGAGGGGAGCCGCACCCCGCGCACGCGATCGGCGCCGAGCGCGTCCACCGCCACCGCGGCCGTCAGCGCGGAATCGATGCCGCCCGAGAGCCCGATGACCACGCCCCGAAAGCCGTTCTTGCGGACGTAGTCACGCATTCCCAGGACCATCGCGTGGTAGATCGATGCGAGCCGCGGCTCCTCGGTCCACCGCGCCTCGCCCTCGCAGCGGTACCGGCCGGCCGCGCACGTCCATCGCGTGAGCGACAGGTCCTCGTGCCAGAAGGGTAGAAGGTGGGCGAGCGAGCCGTCGGGATTCACGGCGAACGAGCCGCCGTCGAACACCAGCTCGTCCTGGCCGCCCACCTGATTGACGTAGGCGATCGGGAGGCCTGACTCGGCGGCGCGGCGGCGCGCCAGGTCGAGCCGCTGGTGGAACTTCTCCACCTCGAAGGGCGACCCGTTGGGCACGAGCAGCAGCTCGGAGCCCGCCCGCGCCAGGTATGCAGGACACGACGGGAACCAGACGTCCTCGCAGATGGGCAGCCCGAGCCGCGCCTGTCGGAAGACCACGGGTTGCGGCAGCGGTCCGGGCGTGAAGACGCGCTTCTCGTCGAACACGCCGTAGTTCGGCAGCTCGTGCTTGAAGCGCAGCTCCGCGCGGCCGTCGGCCACCAGCGCCACTGTGTTGTACACATGCCCGTCCTGCGCCCAGGGTAGGGTGACAACGAGTCCTGGCAGTCCGTTCGCGCTCTCGCGTTCGAGCTCACGCAGCACCACAGCTGCCGCCTGCACCAGCGCGGGCCGCAGCACCAGATCCTCCGGCGGGTATCCGACCAGCACCAGCTCCGAAAAGACGACGAGGTCGGCGCCGAGGGCGGCGGCGTGGTCGCGCGCGCGGCGCACCAGCGCCGCATTGCCTGCGACGTCGCCGACGGTGGGATTGAGCTGCGCGAACGCGATGGACAGCAAGCTGCCCATAGTATTGCTGATCGTCATGCGGATGCTGACTGCGGCGCTCGTCCTGATGGGCGTCTTGGGCCCCGTTCCGGTGCGTGCGGACCTGGCGGTGCCGTTCAAGGTCGGCGAGGTGCTGACCGACGACGTGTCAAGGCCGAATCCTTCCTCGACACCGACACGCTGCGTCCGTCGCTGGCCACGGTCTACAGCGACGAGCGGGGCCGCACGCGGCTGCGGACGATGAGGTTTCTGCCTGGCGACATGGTGGAGCTCGAGGTGAAGACCGCGGCCGTGGCGCGATCGAGCGTCAAGGTGCAGCCGCAAAGCTACGACGCGCTGTCGGCCGTCTACGCGCTGCGGGCCACGCCGCTTCGGCAGGGGCAGACCGTGGCGCTTCCGCTCGTGAACAACGGCCGGATGTACCGGCTGCGCGCGTACGTGGCCGCGCGCGAGCGGCTCGACACGGCCATCGGCCGCCAGCTGCCCGCCTTGCGCCTGGCGCTCAGCCTGGCCGACGACCAGGGCCGTCCTGCGACCACGCGCGACCTCACGCTGTGGCTCTCCGACGACGCGCGGCGGCTGCCGCTGCGGGTCGAGGTGGGGCTCGCGGTCGGGAACTTCGCGCTGGCCCTGTCGCGCGCCTCATGAACGAGAAGGGCCTGGAGGCGGCGCGGCCTTTCGCAGTTCCGGCTGCTGGCGGTGTCAGGATGCCATACCTTGTGCGGCGTCTACCCTGTAGTACAGTTTGTAGTACAAGAGCAGGTTATGCCCTTCAGCATGAGGCTCGACCCGGAGACACAGGCGCTGATCCAGCGGCTCGCCGCGCGCACCGGCAAGAGCCGGGCGTCCGTCGTCCGCGAGGCCGTGACGAGGTACGCCTCGCATCGGGACGAGGGGCTGACGGCATACGACCGCCTCGAGCCGCTCGTTGGCATCGTGCGGTCCGGGCGATCCGACCTGTCCCAGCACACCGGCCGGAAGTTTGCCGGGCTGCTGCGAGAGCGGCGAGCGACGCGTGCGCGGCGTGCTCGTTGACGCGGGGCCGCTCGTCGCGATCATCGACGCTGACGTGCCTTTCACGACGCGTGTGTCGAGGCGTTGAAGCGCCTGCGCGACCCGCTCTTCACCGTGTGGCCGGCGCTGACGGAGGCGATGTACCTGGTGGGTTCGCCGTCGGCTCAGGAGCAGTTGTGGAGCGCGCTGGAGGACCGCCATCTCGATCTGCTGCCGCTCGACGCCCGCGATATCCCGAGGATGCGGGCGCTGATGCACAAGTATCGGGACTTTCCGATGGACCTGGCGGATGCGGCTCTCGTGCGCGTGGCCGAGCGCGAGGGACTCACCACCGTCTTTACGGTCGATCGCACGGAGTTCTCCGTGTACCGGATGCACGGCAGCAAGCGGTTTCGCATTCTGCCCTGAGCACCGCGCCGCTGAAGCGGCGAGCACGACGTGACGCCGTGGCTCTCGGCCGACGCGCGGCTGCCGCTGCACCTTGAGGTGGGGCTCGCGTCGGGACTTCGCGCTGGCCCTGTCCTGCATCTCGTGACCTGCCGGTAAGGCCCAACCGCACCTGGGCACCGTGCGATAATTGCCCGTCATGGACGCGCAGGTTCTCAAGCGTCTCTTCAGCGTCGACGAATTCCACCAGATGGCCGAGGCGGGCGCGTTCGGCGAGGACGATCGGCTGGAGCTGCTCGACGGGGAGATTGTGCAGATGACGCCCATCGGCAGCCGCCATGCGGCATGTGTCAATCGCTTGAACGAGGCGTTCTCGGAGCGGTGTCGTGCAAGCGCCATTGTCCACGTCCAGAACCCCCTCACGTTGGGCGAGGGAACCGAGTTCTACCCGGACATCGCCCTCCTTCAGCGGCGGGCCGATTTCTACAGCCAGTCACACCCGCGGGCGGCTGACGTGCTGTCGATCGTCGAAGTCGCGGACACGACCGGCGACTACGACCGCCGTGTCACAGTTCCGCGCTACGCGCGCGCAGGTGTACCGGAGGTCTGGGTCGTGGATCTCCACGTGCGCATCGTCGACATCTTTCGCCAGGTGCAGGCGGGCGCGTATCGTGACGAGCGGCATGTCGGCCCCGGAGAGTCGCTGTCGATTCCAGGAGTGCCTGGCCAGCAGATCGCCGTGGCCGACATCCTGGTCTGAGCGCATCGCACCGACGAGGATCGGAGTCGCACCGACGAGGATCGCGGTCGCACCGACGACGATCGAGGTCGCACCGACGAGGATCGCGGTCGCACCGACAAGCGTCGGAGTTGCACCGACAAGGATCGGAGTCGCACCGACGAGAGAATGGGGACTCGCACCGACGAAGATCGGGGACTGCACCGACGAGAATCGGCGTCGTACCGCGATCCTGCTGGCTTCGTCTTTCACGCCGACGGCCGCATCAGGCGTGCCGTCACCGAGTACGGCCTGGCGCCATATCGCGCGGTCAGGGCGACGGGCCTGATCGACCGCCTCATCGCGTCGGGCGCGCTGCTGCCGGAAAAAGAGATCGCCACCGAGCTCGAGGGGCAGCCCGACGTCCGGCTCGTTCTGGAGCACCCGCGTCTGCCGTTCGTGTCGTATCCCTACGAGTGGCCGTTTCGGGCGCTGCGCGCGGCCGCGCTGCTGCACCTCGACGTCCAGCTGGAATCGCTCGACGCGGGCGTGATGCTGACCGACGCCACCGCGTACAACGTGCAGTTCGTTGGCGCGCGCCCCGTCTTCATCGATCACCTGGCGTTCCGGCCGTACCGCGACGGCGAGCTCTGGGCGGGGCGCCATCAGTTCTGCGAGCAGTTCCTGCATCCGCTGCTGCTGCAGAGCCTGCTCGGGATCCCGTTTCAATCGTGGTACCGCGGGCGGCTCGACGGCGTACCCGGAGACGAGGTCGCGCACCTCCTGCGATGGCGCCACAGGCTCCAGTGGAACGTCTTCACGAATGTCGTGCTGCCCGCCAGGCTGCAGCGGCTGGCGGGGCGCCGCGCTGTCGAACGGCGTGTCGCACGCGCGAGGATGCCGCGGGCCGCGCTGCGCGAGATGCTGGTGTCGCTGCGGGCGTGGATCGCACGAATAGAGCCACGTGGCCTCGACCGCACGACGTGGGCCGCGTACGACGCGACCGTACCCGGAGAGGAGGCCCAGGCCATTGCGGCCTTCGTGGACGAGTTCGTCCGGCGCGTGATGCCGCGGACCCTATGGGACCTCGGCTGCAACGCTGGCCGGTACGGCGAGGTGGCGCTCGCCGCGGGAGCTGGCTACGTCGTCGGGCTCGACAGCGATGCGGGCGCGCTCGACCGCGCCTTCGCGCGCGCGCAGGATCGAGGGCTGGCGCTGCTGCCGCTGCTCGTGGATCTCGTCAATCCTTCACCGAGCCAGGGGTGGCGCGGCGTCGAGCGGGAGAGCCTCGCGGCGCGCGGTCCCGCCGACGCGCTCCTGGCCATTGCCGTCATCCATCACCTGGCGATCGCGCGGAACGTGCCGCTCGAGGAGATCGTCGAGCTGTTCACCGGCCTCGCGCCCGAGGGCGTGGTCGGGTTCGTCCCGCCCGCCGATGCGCGGGCTCAGGCGCTGTTCCGCGGGCGGGAAGAGATCTTTCGCGCGTACACGCTCGAGAACTTCCTGGCGCGGCTGCAGTCTCGGGCGCGGATCGTCCGACAGCAGCCGCTGCCGGGCGGTCACCGCGTGCTGGTGTGGTACTCGACTCGATGAGCGCGCCGCGCACGCTGAAGCGTGCGCTCTACAGGTGGAGGCGCTTCGGTTGACGCAGGGCGGGCCCTTACGGCCCGCCTTTCTGAAAGCGCACCGGACCGGCGTGCTGCGGCACCCTGACGATGTGGAAGGGTGAGGTCAGCACCTGGGTGACGATGTCGCCAGGACCCGGGCGGCGCTCGACGTAGTCGACGATCAGCGTGTCGCCCTCGCGTCGGATGCCTCTGATCTCCACGCCGTAACCCCCCGTCGGTCGGAATCCCAGGAACACCGCGGCCACGGCGTCGGTGGCGAACTCCACGGCGGGCGCCGCCTGCGGGCCCGCGTGCGACTTCCAGAGCGTGCCCCACGCGGCGGGGGTGCGGACGAACACGTCCTTCGCCTCCTCGACGCCGCTGAACTCGCCGCGCGCGATGGTGATCATGGTGGGTGCGGCCTGTTGAGCCAGGAGCAGCACGAACAGCGAAAGAACCATAATTGAATAGTATGCCCGAGAAGGCCGAGCGCGAACGTGAGCGCCGCCTCATTACCGAGAATCGCAAGGCCCGCCACGACTACCACATCCTCGAGACGTGGGAGGCGGGCGTCGCCCTGCTGGGGACCGAGGTGAAGGCGATCCGCGAGGGCCGCGTCAACCTGCGCGACAGCTATGCCAGGGCGGAGAAGGGCGAGGTGTGGATGATGAACGTGCACATCAGCCCGTACAGCCACCGCGGCTACGCCG
The DNA here is from genome assembly GCA_016210845.1 of Acidobacteriota bacterium. Classification (GTDB taxonomy): domain Bacteria; phylum Acidobacteriota; class Vicinamibacteria; order Vicinamibacterales; family UBA2999; genus JACQTK01. Next base: position 5,185 of record JACQTK010000240.1, on the reverse strand, counting down.
GCCACGAGGAGCTGCGGCAGCGCAAGCTGCTCCTGCATCGGCACGAGATCCGGAAGCTCACGGGGAAGACGGCGGAGAAGGGCCTCACGCTGGTGCCGCTGGAGATGTACTTCAAGGACGGACGCGTGAAGGTGCTGCTGGCGCTCGCCAAGGGCAAGCACGCGTACGATAAGCGCGAGACCATCCGGCGGCGAGAGGTGGACCGCGAGACCCGCGCCGCGGTGAAGGCCCGCCTCCGCTGACGGTTCCGATGGATCGGACGTTGCGATGGATGTGACGGTTCTGATGGATCGCGCACGCTGAAGCGTGCGCTCTACAGGTACTCCATTACCTGTAGAGCGGCGGCTTCAGCCGCCGCGACCCAGCGGCTTCAGTCGCCGCGACCCAGCGGCTTCAGCCGCCGCGACCCGGCGGCTTCAGTCGCCGCGACCCAGCGGCTTCAGCCGCCGCGACCCAGCGGCTTCAGTCGCCGCGACCCAGCGGCTTCAGTCGCCGCGGGAACACCCGTCGATGAGCGCGACGTCGGACAGCTTCGGGTTGCGCAGCGGCACGCAGCGGTCGGCGATCTCGAAGGCGTACAGGCTCGCATCGCGCAGCAGGAACTCGATCTGCAGGGGCCATCCCGCTGCCGCGGCAAGCGGCTGCCGCCACCGCACGTGGTGCGCGAGCGAGTCTCCCTCGAGCGGCACGCAGTCGCCAAAATCGAAGCCGTGGAGCGGCCGCCCCTCGAGATCGAGCAGGCGAACGCGCAGTTCGCCCGCGACGGCCGCGTTCACGGCCATCGACGATCCCTCCAGCCGGACGGGCGCCGTGCGCAGCAGCCCGCCATCGGGACCGGCCGCACGCGCGACATACCGGTCGCGCGGCAGGAACGCCACGCCGAGCGCCCGTTCGGCGAAGCGCCCGATCTTGTGCCCGCGGGGATAGCCGCCGTAGTACACGTACACATGGTCGCCTACGGGCAGCAGGTGGTCGCCCCAGGTCATGGCGCGATCCCACGTATTGGGCAGCGGATTGCGGTCCATGAACGGCTCTTTGTCCCGATGCCAGTGCTCTCCGTCGCGCGTCCAGGCCAGCACCGTGTAGCCGATGCCGTCGACGCTGCCCTCCGGCTCGGCGGGCAGGTTGTCGCGCAGCACCTTGAGCAGCCCGATCAGCAGCCCGCCCCGCGGGATCAGCTCGCTCATGCTGTAGAACTCGGTGCCATCCTCGTCATCCGTGCCCGGGACGATGATTTCCGTCGTGTGGGACCACTCGAACGGATCCTCGCTGACGTTCTGGCCGAGGATCCGGAGGCCCTCGGGATGCTGGACTCGCGCCACCACCACGTAGCGGTTGCGATACGGATCGCGGGAGATGGACACGGCGTCGCCCGTCTTCCCGATCAAGGGTTTGGAGCGGACCGCACGCCACGTGAGACCGTCGGGCGAGGTGGCCATCATCATGCCTCTGCGGTCCCACGCCATCTTGTAGCGGTGTCGCCAGTCGGCGAACGCGGGGCCTTCGTCGATGACGCTCGCGCCGAAGGAGATTGGGGCGGGATCGGGCAGCTCGAGGTGCGGACGGAGCCAGCGGACGCCGTCGGCCGACTCCATGTAGCCGATGTGGGTGTGCGTCTCGGAGCCGATCGTGTTGTACCACATGCGGAACACGCCGGTCTCCGGATCGCGGAGCACGGTGAGGTACGGCTGCGCGACGCGGTCCTCGCGGGCCGTCGCGATGGGGTACGGCAGGCGCGCGGGCGCGTTCACGACCCGCCGGATGCCGTGCTGCTGCGCGACGAGGTAGTCGTCGACGAAGAGCTGCGTGCCCGCGCCGAGGCGGATCGGTGGCGCGCCGGACGGAGTGTCGGCGAGCGCGCGCAGCGCCGCGGCGGGCGCGAGGGTGGCCGCGGCCAGCGAGGCGGCGCTCTGCGCGACGAAGGCGCGTCGAGTGATCGGCACCAAACCCCGAGCTTAGGCACACAGCTTGGCCTTGCGTAAGGGCACCGGAGTGCCATGTCGGCCGCAGACACGACGGATATGTCCGATGTGATGAGGCGTGACAATAGCATCGTCACGCGCGATGCGCAGTTGGAGACCGTTCGGATCGCCAGACAGCCGGTCTCGAAGATCGAGTAGGAGCCGTGCGCGACCGCCCGTCCCACGGCGTACACTGCGGATGCGACGCTTCGCGACGAAGTCATGGCCCTCAGGCGCGGTCGTTCACCTGACGCGCGCGACTCCTCGGTGTACAGTGGCGAAAGGAGGTTTCGATGTCCGCCATTCAGGTCGAAATCGACGTGCCGAGCGATCTGGCGCATTTTCGGCTGCCGGCCGGCGTGCAACAGCGCCTTCAGACATTGCTCGACAAGCAGGAGCAGGGCATCTTGCTCAGCCATGCGGAGCGGGAAGAGGCGGAAGGTCTGGTCGATCTCGCCGAATTCCTCTCCCTGCTCCGGTTGCGTTCCGAACGGCTTGGCGGGTCATCGCACGCCGGCTGACGCGTGGCGATCGCGAGCGAGTTGCGCCGGATCGTGGTGGCGCGGGCTCGGAATCGGTGTGAGTAGTGCGGATTGGCGCAGGCGGGACAGGAGGCGGCGTTTCACGTGGACCATGTCGTGCCGGTGTCCGCGGGTGGACCAACCGAGAAAGCAAACCTGGCACTCGCGTGCGTGTCGTGTTCGTTGCGCAAAGGCGCACGCCAAAGCGGACGCGACCCCGAGAGCGGCAACGAGGAGCCGCTCCTCAATCCACGTCGTGATTCCTGGCTGGATCACTTTCGGTGGGATGGCGTCCGGATTGTCGGCATGACCGCGGTCGGTCGTGCCACCATCTTCGCGCTCAACCTGAATCGGCCGTTGATACTGTCCATTCGAGAAGAAGAATCGCTGCGCAATCGCCATCCCCCACCGTGGCAGACTTAGGGTGATCTTCGCCTGCCGGCCAGGAGCCGGGCATCCGCGTCCGGTATACACTGCGTGCCTGACCGAGCGACTCTCGGATGCGCGACCCCGCTACACCGGAAAACGCGTCAATGGCGTCTCAGCCGGAACCCCGCCGCTCCGCGCGCGTGCTCCGCTACGCCGCCGCGCTGGTCGGCGTCGGCCTCGTCCTGTACGCGCTGTCGGCGCCGCTGCTGACCTTCATGGGCGAGCAGCTGATCCACGCCGATCCGCCCGAGCGCGTCGACGCGCTGATCGTCCTGGCTCCGGCCTGGGATCGGATTCTGGAAGCCGCCGAGCTGTACCATGCCGGCTACGCGCCTGTCGTGCTGGTGACCCGCGAATGGCGCGAGCCGGCCGAGCAGCTCCTGCTCGATCGAGGTCTTGTCGAAAGTGGAGAGGAGCGGCGGCGGCAGGTGCTGCGCGCGCTCGGCGTGCCGCTCGAGGCGATCGTCGTGTTGGACGACTTCGTCGCGTCTACCAGAAGCTCGTGTACTACCGGCTCGTCGAGCTGCCACGGCTCGATCCGATCGAGCGGCATGAACGCTGAGACAGGCCACGAAACGGTCGTGATGACGGCCACGTTCAGGGCGGATGGGACGCCGTTTACCGTCGTCCGCGACGAACGTGAACGGCTGCTGCAGTATCTGTGCGGCCTGGTCGCCTGGGCCCGTCCGGCGCGCGTCGGGCGGATCGTCTTCGGGGAGAACAGCAACGCCGCGTTCGACTTCACGAGGATCGTGCGCCACCTCAACGAGGCCGGCAAGGACGTCGAGGTCATCGTCTTCGACGGGAATCAGGAGGCGCGGCGCTTCGGGAAGGGATACGGCGAGGGACGGATCCTCGAGCACCTGTTCCACCACAGCGAGCTCCTGCGCGCGTCACCGGCGTTCTACAAGGTGACCGGCCGCCTGTTCGTCAGCAATTTCGACCAGGTGAGCGAGGCCACGACGAGCCTCGATGCGTTCAAGCGAAAGCGATGGAAGGACCCGGCGCGGCCTCCCAAGGTGATCACACGGTTCTTCAAGTGCAGCCGCGCGCTGTTCGAGGCCCGGCTGCTCGACGTCTACAAGCAGGCGGACGACAGCAGGCACATCCAGATCGAGCACCTCTACTTCGACCGGCTCAGCGATCTCGACGTCCCCGATCTCGGCGTCAAGCCGCAGTTGGTGGGGCAGCAGGCGTCGACGGGCGAGATCTACGCGCCGTACGATAACGACGTGATCCGCCAGGCGCGATCGTTCATGTGACCAGGCAGGCTGAATTCCTGCCTCTGCTCTGTAACAGCAGTCAAGGCTCGCCTGTGATCCCGGATCGACCGTCGCGCCAGCCTTATCGATGCCTCCAGGGGCGGCGTCGGCATGTCGCTTCGCGAAACCGGTCGGCCTGAGCCAACAACCGGGCGTCTTTCGCGAAACGGCGCACGGCCGACACCTACGCCTGCCACGGTTTCGCTCCGGACACGTCGACGCCGCCCGGCTCCGGCAGCGTCGTGCGCCTGGATCTGTTGTTCGATTTCAGCGGAGTGGAGTTGCGCATAGTCGGAGCGTCGACGAGCCACCCCGTGCTTAGAATCGCCGCGGCTGGAACCCTGGCGTGTTCAGCACCTGGAGGAGACCGGCGCCGAGGCCGACCATCAGCAGCCCCTGCCGCTCGCCCGCGGTGACGAGGCTCGGATCGACGGAAAACGACGCGAGGCAGCCGATGAGCTGTCGCCCTTCCGTCTCGGGGAAGTACTCGCGGAACTCCCGGAGCGCCGCGAGAAACTCCGGAATGTGCTCGGGTTTGAGGGCGCTCTTCGTCTCGTTCACCAGGACGAGATCGCCTGCCATCGCGACGTAGTCCCACTCGCGCACCCGTCCCGGCACGGAGCGGTGCCTGCGCTGCACGCGTGGCGCCGCGAAGTCGATCTCCTGAATCCCGAACACCTGGCGGAACACCGCTGGAATCCCGGGGGCGACGATGTCTTCGACGAGCGTGCCCATCTTGTTGGCCAGCTGGCCCCACTCTCGCCGCGTCTCGTCCTTGAACGCGCGCATCTCGTCCTTGAACGCGCCCATCTCGTCCTTGAACGCGCGCATCTCCACTTGCAGGCGATCGACGTTCTTCGTGGTCGCGCCAACCTGGGCGCCGAGCAGATCGAGGCCCTGCTGGGTACGGACCTGCGCCTCGGCCAGGTCGACCAGCGCCCGTTCCAGACGCATGACGCGAGCCTCCGTGGACATCTGCGCTGATTGTACCTCGTCAGAAGCGTATGCCTTT
>JACQTK010000239.1 GCA_016210845.1 Acidobacteriota bacterium | reverse complement strand
TGCGGGATCTTCACGTGGCTGCCCAGCCCGACATCGGGCCGAGCCGCCCCCTGCGGCATGCGTTGCGCGGAATCGCCCGCGAAGCGCGGAAGGTTGCTGCCCTCGCGATCTCGAGCGACGGCCACGGGCAGGCCCGCCAGCCCTTCCTGTGCCGGAACCGACGGACCCGTCGACAGGGCCACGTCGACAGCCACCACCACTGCGGGCGTTGCCGTCCCGTCGCCGAAGAGCACCGGAACAACCAGTCCTTCGTTCTCGTCGGGCGGCTCGCTGGGCTTTTCCGCGTTCGCCGCCAACGCCTCGGGCCCGGCGGCTGGCACGGCAGCACCCGTGAGTCCCGCACGCCAGACGTCGCCTGGCGGAGCCACGGCCGAGCCGTCAGTGGCGTGGCTCGGCGCGGCCTGTGTGAGCGCGGCGAGAAGGTCCCCCAAGAAGTCCGGCGTGCACTCGTCGTCCGCGGCCCCCTTGGCCTCATCGGACGACAGAGGCACGCGCGCGGCGGTCGAGGCCGCCGCGTGCGCGAACAAATCAGGAATCATCGACGTGTGTTTAGCGCTTCAGATTGAGTGTGTCGAGCAGCAGCTCGTCCGACACGGTGATCGTCTTGGAGTTCGCCTGATACCCGCGCTGCGCGAGGATCATGCTCGTGAACTCCTGCGCGATGTCGACGTTGGACCCCTCGAGCGCCGAGCCAATCAAGGTGCCGCGGCCGCCCGAGCCGGCGACGCCGACGTTCGGGATGCCGGCCGCCTGACTCTCGCCGTACCGGCTCGATCCGAGCTTCACCAATCCTCTCGGGTTGTTGAAGCTGGTGAGCGCGAGCTGCGCGACGGGCACCGTCTGGCCGGCGCCGAACGTGGCGACGATCGTGCCGTCCGCGCTGATGCTGATGTTGTCGATCATGCCAGGCGCCGACCCGTTCTGGCTGATCGAGGAGGTGGCGGAGGTCGACGCGAACTGGCTGATCGAGGCCGTGGTGCCCTCGAAGATGTCCCACGTGATGGCGTTCGCCGTCGCGCCGTTCGACCAGGTCGTCGGGCCCGACAGCGACACATCGGCCGTCGGCGCCGTCATCGTGCCGTTGCCGCCAAAGGTGAGCGTCCCGATCGCGCCGATGCGAACGGTGCCGGCCGTCGTGCCAGCCGTGCCCGTGGCCTCGGTCGAGGGCACCGTGACCTCGTAGCTCCAGGTGTTGGCCGCGGTCTTCGTGTAGAGGATGGTGGCAATGTGGGGCGTGCCGATCGAGTCGTAGATCTGAACCGCGGTGGTGAACGTGGCGCCCACGGCGGCCGTCGAGTCGAGATTGGTCTGCGTGCGGATCTGGGTGGTCGCCACGGGCGCGCGCAGGATGCCCGGGGGCACCGAGATGTCGCTCGGCTGGCCGGTGGTGATGACCTGCCCGGTGGCCGGGTCGATGGTCGTGTAGCCCTGGACGAACTGCCCGTCGGGCGTCACCAGCTTGCCGTCGCTGTTGAACGTGAAGTTGCCGGCCCGCGTGTAGGAGTTGCCGCTGGCGCCCCTCACGACGAAGAAGCCGTTGCCCTGGATCGCCACGTTGGTGGCCTCGCGGGTGTTCTCGATGGCGCCCTGGCTGAAGACCGGGGAGATCGCGCCGGTCGTGACGCCGAGGCCGACCTGCATCGGATTGCCGCTCGAGCCGCCCACGGTCTGGCTGACCAGATCCTGGAACGTCACCGAGCTCGACTTGAAGCCGACGGTGTTGATGTTCGCGAGATTGTTGCCGATGACGCTGAGGTAGACCGAGTTGGCGTTCAGACCGGACAAGCCCGCGGAAAATGACCCAACTGCCATGGTGATCCTTTCGTTGAGAGTTAAGAGTTAAGAGTGGAGAGTGGAAAGTACGTTTGACTTACTTTCCACTTTCCCCTTCTTACTTTTCGCTGTGCGGCGCCACGCCCAAGGCCGCGCTGATGGCCTCGAGCGTCTTTTGAATCTGTGTGAGCTGCTCGAGCGAGCTGAACTGCGCGAGCTGGGCGATGAACTCCCCGTCTTCCTTCGGCCGTGTCGGATCCTGGTGGCGGAGCTGCGTGACGAGCAGCTGCAGGAACGCATCGCGGCCGAGCGAGGCCTCGCGCATCGGCGTCGCGGACGCCGTGGACCCGGTTGACGTGGATGCTGTCGGACCGACAGCCTGGGTGGTCACCATCTCACTCTCCCCTCTTCGGCTCGCCAGGCGCTGAACCTGCGCGCGGCGAGCTCGTCGATCGTCTTGCGCTCCACGTCGGCCTCGGCGCGGGCATGGGCGCGGCGGGCTTTCTCCCGCAGCCGCTCCAGCGATTCGCAGCGCTGCTTGGCCCTCAGACACGCGGCAGCGGCAGCAGTCACGTCCCGGTCGCGCGCCGACAGCAGCGCGGCGGCGGCCGCGCGCTCGTGGTCGAGACGGAGAATCCAAAAGCGATACCACTCGAGCGCGGTGGAGGACCTCGGGGCGCCGAGCTGCTCCGACGCGGCCCGTCGCGCGCGCGCCACCGCGGCGTCCGCGTCGACGACACCCTGCCGCGCGGCGTCGCGAACGTGCTCTGCCCGCGCCAGATCCCGCTGCGCGGTGACGAGCTGGCGGCGTCTCACGTCGAGCGCCGCCTGCGCGCGGAAGCGGAAACCCGACACGTGGCTACAGCGCCTCCAGCGCCTGCAGCGCGTCCGTGAAGCCGCACAAGGTGTCGGCACGCTGACACAGGAAGGCCTCGATGCCGTCGCGGCGGGTCCGCGCCTCGTCGATGCGGGGGTTGCTGCCAGGCACGTACGCGCCCACGCTCACCAGATCCTCGCTGTCGCGGATCGCGGCCATCCACTCGCGCACCTGTCCCGCGCGCCGCCGGTGCGCCTCGTCCGTGACGTCGGGCATCGTCCGGCTCACGCTCTGGAGGACGTCGAGCGGCGGATAGTGATGCCGCGAGGCGAGATCGCGCGACAGGACGAAGTGGCCGTCGAGGATCGACCGCACCGCGTCGGCAATCGGCTCGTTGTGGTCGTCGCCGTCGACCAGCACGGTGTACATCGCGGTGATGCTGCCGCGCCCCCGCACCGCGCCGGCCCGCTCCAGCAGCGTGGGCAGGAGCGCGAACACCGACGGGGGATAGCCCTTGGTCGTGGGCGGCTCGCCGGCGGCGAGGCCCACCTCGCGCTGCGCCATCGCAAACCGCGTCACGCTGTCCATCAAGAGGAGCACGTCGAGCCTCTGGTCGCGGAAGTATTCGGCAATGGCGGTGGCGTGGTACGCGGCGCGCAGGCGCAGCAGAGGCGGATTGTCCGAGGTGGATACCACCAGCACCGAACGCTTCAGCCCCTCCGGGCCGAGGTCGTGGTCGATGAAGCTGCGGACCTCGCGGCCGCGCTCGCCGACCAGCGCCACGACGGTGACGTCGGCCGCGGTGCCGCGCGTGAGCATGCCCAGCAGGGTGCTCTTGCCGACGCCCGACCCGCCGAACAGGCCGATCCGCTGCCCGCGCCCGCAGGTGAGCATCGCATCGATCGCCCGCACCCCGGTCCCGAGCGGCGCGGCCACCGGCTCTCGCGACATCGGATTGAGCGGCGCAGGGTGCAAGGGATACAGGTCCTCGCACCCGATCGGGCCGCCCTCGTCCATGGGGCGCCCCATCGCGTCGATGACCCGTCCCAGCAGCGCGCGGCCCACACCGACGGCCAGACCCCCGGCGCGGCTCACGACGCGATCGCCAGGCCGGATGCCGGACGTGTCGCCGAGCGGGACGGACAGCACCACGCCGTCGCGGAAGCCGACGACCTGGACCGGCAGCCGGCGGCCCGCGCCCCCGATGACGTCGCACATGGCGCCCACCGAGACGTACGGGCCGGCGGACTCGATGAGCAGGCCCACCGTGCGCACGACGCGCCCGAATGACGGGATGGCGTCGGCGTGGGCGAGGCGCGCGAGGTAAGGCTCGAGGGAGAATCCCTGGACCCGAGGCATCAGGCCGCGTCGCTCATGATCGGCTCTTCACCCAGCAGGGCGCGTCCCAGCTCCTGAATCTGAGCGTCGACGCCGGCGTCCAGCGTGCCGAGATCCGACTCGACGCGGCAGCCGCACCGCCCCACGCTCGGATCGGCCACCACCGAGACGCCGGCACGCCCGAGCGATACCTGCGCGGCCGACGTCGCCTCGTAGTCCTCGGGATGGAGCCGCACGGTGACGCGGGCGCCCTCGCCGAGACGATCCAGCGCCACGCGCGCCATCGCGATCAGCAGGTCCTGGTCCAGCGAGACCTCCCGGTGGACGATCCGGCGCGCCAGGGCCAGCGCCAGCTGGACCATCTGGCGCTCGGTGTGCCGAATCATCTCTGCCCGCACGCGCACGAGGTCGTCGAGCGTCTGCGCCAACTGACGGAGCATCGCTTCGCCGCGCTGGTTGGCGGCGGAGGCGGCCGCCGCCTCACCCTGGGCGAACCCCCGGGCGAACGCCTCGCGCTCGACGCCGTCGAGCGGCGACGACGGAGCCGCCTTCGTGCACGAAGCCACCGGCCGCCGAGGGTGCCGCAGGTCGGCGTCCCCCCAGGGAAACGAGACGACGGCCGCCGGGCCGGTGATACGCCTGGCCCTAGATGACATACGCCTCCCCGGCTGCGGCGCCCGTGACGATCACGCCCTCCTCCTCGAGCTTGCGTGCGATGGCGACGACCTCCTGCTGCGCCTTTTCCACCTCGCGCAGCCGGATCGCGCCGAGCACTTCCATCTCTTCCCTGATCATCTCGGCCGCGCGCTTCGACATGTTCCTGAAGAAGCGCTCGCGGATCTCCTCGCTGGCGCCCTTGAGCGCGAACGTGAGGGCCTTCTTGTCGGCACGCTGGACGATCTCGCGGATGCCGTTGTCGTCGATGTGCACGAAATCCTCGAAGACGAACATGAGATTCCGGATGGCCACGGCCAGGTCCGGCTTCTCGCTCTCGATCGCCTCGAGGACTGGCGCGCTCACGTTCCGCTCGAGCTGGTTGAACAGCTCCGCCACGGCGCGCACGCCGCCGTGCTGCTCGCGGCTGGGGCCGCCGAGCGTCTTGAGGCGCTGCTCGATGACCGTGGAGATGCGCGACACCACGTCGGGCGAGATGTCGTCGAGGCTCGCCATGCGCGTCAGGACGTCGGCGCGGAGCGTATCGGGCAGCTGCGTCACCAGATGGGCCGCGTTGCTCGGCTTCAGGTGCGCCAGGATGAGCGCGATCGTCTGCGGATGCTCGCCGAGAATGAACTTGGACAGCTGCTCAGGGTCCGCGCGCTCCAGCGAGTTGAACCCCGCGGTCGACTGGTAGTTCCGCTGCACGCGATCGAGAATGCGTTTGGCCTCGTGCTCCCCGAGCGCCTTTTTCAACACGCGGCGCGCGTACTCGAAGTCGCCTCGGGCGGCGTACTCCGCGCTGAAGGCCGTGACGTGGAATTCCTCGAGCACGCTCTCGCTCATCTGGGGCGATACCGGGCCGAGAGCTGCGACCTCGCGGACCAGCTCCTCGACCTCGTCCTCGCGGAGGTGGCGGAAGATCTCGGCGGACAGCTCCTCGCCGATCAGCACCGACACGATGGCGGCCTTGCGAATGCCCGAGAGACCTTTCTGGACGATGGCCATCAGCGTTCAGGTTCGGCGATCCAGCTGCGCAGCAGCCTGGCGACGTTTTCGGGTTCCTTGGCGCTCAGCGTGCTGACGCGGCGCGTCAGCACCGGCAGGCGGCGCCCCTCCGCCCGTTGAGCGGCGGCGGCGTCGATCTGCGCCTCGATCTCGCTTTCCAGATCCGCCACGGTCCTGAGCGGCTGTCCGGGGGCGGGCATCACGGCGGCGACGCCCGCGGCCTGGCGATGGACGACCGGCCCGCCCGCCCGCCGCATCAGCGGCCGCACGAACACCAGCAGCGCCACGAGCCCGAGGATGGCAATCAGCAGCATCCGGCTCCCCTCCCACACGTGCGGCGCATACCGCTCGAGGATGCTCGGCGGCGTGCCCTCCTCGACCACGGGCTCGTCGAAGGACACGTTCTGCACGGTCAGCTGGTCGCCCCGATCGGGCTCGAGCCCGACGGCTGCGGCGACCAGATCCTGAATCTTCTGGAGATCCTCCGGCTTGCGCGGCGTGCGGGTCACGGTCGTCTGGCCGTTCTCGCCGCGGGCCGCCACCTGATCGTCGTCGATGATGACCGCCACGGACAGGCGGGCGACGTCTCCGGGGGGCTGAATCGTGCGCCGTGTCGTCCGGCTGATCTCGTAGTTGGTGGTCTCGGCGCTTCGCGACGCGGCCGGAGCGGCACCCAGCGGCGGCGCGGCGACCGGCGAGGCGGCCGCGGCCTGGGTCCCCGCCGCCGGCGGGGTCGACGGCGGCGTGTTCCCGCGCGCCCCCGCCACGACGCCAGCGCCCGCCGGTGCCGCATTGGTCATGTCGGCGGTGGCCTGACGGCTGCGAACCACGGCCGTCTCCGGATCCCAGCGCTCCTCGGTCTCCTCGAGCGACCGCGGATTGAGACGCAGCGCGACGTTCACGCGCACGCGATCCGGACCGACGACGGGCTCGAGCAGCGCGACGACGCGGGCGGACATGTCACGCTCCAGACGCTGCTGCCGTTCGAGCTGTGCCGCCCCAAGAGGATCATCGGCATCCGTTTCGGGTCTCGCCAGCGGACGGCCGAAGCTGTCGAGGATGACAACCGCCTCGGGACGCAGGCCATCGACGCTGGCCGACACGAGGTTGCTGATGCCCGCCACCGTCGAGGCCGGCAGCGCCCGCTGCCCCCGCAGCTTCAGCACCACGGACGCCTTGGCCGGCCTGGACTCGCCGAAGAGCGAGTCCTTCCCCATCGCAATGTGCACGCGCGCGCTGGCCACCTCCGAGATGCTGCCAATCGTGCGCGCAATCTCGCCCTCGAGCGCGCGGCGATAGTTCACCTGTTCGAGGAACTCGGTCGCGCCGAACGCGGTGCGGTCGAAGATCTCGAAACCGACCCGTCCCGAGGCCGGCATCCCCTGAGCGGTGAGCTGAAGCCGCAGCTCATCGACGCGTTCGACGGGCACCCGGATGCCGCGGCCGCCTTCGTCCAGTTGATACGCAACATTCAGGTTCTTGAGCTGCGTGACCGTCTGGCCGGCCGTCTCCGGATCCATGTCGGCAAAGAGCAGCGCGTAGGTCGGCTGGTTCAGCCACCAGGCCGAGCCGCTGACGATGCCGACGACGAGCACGAACGCCAGCGCCAGCGTCACGAGCTGGGCGGTGGTGAACGAGGCAGTCAGCGCCCGCAGGCGCGCAAAGAGCTGTTGAGGATCCATTCAGCCAATCAGCGATGAGCGATTCGTGAATTGCGGTTCCTGATGTGTGATCGGCGAATGAGCGTTCGCCAACGCGATCACACATCGCACATCGCAAGTCAAATGGGCATGCGCATGATGTCCTGATACGCCTGCACGAGCTTGTTGCGAATCTGCACCGTCAGCTGCAGCGACATGTCCGCGCGCTGCAGCGCGATCATGGCGTCGTGCACCTCGCCGGACTTGTCCAGCATGTTGGCGATCGCCACGTTGGCGTCCCCTGCGGTCTGCTCGACGCCCTCGATCAGCCGGCCGAGGGACGCGGCGAACCCGTCGCCCGACGAGGAAGCCTGAGGTTTCCGGTTCGAGGTGGACGCCGCGTCCGATCCAGTGGCGCCCCGCGCGCCTGCCGCACCTGCGGTGGCGAACAGCTCCATCGGCATGGCCTACCTGCCCAGCTCCAGCGCCTTGGCCAGCATGTCGCGAATGAGCCCGATGGCGGCGAGGTTGGCCTGGTAGGCGCGCGCCGCCCCGAGCATGTCCACCATTTCCTGCGGCGTGTCGACATTCGGCAGCGAAACGAACCCGTCGGCATCGGCATCGGGGTGCGACGGCTCGTAGCGCCGCCGAAAGGCGCCGTGATCCTGGACGATCGCCGCGACCTTGACGCCCGTGGCGCCGGCCTGGCCGAGCGCGGCGTCGAAGGCGGACACCTGGTCGGGCGCCAGCACGACGTCGCGGCGGCGATACGGCTGGCCGTCGGGGCCGCGCGTCGATTCGGCGTTGGCAATGTTGGAAACGGCCACCTCGATGCGCGTGCGCTCCACGGCGAGCGCGCTGGCGGCGGCGCTGATGGCGGCGGACAGCGATGGCATTACCGACCCTCGTTGATCGCGTAGCGCACGAGCCGGAACTTCGCGGCCAGCGCGGTCTGCGCCGCGGCGAAGTCGCCCGCGGCGCGTCCCATGGTGAGGAGCTCCCGATCGAGCTGCACCGTGTTGCCGTCGCGTCGCGCCGCACCAGGGGCATCCTGGACCGTGATGCCGCTGGCGCCAAGGCCCGCTGCGTGCCGCGGATGTGTGGCCGCGAGCGCCGTGGTCCGGCGGCCGAGCGTCTCTTCGAACGTGACCTCCTGCGCCCGGTAGCCTGGCGTGTCGACGTTGGCCAGATTGCCCGCAGCCGCGACCTGTCGGGCCACCGCCACGGTCATCTGGCGCCGAAGCGCCGCGACGACCGCCGACTCGCTGATCTCGTTCACGTCCCGAATCCTTTCCGTTCAAGAAAGCGCGGAGGGTGCCGATTGCTGGACCACGACCGACCCCCGTCGGTGCCTGCCCCACGCATGGCAAGACGGGTGCCCCCGCTTTTGTTGCGAAGGTGCCTGAATTTCCTCAGGAAAACCCGAAAAGCGTGGTGACCGCGTGGGCCGTCTCGCCGACAGGGCGTCGGCGGCTCGACCAGGTTTGCACGCCTTGGACCGCTATGCGGCCCGGAACGCGGATTTTGTTGCCGTTGGTACCCTCCGCATAGCGGTCCTAGGCGCGCGGAGCGCGCCAAAGAAATACTGGCAACCAGCCAAGG
>JACQTK010000238.1 GCA_016210845.1 Acidobacteriota bacterium | reverse complement strand
GCGCGTGGTGCCGATGTACGAGGCGTGCTATCGGAGGGCCGTTGGCAGTTGACAGTTGTCAGTTGCCAGTTGTCAGTTGTCAGTTGTCAGACGGCCCCGAGCTATTTCGACGCCTTCCGTCATCTGGCAACTGGCAACTGGCAACTGGCAACTGACAACTGACAACTGACAACTGACAACTGACAACTAAGAAAACGGCACCAGCTTCTTGAACGTCGCCAGCACCCAGCGGTAGCCGTCGGGATCGGTGACGGTGCCGGTCCGATCGCCCCACGGCTTGTCGTCGGCCTCTTCCACGCCCGCGCCCGCTTTGCGCGCCCGATCGAGCGCGGCGTCGACGTCTTCCACGTAGGTGTAGAGCGCGGCGGCGCCCGCCGTGGCGCTGGTGGCGTCGCCCTTGCGCGTCAGCATGACGACCGACTCGCCGTGCCGCATCTCCGCGTAGCGAGGCTGGCCGTCGGCGTCGGCCAGCACGACGCCCCGCGCGAAGCCGAACGTGCGCTCGAGAAACTCGATCGAGGCGGCGACGTTGGCCACGGCCAGGTACGTGTTGATCGCCTGCATCCCCGGCGCCAGCCCGCTGGCCTCGACCGGCTTTCGCGTGACATTCCGTCGGGCTGCCACGGCCTTCGTGGTCCGGGCCCGCTTGCGCTTTTGTTTCTTCACGGTTTCCTCTAGGCACCAGACGCCTTGGCGTGCGCGTAGGATAGTAACTCGTGGCAGCCACGTACGACGCACTGGTCATCGGCGCAGGCCCGGCTGGCAGCGCGGCGGCCTGGGGGCTGGCGCGCGCGGGGTTGCGCGTGGCCCTCGTCGACTGCCATGCGTTCCCCCGCGACAAGGTCTGCGGCGACGCGCTCATCCCTGACGCCATCGGCGCGCTCGAGGTCATGGGCCTTCGACCGGCCATCGACGCGGAATCCGTCTCGCTGCGCGAGCTGCGCGTCTACGCGCCGAGCGGCCGATTCATCAGCCTGTCTGGTGCCTTCCGCTGCCTCACGCGCGTGCGGCTGGACCACCTGCTGGTCGATGCCGCCGTTCGCGCCGGCGCGCACCTCATCGAGGGTCTGACGGCTACCGTGCCCCTCGTCTCCAGCGGGCGCGTCACAGGCGCCGTATTCACGTCGGCGGCGGAACCCGTCACCATCGAAGCGCCCTTTACGCTGCTCGCCGCCGGCGCAAACGCCACGGTCATGAAGGCGTTCGGCGTCGGAACGACGTTGAAGCCGAACGGGGTAGCGGGGCGGAGGTACTTCCAGGTTCCCTCTCGGCTCGCCGCCGAGCGGCGGCATCTCGTCATCGCCTACGACCGGGCGCTGTGTCCGGGATACGGGTGGATCTTTCCAGGCCCCGGGGATCGCTTCAATGTGGGCGTGGGCTTCTTCTCCGGACGCGTGCGCGACGCGCCGAGTCTGCACGACCTGTGGCGGCGTTTCCTCTCGACGTTCCCTCCGGCCGCGGAGCTGGTCGAGCGGTCCACGGCGCTCACCGGATTTCAGGGTGCGCCGCTGCGCACCGGACTGGCGGGGGCGCGACTGGGACGGCCCGGCCTTCTCGCGATCGGCGAGTCCGCGGCCATGACGTATCCGGCCACGGGAGAAGGCATCGGAAAGGCGATGGAGAGCGGGTTGCTCGCGGCCCGCCTCGTGGGCGCCGCCCTGTCGTCGGGCCGCGACGGCGAGCCCGTTCACGAGGCCTACGAGTCGGCGTTCCGCAGTCAGTTCCGACCCCGGTACGCGGCGTACGCCACCGCGCAGGCCTGGTCGTCGCGCCCCTGGCTCCTCGACCTGCTGACGTGGCGCGCGTCGGCGGGCCGGTTCGTGCGCACCGAGCTGGAGTCGCTGATCGCCGAGCGGGGCGATCCCAGACGTCTGTTCTCGGTGCGGGGCCTGGTGAGGGCGATGTTCTTGTAGCGGGCCGCGTGGGGCGAGCGTTGTCAGGCTCGCCGACGCGAACCCGACAGGGTTCGCGCCACGGCGCCGTGAATCCACGCTAGCCAACCTGCCCCCGCGCCGCCCCGTCCAACCGGGAGCACGGATGGCAGGGTTTTGGCTCTCCCCCTGGAGCGCCGCTCGTCATCAGGCGCAGATCCCCCAGGTTCGTAAGTACGCCATGCGATTTCGTGTTCGCGAGAGGGGCGCGCGGCCCTAGAATCAGGCTTCTCCGGGAGAGCCACCATCATGGCCCGAGGCAACTGGCAGGTCGAGCACCTGCTGCGGCGAGCGGGGTTTGGTCCCACCGCGGACGACCTGGACCGGTTCGAGGACGCCCCCGTCTCGATCGTGGTCGATTTTCTCGTCGAGTACCAGCGTCAACCCGACGATGTGGACTCGAAGATCGGCCAGAGCGCGTACGTCGGCATCACCACGCGCGGCGAGTTCTCCCCGAACACCCGGATCGACGATGCGCGGCAGCGGTGGCTGTTCCGGATGGTTCATACGCAGCGCCCGCTGCAGGAGAAGATGGCGCTGTTCTGGCACAACCACTTCGCCACGGCCTACAGCAAGCTCGCGGGGACGGTTGGCGCGCTGCCCGCGACCAAGATGCTGGCGCTCA
The DNA here is from genome assembly GCA_016210845.1 of Acidobacteriota bacterium. Classification (GTDB taxonomy): domain Bacteria; phylum Acidobacteriota; class Vicinamibacteria; order Vicinamibacterales; family UBA2999; genus JACQTK01. The sequence continues at coordinate 20,219 of JACQTK010000238.1, read as the reverse complement.
AGGCGGGCGAGCTCCCAGGCCCGCAGGGACAGCTCGAGCTGTTCCGGCAGTACGCGCTGGGCAACTTCCGCAGCCTCCTGGTCGAAGTCGCACGGGACCCCGCGATGGTCGTCTGGCTCGATGGGCGGACGAACGCCCGCGCCCGTCCGCAGGAGAACTTCGGCCGCGAGATCATGGAGCTGTTCACGTTCGGTTTGGGCAACTACACCGAACAGGACGTGTACGCGGCGGCCCGCGTCTTCACCGGCTGGAACCTGCGGAACCCGCAGCGCCTCCGGAACACCGATCCGAACGCGTACTGGGAGTTCTTCTACAACGCGAATCAGCACGAGACCTCCGCCAAGACGTTCACGTTTCCGATCTACCGCGACGGCACGCGCACGATTCCCGCGCGTTCCGCTGCCGACGGCATGCAGGACGGGATCGATTTCATCACCGCCCTAGCCACGCATCCCGAGACCGCGCGGCGCCTGGCGCGCAAGCTGTGGGGCTTTTTCGTGAGCGAGCTCGAGGCGCCCGATCCGGCCTTCGTCGAGGCGGTCGCTACCGAGTACCTGATGAACAACACCGAGATGAAGCCCGTGGTGCGGTTCATCCTGCGCTCGCCCTGGTTCCTCGATCCTGCGCGGTGGCACGCGCGCTACTCGTGGCCCGTGGAGTTCGTGATACGCGCGATTCGCGAGGTGGGCTGGAACGGGCTGTCGATCGATGCCGCCCGCACGCCGCTGCTCAACATGGGGCAGTCGCTCTTCGAGCCGCCGGACGTGGCCGGCTGGTCGCTGGGCCGCGACTGGTTCTCGACCGGGGCGGTGCTCGCGCGCATGAACTTCGCGTCGACGCTGGCGGCGAACCAGCGCTTCAACCTCGGGCGCGCCTCCGCGTTCGCCCGCCAGTCGCCCGACGACCTGCTGGCCTCCTTCATGGAGCGGCTGTCGCCCGCGCCGTACGACACGGCGCCCTATCACGAGCTGCTCACCTACCTGCAGAGCGGCGCGGCCTGGCCGCTGTCCGACTCGCAGCTCACCGCCAAAGCGGCCGGACTCGCGAAGCTCATCGTCGGCTCGTCGGAGTATCAGTTCATCTAGGGAGAGCGCGGCATGAAGGTGACACGTCGAGAGTTCATCCGCGATGGCGTGGCCGCGTTCACGGTCAGCTTTGCGGCACCGGCCTTCCTCGCCGACATCGCGCGCGCCCAGGGCGCGCTGTCTCGCAGCCTCGTGGTGGTCTATCTGGGGGGCGGCAACGACGCGTTGAGCACGGTGGTGCCGTACCAGGATGCGTTCTACTACAGCCGCCGGCCCGCCATCGCGATTCCCGCGGGACAGGTGCTGCAGATCGGCAGTGATTCCTCCGGCAAGGCGCTCGGCCTGCACCCGCGGCTCGGCGGCCTTCGCACGATCTTCAACGAGGGCCGTCTGGCAATCGTGCAGCGGACGGGCTATGCCAACTCGAGCCGGTCGCACTTCCAGGGCACGGACATCTGGGGTACGGCCGATCCGAACGCGCCGACCGGCCTGGGATGGCTGGGGCGATACCTCGACACGCTGCCCTCGCCGGTGGACCCGCTGATCGCCTGGAACACGATGCGCGAGACCCCGCGCGCGCTGGTCGCCCGCAACGTGGCCGTACCGGCCATTCCCAACGCGCAGACCTACAGCCTGTCGAGCCCGAACGGCGCGGCCGAGGCGCTCAACGAGCGGAATGCCGCCACGGGCATGTCGGCGCACCTGCCGGCCGATCGGCCGCACCTGTCGTTCGTCAACGGCTCGATTCGCGCGGCGCTCTCGACGCTCGACCGCGTGTCGTCGGTGAACACCTATGCGCCGTCGGTGGCCTATCCCAACAACGGCTTTGCGCTGGCGCTGCGCACCGTGGCGGCGTCGATGGTACGCGGCATCGGCACCCGGGTGTACTGGGTGCAGACCGGCGGCTACGACACGCACTCGAACCAGGGCAACGCGGGTGGCGGCGCCTACGCGAACCTCATGGGCACGTTCGGCGACAGTCTCTTCGCCTTCTACAGCGACCTCCGCAACCAGGGGCTGCTCAACGACACGCTCATCCTTCAGTTCTCGGAGTTCGGGCGGCGCATCTCCGAGAACGGCAGCGCGGGCACCGACCACGGGGCTGGCGGCGTGATGATGGCCATCGGCGGGACCGCCCGCGGCGGCATCTTCGGCACGGCCGCCTCCCTGGATCCGGGCAACCCGACGCTCGAGAATAGCGGCGCGGACGTCCGCTACGAGACCGACTTTCGTGCGGTCTACGCCAGGGTGCTGGACGGCTGGCTCGGGGCCGACTCGGTGGCCATCCTCGGCGGCAACTTCCGCGCGAACGCTCCGGCTATCATCTGAAGGCCCCAGGCCTCAGGCCTCAGGCCTCAGGCCACAGTGTAGGGCGCCCCTTTACGGGGCGCCGAGCCAGGAGCGACACCTATGACGCGTTGGATTGGGACAGCCCTCACGCTGGCCCTGCTGCTCGCCTTCCCTTCCGGCCCCCACGCACGACAGCAGGAATCCGACGAAGCCAAGCGGCTGCGCGAGGCCGCCACGGTCTTCGGCGAGATCATGGCGGCGGAGGACAAGGCGATTCCCGAAGCGATCCTCGGCGAGGCCGAGGGCATCGCCATCTTCCCCAGCACCATCCGGGCCGGCTTCATCGTCGGGGGCCTGCGCGGCCGCGGCGTGATCAGCGCCCGCACCGACGGCCGCTGGTCGCCGCCCGCGTTCCTCACGCTGACCGGCGGCAGCGTCGGCCTGCAGATCGGCGGGCAGGCGGCCGACGTGATTCTCGTCATCAACGACCGGCGGGGGCTGGAGAACCTGCTGCGCAACCAGTTCACGCTCGGCGCCGACGCCGCCGTGGCCGCGGGGCCCGTGGGGCGCGACGCCAAGGCGGCCACGGACATCCAGATGCGCGCCCAGATCCTCAGCTACTCAAGGGCGCGCGGCCTCTTTGCAGGGGTCACGATCAACGGCAGCACCATTCGTCAGGATCGCGACGCCAACGAGCGCTTCTACGGCAGGCGGCTCGAAACCAGGCAGATCGTCCTCGAGCGCGCCGCCGGCTCGCCCGAGCCCGTCCCGCTCTGGCTGGAGACGCTCGCCCGTTACGCCCGGTGAAGCGCTCCTGAGGCCTGGGCCCTCACCTTTGCTACCATCCGCGCTGGCGGGTCACGCGTAGATGACGGTAATGGGGCTGCTGGCGGCGTTGGCTGCGTTTCGGCCAGAACCGGTCGTGTCGCACGAGGAAGACCGCGAGTGGCTGCGCCGGCTCGCCGACGGCGACGGCGACGCGGCGGCCAGACTGTACGATCGGCATGCCAGCACGATTTATTCGCTCGTCCTCCGCATCGTCGATGACGAGGGAGACGCGGAGGACGTGGTGCAGGAGGTGTTCACCCAGGCGTGGCGTCAGGCGTCTCGGTACGACCCGTCGCGCGGCGTGGTCGCGGCCTGGCTGCTGATGATGGCGCGGACGCGGGCGATCGACAAGCTGCGCGCGCGGCGGGCGCGATCGGGTCCGCAGACGCTGGAGGACGCCCAGGCAGTGGACGCGCTGCCCGCGACGGATCCCGACGCGGCGACGGGGCTGATCGACGCCGAGCGCGTGCGCCTCGTCCAGCGGGCGCTGGGGGAGCTGCCGCTGCTCCAGCGGCTCGCGATCGAGCTGGCGTACTACGACGGGCTGACGCAGCGTGAGATCGCCGAGCAGCTCGAGGAGCCGCTGGGCACGGTGAAGACCCGCATCCGGCTCGGCCTGCTGAAGCTGCGGGACGCGCTGGCGGAGGAGCGGTCATGAGCGCCGCGCACACCGACGTGAAAGGCCAGGCCGGCGCCTACGTGCTGGGCAGCCTCGAGGCGGACGAGCGCACCGCGTTCGAGGCGCACCTGGCCACGTGCGCGGAGTGCGCCGCGGAAGTGCGGTCGCTGCGCGGCGTCGCCGACGCGCTCGCGCACGCCGTGCCCTCGCGGACGCCGCGGCCCGAACTGCGCGCGCGCGTGCTCGGGGCGTTCGCGGCCCAGGGCCCGCGTGCTGCCGCGTCCGTCGCGCGCGAGCGGCCAGGGTGGCTGCCGCTCGCCGCCGTGCTGGTGCTCACGCTCGGCGTCGGCGCGTACGCGGCGCGCCTGCAGACGCGCGTGACGGACCTCGAGGACCGCCTCGCGCAGGCGCTGCTCCAGGCGGCGGTGGCCGATCGGGCGGCGGCCGACGCCAGGCAGGCGACCTCCGACCTGCAGTCCGCCATGGGTGTGCTGGCGGCCCCCGACGTGGCGCGCATCGACCTCGCGGGTCAGCCCGCGGCGCCGCAGGCCAGCGCGCGGGCGCTGTGGAGCCGCGCTCGCGGCATGGTCTTCACGGCCTCCAACCTGCCGCCGCTGCCCGCGGGCCGCGTCTATCAGGTGTGGGTGGTGACGGCCCAGGGGCCGGTCAGCGCAGGGCTGCTGACGCCCGACGCGGCCGGCGGGGGCACCGTCTACTTCAGCACGCCTCCCGACATCCCCGCCCCCACGGCCGTCGCGGTGACGCTCGAGCCGGCCGGGGGCCTCTCCGCGCCAACCGGCGCGTTCTACCTGATGGGCCTGCCCGCATAAATCCAACCGCCGCCGCCTCGCGTAGACACCGTGGGAGGTGTGACGTGAGGAAGCTCGTTTCCATCGCCATCGCGCTCGGCGTGGCCGCCAGCGCCATCGTGCCGACCACGGCCTCGAGTCACCGCGAGGCGCCGCTCATCAGCCAGGACCCGCTCGCGGACAACACCGACGTGTACGCGTTCGTCAGCCCCGAGCGCCCCGACCGCGTCGTGCTGATCGCCAACTTCATCCCGCTGCAGTTTCCGAGCTCGGGCCCGAACTTCTGGAAGTTCGACGACAACGTGCTCTACGAGATCATGATCGACAACACGGGCGATGCCGTCGAGGACATCACGTTTCAGTTCCGGTTCCGGACCGAGATCCGCAACCCGAGCACGTTCCTCTACAACACCGGCCCCGTGTCGTCGCTCGACGATCCGGATCTGAACGTCCGGCAGTTCTACGCGGTCACCCGCGCCTCCGGGCCGCGGCGCACCGGAACGGCGCGGCGCATCGCCGACCACGTGCCCGTGATGCCCGCCAACGTCGGCGTCAGCTCCATCCGCGATTACAACGGCCAGCTCGGCAGCGGCGTCTTCGCCCAGGAGTTCGACGGTATCCGCCTGTTTGCGGGCCCGCGGGATGAGGGCTTCTACGTGGACCTCGGCGCCACCTTCGACCTGCTGCGGCTCCGATCGCTGGCGAGCGGCCTCGGGCTGCCGATCGACAGTCTGGCGGGTTACAACGTGCACACCATCGCGATCGAGGTGCCGATCACGGGTGTCACGCGCAACGGCGTGCGCCCGGCCAGCGCCAGCGATCCCAACGCGACCATTGGCGTGTGGTCCACGGCCAGCCGCATGAGCACGACCACGCGTGCCGCGGGCGGCGAGTCGCACGGCGGCGACTGGGTGCAGGTCTCGCGCCTCGGCAACCCCCTCGTCAACGAGGTGGTCATTCCCGTCGGCATCAAGGACGTCTTCAACGGGCTCGAGCCGACCGGCGACGGAGCGGCCCTGAGCTTCGTGACGCACCCGCTGCTGCCGCCGCTGATGCAGGCGCTCTTCGAGGTGCGGACGCCGGCCACGCCGCGCAGCGACCTCGTCACGATCTTCCTGACGGGCATTCCAGGGCTCAATCAGATCGGCACGCACCCTCGACCCTCCGAGATGCTGCGGCTCAACACCGCGATTCCGCCATCCCCCCGCCCGCACCGGCTGGGCGTCCTCGGCGGCGATCTGGCGGGCTTCCCCAACGGCCGCCGCGTGGGCGACGACGTGGTGGATATCGCGCTGCAGGCGATGGCGGGGGCCACGCCGCTGACGCCGGAGTTCGTGCGCACGCCGAACAACCGGCTGGGCGACGGCGTGGACGCGAACGACAAGGAGTATCTCGACGTCTTCCCGTTCCTCACCGTGCCGCATCCCGGCCGCGACAGGGAGCAGGAGCCGCGGCTGCGATGAGGTCCGGGGTGACCCTCATGTCACATCTTCGAAGCGATGTCGTTCCGTTGCTGGTGATCGTCGCGAGTGTCGCGGCCGCCTGGGCGGTTTGGCCGGTTGGCGGGCGCGACGCCTCTCCTCCTCGCCTGCCGCTCGTGCAGGGCACCTCGCGGCTGGATCTGGACGAGGCCGAGGCGATCGCGCGGGCGCGGCTGACACAGGAGGCCGCCGACACACCGGCCGCGATTCGGCTGGCCGAGGTGCTGCTGCGGAAGGCCCGCGTGGAGGTGGACGCTGCGCACGCCATCGAGGCCGAACGTGTGCTGAAGGCCGTGCTGGGGCGCGATCCCGCGGAGTACTCGGCGCTCAAGCTGCTGGGCGCCGTGTACCTCTCGCAGCACCGCTTCGCGGAGGCCATCGCGGTCGCAGAGCGCGCGATCGCCGTCCGACGCCAGGACGCGTGGAACTACGGCGTGCTCGGCGACGCCTACGTCGAGCTGGCGGCCAGCGTCGGCGACCTGCTCGCGCAAACGGGTGACACCCGTGGCGCGGAGGCGATGTATCAGCGTGCGGAAGCCCTCGAGCGTGAGGGGTGGAAGTCGGAGGCGCCGCAGCCCGGCGCGCTGGCGCGGCTGTTCGCGGAGCGGGGACGCCGCGTGGAGGAGGCCGTGCGGCTGGCCGAGGAAGCCGCGCGGCAGCGGTCCGACATCTTCACGATGGACGCGCTGGCGTGGGCGTACTTCCAGGCGGGCCGTCTGCAGGAGGCACACGCCGCCTCGGTGCGGGCCCGACGGACGGGCACCGCCGACCGCCGCATCCTATGCCACGCGCGCGCGATCGAGGAGGCGATCGCGTCACCCACGCCCGAAGATCGCACGCAGTGCCGGTTCGAGGCGTGGATGACGGAATTCAAATCCGAGTGATTCGGCCTTCGCCGGCAGCACGCGCTGGCCGGTGAGCACCGCGTCCGCCATCTCGCCGAGCGCCAGGCGAAGCGCGAAGGCCGGGGCGGGCACGATCGACGGCCGGCCGAGGACGCGCCCGAGCGTTCGGGCGAACTCACGGTTGGTGACGGGATTGGGAGCGGTCGCATTGAGCGCGCCCGACACGCGGTCGTCCGTCAGCGCCCAGCGCGCCATGGCGGTCCAGTCGTCGAGATGGATCCACGACATGTACTGCCGGCCCGACCCGAGCGGTCCGCCCGCGAACACAGAGAACGGACGTGCGATGCGTGGAAGGGCGCCGCCGTGGCGGTCCAGCGCGAGGCCCGTCCGGAGCAGCACCACGCGCGTCGTACGCGCCACCGCCAGCGCCTCCGCTTCCCACTCCTTGCCGACGGACGCGAGGAAGTCGTTCCCCAGAGGGGCGTCCTCCGTGACGGCTTCCTCGCCGTGCGGCCCGTAGATGCCGATGGCGGAGCTGCTGATGAACACTGCGGGCGGCCGCTGCGCACTGGCCAGGGCCGCGGCCAGCGCGCGCGTCGCACGCACGCGGCTTTCCCGAATGGCGGCCTTTCGCGCCGCGGTCCAGCGGCCGGCTGCGATGGGCGCACCCGCGAGGTTGATCACGGCGTCTGCCCCGTCGAGCGCGCGCGCCCAGGTGCCATCGGAACCGCCAGGACTCCACCGCACCTCGTCCGGGCGGCGGGGCGTCCGGGTGAGGACGGTCACCTGGTGGGCATGGTCGCGGAGACCCGTGACGAGGTGCGTTCCGAGGAACCCCGTGCCCCCCGCGACGACGATGCGCATGAGCGGATGGTACTCCACGCGGCCGTGCTTGACACGCCGCACCGCTCCGGCAGATAACTAACTGGTTGGTTAACAAAAGGACGTCCCGCCGCGACACCCAGGCCGCCCTCTTTCGCGCCGCCGCGGCCGAGTTCGCCGCCCGCGGTTACGACGCGGCCGGTGTGGACCGCATCGCCGCGAGGGCCCGCGTCAACAAGGCGATGCTCTATTACCACTACGGCAGCAAGCTCCGGCTGTACGTGGCGATCCTGCGCGACATGTTCGGCGCCGTCGGCGTCCGTGCGCGCGCCATCGCCGACGGTCCGGGCCCGGCCGATGCCAAGCTCGACGCCTGGATTGTGACCGTCGTCGAGGAAGCGGCGGCGCGTCCCTGGTTCCCGCCCATCATGCTGCGCGAGCTGGCCTCGGGCGCCCCCCACGTCGACTCGGATACCTTCGGGATGATGAACGCGGTGTACCTCGCCGTCCGCGACGTCATCGTTCAGGGCCAGCAGGAAGGCGTGTTCGGCGATGCCGATCCGCTGCTCACGCACATGACGATCCTGCCGGCGATCCTGATCTTCTTCGCGCGCCAGCACGTCGTGGCTCGGAACCGCCGCGCAGCACGGGGCCTTGCCGCGGCCGAGACGCGCCAGGTGGACCAGTTCGTGCGCCACATGCAGGTGTCGGCGCGCGGCATGCTGCGCGCCCACGTGCCTGCGGAGGAGTGACCGACGTGCGAGTACCGATGCTGCTGAGAATCACGCTCGTGGCGGTGGCCACCTTCGTGGCCTGCCGTCAGCCCGAGCCCTCGAACACCGTGCGGGTCTCGGGCCACGTCGAAGCCACGGAGGTGCAGGTCTCCGCGGAAGTAGGCGGGCGGGTCGTCGAGCTCCGCCTCGTCGAAGGCGATCGCGTCGCCGAAGGCGACGTGGTGGCGCGCCTCGACCCGCGAGATATCGAGCTGCAGATCCGGCGCGCCCGCGCCGAGCGCGCGGCTGCCGAGGCCCAGCTTCGACTGCTGCAGGCGGGATCCAGGCCCGAGGACATTCGTCAGGCGCAGGCGCAGGTGGCCGCGGCCGCCTCCGAGGCGGCCGCGGCAGAGACCGAGCTGCAGGCGGCTGAGACGGACCTGCAGCGGTTCGAGGCGCTCCTGCAGGCGAGCGCGGGATCGCAGAAGCAGCGCGACGATGCCCGGGCGAGGGCGGACGTCGCGCGCGAGCGCGTGAGCGGCGCGAGGGAGCGCGTGCGTGCGGCGCAGGAGGTGGTGGCGCGGCTCCAGGCAGGGCCGCGCCGCGAGGAGCTGGACGCCGCGCGCGCCCGCCTGGCCGCCGTCGATGCGCAGATCGCGGTGCTCGAGAAGGCGCTGAAGGACACCTCGGTGGTGGCCCCCGTCGCGGGCGTCGTCACTCAGAAGCTCGTCGAGCTCGGAGAGGCCGCGGCCCCCCGCATGCCGCTGCTGGTGGTCACGGATCTGGATCACGCCTGGGCCAACCTGTTCGTGCCCGGGCCGCTCATCCCGCGCGTGACACTCGGTCAGGGCGCCACGGTCTTCACCGACGCTGGAGGCCCTGGTCTTCCTGGCACCGTCACCTACGTGTCGCCCCGCGCGGAGTTCACCCCGCGCAACGTGCAGACCGCCGACGAGCGATCCAAGCTCGTGTACCGAATCAAGGTCTCGGTGGACAACCGCGAGGGCGTCCTGAAGCCGGGCATGCCCGTCGACGCCGAGCTGACGCTGCCATGAGCGCGGCCATCGAGCTGACCGGTGTCACCAAGCGCTACGGGGCGACGGAGGCGCTGAAGGGGCTGACGATGGCCGTCGATCGGGGCGAGATGTTCGGCCTGATCGGCGCGGACGGCGCGGGCAAGACCACCGCCATCCGCCTGATGGGCGGGCTGCTGCGGCCCGACGCGGGCAGCGTGCGCGTGCTGGATCGCGACCCGGCCCGCGACCATCGCTGGATGACGGAGCGGGTCGGCTACCTGTCGCAGCGCTTCAGCCTGTACGGCGACCTGACGATCGACGAGAACATCGCGTTCTTCGCCGAGATTCACGGCGTCAGCCGGTATCACCAGCGCCGCGACCAGCTGCTCGACATCACTCAGCTCGCGCCGTTTCGGACGCGGCGGGCCGATCAGCTCTCGGGCGGGATGAAGCAGAAGCTCGCGCTGGCCTGCACGCTGGTGCACGAGCCGGATCTGATCCTGCTCGACGAGCCCACGACGGGCGTCGATCCCATCTCGCGCAGGGAGTTCTGGAAGCTGCTGTCGGAGTTTCTGGCGCAGGGCATCACCATCCTCATGTCGACGACGTACATGGACGAGGCGGAGCGGTGCACGCGCGTGGCGCTGCTGCACGAGGGGCGCCTGCTCGCGGGCGGCGAGCCGTCCCGTCTGCGCGCCTCGCTCCGCGCCGATGCGTCGCTCGAGGACGTGTTCGTTGCCCGCCTGGCCACGAAGGATACGACGCCATGATGACGATTGCCACGAAGAGCACGAAGACGGTGTGGGCCACGAAGGACACGAAAGCCACGGAGGCCACGGAGGCCCGATCGGAATCGTTATCCAACGTCGTTCGACTGGCCGTCAGGGACGGCTCGCGAGGAACGAGGCCGCGAACGCAACCGGTCGCCGTGGATTCTGAGCCGGTTGCGTTCGCGGCCTCGTCCCTTGCGAGGTCGGCCTGCGTCGCAGGCCGACCAGTCGAACGGCGCTTCGTGATCTTCGTGACACTAACGCGCCGAATTTTGTTTTTCTGCACAAATTCTCCAGGCGCGTTAGTGTCACTAGCCAACACTGGTTCGCCCCAGCGCGGATGCGCTCTTTGGTTGCGGCGCAGCCGCGCTGGGTTCTTCGTGGTTAATCGTCTTGGTGTCCTTTGTGGCTCCTTCCTGTTCTTCACGAGCATCGCCTGGGCGCAGGAGCCGTCGCCGCTGCGGATCTCCCTCGAGGAGGCTCAGCGCCGCGCACTGGCCGCGAGTCATCGCCTCGCCGAGGCGCGGGCGCGGGAGGAGGCCGCGCAGGGCACGGTGGCCGTGCGCCAGGCCTCCGATCGGCCGATCGTGTCGCTGGCGGCAGGCTACACGCGCACCAACCACGTGACCGAGTTCATCGTGCCGAGCCCCCTGGGCGCGCCGCGCGTGCTCTACCCGGACGTGCCCGACAACTACCGCACGAGGCTCGACCTGCAGTGGCCGATCTACACGGGGGGGCGGACCGACGCGCTCGAGCGGGCGGCACGCGCCGAGGCGTCCGCCGTGGCGGCGGAGGTCGAGACTGCCGCAGCCGACTTGCGCTTGGACGTCGCCAGGGCCTTCTGGGCGCTCGTCACCGCCCGGGCCAGCGTGGACGTGCTCGAGCGGGCGGTCACGCGCGCCGAGGCTCATCTGGCCGACGTGCGGGAGCGGCTCGGCGCAGGGCTCGTGCCGCCGAACGACGTGGCCTCGGCCGAAGCGCAGCAGTCGCGGCAGCGGATGCTCCTGATCGAGGCGCGCAATCAGCGCGACATGTCGTCGGCGGAGCTGGCGCGGCTCATCGACGTCGACCTCCTCCAGCCGCTTGAGCCCGACACCGGACTCGAGCTCGCGGCCCCCTCCACGCTGGCGCTGGAGGCGCTCGTGATGGAGGCGCGCGCGATGCGCAACGAGCGCCGCGCCCTCCAGTTCCGCGTCGAGGCCGCGGAGCTCCAGCGGGACGCCGCGCGGGGCGGAACCCGTCCGGCCGTCAGCGTCACCGGCGGCTTCGACTACGCGCGGCCCAACCCGCGCATCTTTCCCCGCGCCGATCGCTGGGACGATTCGTGGGACGCGGGCGTCAGCGTCGCGTGGTCGCTCTGGGACGGCGGCCGCGCGCGCGCCGAGGCGGCGCAGGCGGCTGGCGCGGCGGCCGCGGCCGGGCAGCGGCTCGAGGAGTTCGATTCGCTGGTCGCGCTGGAGGTGCGGCAGCGGCTGCTCGAGATCGACTCCGGCCGGGCGGCAGTGGCCGCCGCCGCCGACGGCGTGCGGGCCGCCACCGAGGCGCGGCGCGTCGTGGGCGAGCGGTATCAGGCCGGCGTCATCACCCAGACCGAGATCCTCGACGCCGACGTCGCCCTGCTGCAGGCGGAACTCGATCGCACGCGCGCCCTGGCCGCGGTGCGGCTGGCCGAGGCGCGGCTGGCGCGGGCGCTCGGGCGATGACGGCCATCGACGTGCGACATCTCACGCGCCGCTTCGGCGCGTTCACCGCGGTCGACGACCTCACGTTCGACGTCCGCCAGGGCGAGATCTTCGGCTTCCTCGGCAGCAACGGCGCGGGCAAGTCCACCACGATCCGGATGCTGTGCGGCCTGCTCCGGCCGACCTCCGGCAGCGCGCGCGTCGGCGGCATCGACGTCGGCACGGATCCCGAGGGCGTCAAACGGCGCATCGGCTACATGTCGCAGCGCTTCTCGCTCTACGAGAAGCTCACCGTCGACCAGAACATCGCCTTCTTCGGCGGGGTGTACGGCCTGGCAGGCGACCGACTGGCGGCGCGCCGCGCGTTCGCGCTCGAGATGGCCGGCCTGCGCGGGCGCGAAGCGACGCTCACGGGCGCGCTCTCGGCGGGGTGGCGGCAGCGTCTGGCGTTGGGCTGCGCCATCCTCCACGAGCCGCCCATCGTGTTCCTCGACGAGCCGACCGGCGGCGTCGACCCGCTGTCGCGGCGGCGCTTCTGGCGCCTCATCGACGAGCTGGCGCGCGCGGGGACCACGGTCCTCGTCACCACGCACTACCTGGACGAGGCCGAGAACTGCCACCGGATCGCGATCATCCAGGCAGGCAAGCTGGCCGCGATCGGCACGGCCGCCGATCTGAAGGCGCGGTTCGAAGGAAGGCCGATCGTGGAAGTCCGGGCCAGCCGTCCCGTCGAGGCGATGCGCCGGCTCGAGGCGATGCCCGACGTGGAGAAGACCAGCATCTTCGGCACGGCCGTGCACGCGGTGCTGCGCGCGGGCAAGGCGACGCCCGCGGAGATCGCCGCGCGGCTGGAGCGCGCTGGCCTGCCCGCCGCGTGCACCCTCGTGCCGCCGTCGCTCGAGGACGTGTTCCTCGAGGTGGCCGAACGGAGCGCCGCCTCATGACGGCCGCCCGCCAGGCAGGCTCGTCCCGCGCCCGCCGGACCCTGGCCATCGCCGTCAAGGAGCTGCGGCAGATACGCCGCGATCGCCGGACGCTCATGACGCTGCTGCTGCTGCCGGCCTTCCTGCTGCTGCTCTACGGCTACGCGCTCAACTTCGACGTGCGCAACATCCGGCTCGCCGTGCAGGACAACGACCGCAGCGCGGCGAGCCGCGACGTGATCTCGGCCTTCGTCAACTCGGGCTACTTCGACCTCGTCCAGGAGGTGTCGAGCGACGAGGCGATCGTCGCCGCGCTCGACCGCGGCGACGCGCGGGCGGTGCTGGTGATTCCCTCCCGCTTCGGCCGCGACACCACAACCGGCCGTCCCACGGCCGTGCAGCTCGTCATCAGCGGCGACAACGCCAACACGGCCACGACCGTCATGGGGTATGCGCTCAACCTCGTGAGCGCGCTGTCGGCACGATACGAGCTTCAGGCGCGCCTGGGGTCCCCCGGGGGCCCGATCGTGACCGTGGAGCCGCGCGTCTGGTACAACCCCGAGCTGCGCAGCGTCCTCTTCCTCGTCCCCGGTCTCATCGCCTACATCGCCATGCTGACGGCCGTCGTCTCCACCGCGCTCTCGATCGTCCGCGAGAAGGAAGTCGGGACGATGGAGCAGGTGCGCATGGCGCCGGTCGGGCCGCTGGCCTACGTGATGGGCAAGACGGTGCCGTACTTCTTCATCTCGCTCGCCTCGTCCATGGCCATCGTAGGCCTGGCCATGCTGCTCTTCGATCTGCCGATGCGCGGGTCGTGGCCGATGCTGCTCGGGGCGGTCTCGTTGTTCCTGGTCGGCGCCCTGGCGTTCGGCCTCTTGATCTCCACGATCGCGGAGACGCAGCAGGTGGCGTTTCAGGTTGCGCTCCTGATGTCGTTCCTGCCGACGCTGATGCTGTCGGGGTTCATCTTTCCCATCGCCAGCATGCCCGTGGTGCTCCAGGCGATCACGCGGATCGTGCCGGCCCGGTACTTCCTGACGGCGCTTCGGGGCATCGTGCTCAAGGGTGTCGGCTTCGAGGTGGTCTGGCCGCAGCTGATGGCCCTGTCGATCTTCGCCGTCGTCATCGTGGCGCTGGCGTCGCTCCGGCTCCAGCGGGAATGGACGTAGGGCCATGAGACGCGTCCGCCATCTCATGCGGAAGGAGTTCCTCGAGCTGCGGCGGGAGCCGCGGCTCTTCGCCATCGTGATCCTGGCGCCGATCGTCCAGCTCACGGTCCTCGGCTATGCCGCCACCACCGACGTCCTCGACGTGCCCGTGGTCGTGGTCGACCAGGATCGCTCGAGCGAAAGCCGCGATCTCATCGCGCGCTTCGACGCGTCGCAGAACTTCGTCGTGTTCGACTCGCCGTCGTCGCTCGACGAGATCGATGCGTACCTGGACCAGGGGCTGGCGTGGATGGCCCTGGCGATTCCGGCCGGGTACGGCGAGCGCATCCGTGCGGGTCACCCGACCGTCGTCCAGGTGGTGGCGGATGGCACCGATGCGAACTCGACGAACGTGGCGCTCGGGTACGCGGGCGCCCTCATCGCGTCGTACGCGCGGGAAGTGGCGGCGCCAGGCGGGCCCACCCCGCCGCTCGTGCGCGCCGAGGTCCGTGTCTGGTTCAACCCCACGCTCGAGAGCCGTGTCTTCATGCTGCCGGGCATCCTGGCGCTCGTCCTGCTCGTCGTCACCACCAACCTGTCGTCGATGGCCATCGTCCGGGAGAAGGAGCTGGGGACGCTCGAGCAGCTGAACGTGACGCCGCTCGCGCGATGGGAGCTGATCGTGGGGAAGCTGCTGCCGTACGCCGTGCTCGGCATGGTGGACGTGCTGCTCGTGCTCGCCGTGGCCGTCGGGTGGTTCGAGGTGCCGCTGCGCGGCAGCATCGCGCTGCTGCTGGCGCTGTGTCTGGTGTACCTGCTCACCACGCTGGGCCTCGGCCTGTTCGTCTCGACCATCTCGCACACGCAGCAGCAGGCGATGATGACCACGGTGTTCTTCTTCCTGCTGCCGATGGTGTTTCTGTCGGGGTTCGTGTTCCCGATCGAGAACATGCCGGACGTGATCCAGCCGATCACGTATCTCGTGCCGCTGCGCTACTTCCTCGTGATTCTGCGTGGGATCTTCCTGAAAGGCGTGGGGCTGGAGGTGCTGTGGCCGCAGGCGCTGGCGCTGCTCGGGTGGGGGCTCGCCATCCTGGCGCTGGCGACGCTCCGATCGACCAAGCGCCTGGCGTAAGGCGACCGCCGGTCAGGAGAGGTCGAGCACGAGGCGCAGGCCGTCCGCGACCGCGGCCATGCGATCCGCTGGAAGCGAGCCGAGGCACTCCACGAAGTCGGCTCGGAGCACCTTTTGAACATCGTAGACGTTCGCGACGGACGCTTTCGGCAGGCGAGTGTCTGAACGGCTCAGGCGGACGTTTCCCGGCAGGCCGTCGAGATGTAGCCGGCTCGTGAGGGGAACGACGAGGAACGATCGCACGCGCGGCTCGCGGACCCTGTCGGTCTGTACGACAACGGCGGGGCGCCGCTTGTCGACGCGAACCCACCAGACGTCCCCCCGCCGCGGCAGCGGAAACTCACCACTCGTCGTCACGGTATTCCTCGGCCGTGCGCCGGCGCTGATACCTGCGCCATGCGGCTTCGTCGTCCGCCACGTCCCACCCGTGACGGTCGAGGTAGGCCACCGTCTGCTCCCGCACTCGCTCGGCTTCGAGGAGCTGCGCGAGCAGCTCGGACCGCGACGTGCCGCGGCGCCTGGCGACGTCATCGGCGAACGCGATCAGCTCCTCCGGCAGGGAAACCCCGATCTTCATCCCGGTCGGATCATACCATGCGGCGGAATACCCGAGTATTCCGTATTGTCTCGCCAGCCGACCGCGCGGCGGCGCGTCGTTGCTCGGGTGGGGCTCGCCATCATGACGCTGGCGACGCCCCGATCGACCAAGCGCCTGGCCTGAGGCGGGTCGTAAAGGCCGTAAAGGCCCGCCCCACGTCACCGGGCGCTTCCAGGTCTACGTGGCCGGCACCAGGCGCACGATGCGGTCGTCGTCGGACGTCGGACTGCCACGGCCGTCGCGGTTGTTGGTGCAGAAGTAGAGGAAGCCGTCCGGGCCGCCGACCACGTCGCGGATCCGTCCGAACCGGTCGTCGAGCAGCAACTCCTGGCTCGTGATGCGCCGCGACGGGCCCTCGATCACGAGCCGCCGCAGATGCGTCCCCCGCAGCGCGCCGACGAACAGGTTGTTGGCGAAGCGGGGAAAGCGCTGGCCCCGGTAGAACGAGGCACCCGACGGGGCGATTGCGGGGTTGTAGAACGTGATCGGCGTGCGCATGCCAGGCATCTCGCGGCGCCCTTCGATCTCCGGCCAGCCGTAGTTGGCGCCTGCGTCGATCACGTTGATCTCGTCGTTGCCGATGTTGCCGTGCTCCGAGGCCCACAGATCGCCCGTCGAGGGGTGCCAGTCGAGGCCCTGCGGATTGCGGTGCCCGTACGAATAGACGGGCGAGCCGAAGGGATTCGTGCGAGGGGTGGTGCCGTCGCGATTCACGCGCAGGATCTTGCCGGCCAGCGAGGCGAGATCCTGCGGCAGCCCGGTGTTGGCCGCGTCGCCGGCCGTGACGTAGAGCAGTCCGTCCGGCCCGAAGCGAATGCGGCCGCCGTCGTGAATGGTGGCCGCGGGAATGTTGTCGAGGACGACGACGCGCTCGGCGAGGCGCGCGTTCACCTCGCGATAGCGGACCACGCGATTGACGGCGCCGCCGCTGGCGACGCGCGCCGAGTAGTACAGATACACGAGGCGGTTCTGCGAGAACTCGGGGTCGAGCGCGAGGCCCAGCGTGCCTGCTTCGCCCTGGGTGAAGACGTCGTCCAGCGTCAGCGCCAGCTCCGAGCTGCGCGTGCTCAGATTCAGGATGCGGACGCGTCCCGGCCGCTCGGTGACGAAGAGCCGTCCGTCGGGCGCGAAGACCATCGACCAGGGAATCTCGAGGCCGCTGGCGACGGTATCCACCTGGAAGCGCACGCCGTCGGTTGTCGTGAAGACCTCGGCCGCGGGCGATGGCGTGGGGGAGGGCGTCTCCGGCTGCGGCGAGCAGGCCTGGGTACCGACCTGCGTGGCCACGACGAGCGCGACGACGCCTCGCGCGAGGCTGATCCACATGACTGCGATCTTACGCCGCGCGCAACGCCTGAGCTTCGCCCTCCGCCACGTCGACGCGGGTGAGCACAAGCGCCCCCGCCGCGAAGAAGAGGATCACCGACAGCACGGCCGCTCGGCTCGACCCGAAGATCGTGACGGACGAGGCGAAGAGCGCGGGCCCGAAGATGCCCGCGAACTTCTCGAACACCGAGAAGAAGCCGAAGTACTCGGACGACTTGTGCTTCGGGATCATGCGGGCGAAGAGCGACCGGCTCAGGGCCTGGCTGCCGCCCTGCACCATGCCCACCAGAAACGCCAGCGCGAAGAAGTGCCACGTCGTCGCCATGAAGTAGCCGAGAATCGCGATCCCGATGTAGACGATCAGTGCGACGAAGAGCGACGCCTTGGCGCCAATCCGGCCGGCCGCAGCGCCGAACAGCAGCGTGCACGGCACGCCGACGAACTGGACGAGGACGAACGCCGCGATCTGCGCGTTGCGGTCGATGCCGACCTCGGCGCCGTAGATGGCGGCCATCCGGATGATCGTCTGGATACCGTCGTTGTACAAGAGGAAGGCAATCAGCAGGAGGAAGGCATTCGGATAGCGGCGCAGCTCACGAAGCGTGCGCCAGGCGCCCGCGAAGGCGATGCGCACGGGCGAGGCCTGCGCCGCCTCCAGGTGGCCCGCCTCGCGCAGGGCGGGCGGCTCGGGCACCCGTCGCAGCAGGGGAATCGAGAACAGCAGCCACCACACGCCGACGCTGACGAACGACAGCTTGATGGCAGCCACCGCGTCGGGCAGGCCGAAGGTCGTGGGGGAGAGAATCCACGCGAGGTTGACGACGAGCAGGATGCCCCCCCCGACGAAGCCCACGGCGTACCCCGCCGTGGCGACGCGGTCGATCTCGTGCGGCGCGGCGATGTGGGGCAGCAGCGACTCGTAGAACACCAGCGTCATGGCCACGGCCACGTTCGCGACCCCGAACAGGATGGCGGCGTAGATCCACTCACCCTGGCCGATCGTGCCCATCAGGAGCGTGGCCGGCGCGCCGATCACCACGAACACCGCCAGCAGCCGTTTCTTGTACGCCCGGTAGTCCGCCACGGCGCCGAGCAGGGGGCCGAGCACCGCGGAGAAAGCCACCGCGATCGTCGTCGTCCAGGCGAACCGCGCGGTGGCCTCTATGGGCGCGAGGCCCGCGGCGGCGTACTCGCTGAAAAAGGGAGGAAACACGGCCACGATGACCGTCGTCCAGAAGGCGGAGTTGGCCCAGTCGTACATCGCCCAGGCCCGCAGTTCGGGGCGGCCGAGGCCAAGACGCGCGAGGAATCCGTCGGTCACCTTGTGCCTTGAGCCTTGTGCCTTGTGCCTTGATCAGTACGTTTTCCGCGCGATCCATTCCCGCAGCAGCGAATCGACCACCACGTACTGCGGGCCTTCCTTCAGCAGCAGGTCCTGCTTGATCAGGGCGGCGAGCGACGCCTGGATGCTCGACGGCCCGCCGAGGCGATGCCGCGCGCGCACGTCGGCCGAGAGGAGTTCGCGGCCCTGCTGGAGCACGACGGCGCGCAGGACGGCGCGCTGCGCCAGGGTCAGGCGCTGCCAGACGGCCTCGAACAGCGTGTCCTGCTCCGCGAGCAGCCGCGCCAGCGTCGCATGCAGATCATCGAGCCCCACGCGCCGCCCGCCTCCGCTCCGGACATCGTCCCATGTCTCGTGCGCGAGCCGCTGGACGTCGTACGGCAGGTTGCCCGCGAGATCGACGATCGCGGCCCCGAGGCCGGGCTCCGGCCGGATGCCGGTCTTGGTGAACCGGGCCTCGATGAACTCCGCGAAGACGCCGGGCGGAATCTTGTCCAGCCGCATCACGGGACCGGCCTTGTAGAAGGGGCGGCGAGGGCCGATCATCCGCTCCATCAGGCTCGGCTCGGAGCCGGCGAAGACGTAGCCCACCTGCCGCTGCCGCTGCGCGGCCGCCCGCAGCGCCTGTTCGACGCCGCCGCCGTCGAAGCCCACGATGGCCTGGAACTCGTCGAGCGCCACCACCACCGTTCGCTTGCGATCCGCAGCAAGCCGGCCTGGCAGCGCAAAGATGTCGTTGGCGACCCGGTTGACGTCCCGCGCGGTGCGCACGAGCGGGAAAGCCACCGAGATCTGGCCCGTGCCGGCCGGCGTCGGCTCGTACCTGACCTCGGGGCGCGTGGCCGACATCGCCTCGGTGAGCCAGCCTCGCGCGCGCTGCCACCTGGTCTCGACGGCCGCCAGCGCGCGGGCGTAGCCCTCCAGGAACGCGAGATACGAGCTGTAGCTGCTGACGGTGAGCTCGATGGTCAGAGCGCCGTAGCGCGAGACCGCCCCGAGCGCCTGCCGGATGAGCGACGACTTGCCGTACCGGCGGGGCGAGATCAGGAACACCTTCTGCCCGGCCGTCAGATCGGCGACCAGGCGGTCGAGCTCCTCGTCGCGGTCGACGAACGCCTCGTCGGGGACGATCTCGCCGTAGACGAAGGGGTTCGTCATGATTACGGTAAACGACGTAATGATTACGTTGATTACCGTAACAGACCGGCGCGGACACCGCAACTGAAGTGCTTTGTGCCTGGTGCTTGGTGCTTCGGTGGAATTAGTACTTGGTGCCTGGCGGTGCCTGGTTCAGGCACCAATCCCGGCACCCGGAACCAACGACAACCATGCACGAGGCACCAAGCACCAGGCACTGACGCTATGCGAAGTCCTCCACCCGGAGCTGCCCGGTATAGATCGCCATCCCGACGACGGCGTCGATGCCCTCGGCGTCGAGCCGCTCGATCTCCGCGCGCGTAGTGATGCCGCCCGCGGCCGTCACACGGCGTGTCGTCACCCGCCGGACGGCCAGGATGGAATCCATGTCGGTACCGCCCATCAGCCCTTCGGTGTCTACGTGGGTATAGAGGAACTCCGAGCAGTACGGCTCGATCGCACGCACGGCATCGACGGCCGTCAGCGGAAGCGTCGTCCTCCACCCGTGAATCACCACCTGGCCGCCGCGGCTGTCGACGGCGGCGATCACGCGCTCCGTCCCGACGGCATCGGCCAGCGCCCGCGCGAAGGCGACGTCCACGGCCCCGTCTCGAAAGAAAGAGGAGCCGACGATGACGGCATGCGCTCCGCGGCCGAGGACCGCCTGCGCGCGAGCGATCGTCCGGATGCCGCCGCCGACGCGGCAGGGC
>JACQTK010000028.1 GCA_016210845.1 Acidobacteriota bacterium | reverse complement strand
GCGGCCGACACGCGCGCCATGTTCCGGCTCGTCCACGATCGGTTCATTCCGAACAAGATTCTCCTGCTCGCGGACGGAGGGCCCGCCCAGCAACAGCTCGCCCAGAACCTGCCGTTTCTAAAAGGCGTCAGCCGCAAGGAGCGCCGGGCGACCGCGTACATCTGCGAGAACTACGTCGGCCAGTGGCCCACCGCCGACCTCGGCATTGCGGCGCAGCTCCTGGACGGCACCTGGAAGCCGGGGGCGTCGGAATGACGCCGTCTCCAGCGCGCGACGAAAGACGCCAGCAATGACCCACAAGAGGAAAGTTGGGCGGAACGAGCGGTGCCCTTGCGGTAGCGGTAAGAAGTTCAAACAGTGTTGCGAGGCGGCGACGACGCGCGGCGCCGATCGTAAGTCCCGCGTCCTGCTCGTTGCCTTGGTCAGCATTGTCGCCACCGCGATCGTTTTCGGCATCGCCTCGGTCGCACGCAACGGCAACAGTGGTGGGGCTGGGCCGAGACAGGTCTGGTCGCCCGAGCACGGGCATTACCACACGGTCCCGTAGGTCTGCACACGGACACCCATGTACCCGGTACTCTTCCGCCTTGGTGACTTTGAAGTCAGCAGCTTTGGCGTGATGGTCGCGCTCGGGGCGCTTGTCGGCCTGTGGCTGTTCCGCCGTGAGCTCGCCCGGTCCGGGTTTGGCGCGGATGCCCTTGATGCCGCAGTTGTCGGTCTCGTCGGCGGGTTGCTCGGCGCGAAGCTCCTGTACGTCGCCGAGCATCTCGGCGAAGCACCCGTCGCCGGCCTCCTCTTCGCGCGGGCGGGCCTGAGTTGGTATGGCGGGTTCGTCGGCGGTCTGGGCGCCGGGCTGCTCACCCTCAGGGTCAAGCACCTGCCGGTCGTGCCGGTGCTGGCGGCGGCGACGCCGGCCCTTGCGCTGGGCCATGCCATCGGACGGATCGGTTGCTTGCTGGTCGGCGATGACTACGGCCGCCCGACGGATCTGCCCTGGGGGATCGCATTTCCCGAAGGCGCCCCGCCGACCCTCGCGCGTGTGCATCCCACGCAGATCTATGAGGGGGTGTTGCTCGTCGCGCTCGCGTGGGTCCTCCTGCGATGGCGACGGCGCGGTATTCCCGATGCTCGACTGCTGGGTCGCTATCTGATGCTGGCCGGCATGGCGCGATTCTTCATTGAATTCATCCGTATCAACGACCGCGTGGCGCTGGGCCTGACGGTGGCGCAGTGGGCGTCACTGCTCGTCATGGGTGCCGGGCTGATGTTCGTTGTCGCCCCTGCCACTCGGCTTCGCCCGGCGTCTTTTCACCCCGATCGTGCCGGCTCGCACGCCGGTCTCCCATAAGTGAAGAGGGACATGGGCAGAAAATCAGCGGCGAAAGGTCCTCCTCCGCCACCCGCACCCGTTGCCGCCAAAAAGGGCTCTCACCCGCTTTGGCTGGGAGCCATCGTCATGGTGCTCGTCTTGGCCGGCATGGTCGCGTTCCGGGGCGGGGCCGATTCGGCGGCCGAACCGCCCGCAGTGCGGCGCCCGGAGCCGGCGGCGTCCGCACCGTCGGGCGGCCCGCCCGCGCAGACGGCCGTGCCAAACGCCGCCGTGATCGCCAGGGCGGAAGCGCTCGCGGGGCTCGGTCCGCACCAGCAGGCCAGTCTGCCGCCGATTCCATTCCAGGCCTACGCGCCGCCACGGCCTCGCGAGGTGGTGGTGGCCGCGTACCAGTTCGCGGCCGAACATCCCGAGATCCTGAGCTACGTGCCCTGCTTCTGCGGGTGCGAGCGGTCGGGGTACGTGGGCAACCACGACTGCTTCGTCCGGCAACGCGCCCAAAACGGCGATGTCGTCGCGTGGGACGAGCATGGGGTCGAGTGCGCCGTCTGTATCGACGTGGCGACGCGGGCGCGGCAGATGCACGCCTCGGGAGGCTCGGTGCACGATATCCGGACCGTCGTCGACCAGGAGTTTGCGCGGTCGCCGGTGAGGACGCCGACCCCGCATCCGCCGGGGCACGGTCGTTAAAAAGGTCATGACACCTTCTGGAGAAGAGCTGCCCGTGGCACGGGCACCTCTCCGTCGAGCCGGGACCTCGATCATGGCCGGCTGGCAACGGGTATCTACGATCGTGATGACGCGTGTCCCGACGAAGGTTACTCCGGTGCACGGGATGGGGTTCCTGGGATTGACGTTGCTTGCGTCGCTGCTTCTCGCCGGGTGCAGCCGCGCTGCCGAGTCGAAGCAGTACGAGGTCAAAGGACAGATCCTTGGCATCAAGCCGGAACGACAGGAAGTGCTCGTCAAACACGAGGACATTCCAGGCTTCATGCCGGCGATGACCATGCCTTACACCGTGAACGATGCGGGTTGCTCGATGGCAAGGAGACGGGCGACCTGATTACGGCCACGCTCGTGGTTGGTGAGACCGAGGCCTACCTGTCGACGCTGACCAGGACCGGTCACGCGCCCATCGAAGGCGATGCGGCTGGACCCGTGATTTCGGCGTCAGACCTGTTGGATGTCGGTGACGAGGTGCCGCCGCACATCCTCGTCGATCAGGATCGCACGCCTCGTTCGCTGGCGTCGCTGCGTGGCCACCGTGTGGCGCTGACGTTCATGTACACGCGTTGCCCGCTACCGGATTTCTGCCCGCTTATGGACCGGAACTTTGCCGAAGTGCAGCAGCAGATCGAGCAGACCCCGCAGCTCGCCGACGTCCGCCTGGTCTCGGTCACCCTCGATCCGAGCTTCGACACGCCGGGCGTGCTCAAAGAGCACGCCCGCGGGCTCCAGGCACACCCTCAGATCTGGCATTTCGTTACGGGTGATCGGGACGAGGTCCTGGATTTTGCGAAACGGTTCGGCGTGATCGCCGAACCCGGCGACCCGAGCTGGATGGTCGTGCACAACCTTCGAACCGCGGTGATCGACCCCGACGGACACTTGGTGAAGGTGCATACCGGCAACACCTGGACGCCGGCCGAACTCGTGGCCGACCTCGAGGCGGTTCCACCTCCCACGAACTGACCGGGCGCGCTCGGCGGGCCGGTCGTTCATAGCGCGGGTCCGCGCGTCTCTGGACGCGCACCGGTGATCGGTATGGAAGGACGCTCCCCGACCCGTTCTACCGCGTCCCGGCGGCGCTCGATCTCACCGATGACCAGCGCGTGTTCGACATTCCGACGTCGACCGGCGCGCTGCGCAAGATGCAGAAGGCTGGTACCTTGCAGTTCCGGCTGAACGGCGAGCCGCGCACGCTGGTCGCCTTCGTGGAAGTGCCCGCGCAGAACGTGGAGAGGCTGTTCGTGCCGTTTCGGGACGAGACAACGGGCACCGAGACCTATCCGGCGGGCCGCTACCTGGATCTCGATCGGACGCCGACCGGTTTCTACGAGCTCGACTTCAACCAGGCGTATCATCCGTACTGCTACTATGACGAGCGGTACGACTGCCCGCTCCCACCGCCTGAGAACCGCCTGAAGACCACTGTGCGCGCCGGCGAGCGCGTTCCATCCGGCCAGAGCTCGACGAGCGAGGCCGCTGCCCAGGACGTTTTACGGTGAATTGGCTCACAAGACACGTCGCATCGTGCGGCCCTCACAAGGGTAAGATCCGTTGGAGCGAATGCAGAGAGTTCGGCGTCGCCTATTCGCCGTTGGTCTAACCACATTGGCTCTGTACGGGGGTGGTGTCACGCTCGGAGCGCTTGGCCTGTGCAGGGGCGTCGAGCACACGCACGCCGGTGTGCCAGCGCCGGATTGTCCGATGCACCACCATGCGGATGGACCAGCTACGCAGCACGCGCACCACGGACAGGACGGTGACGACCGCGCGAACGGCGATCGCGAGCGCCTGACCTGCACGTGTTCGAACGAGCTTCCGCCGAGTGATGTGAATCGGCCCGGACTCCTTCCCGTTGTCACGCCCGTGGCCCCGTCGGTCCAGATGATGGTCGTTGCACTGGTCGACGCGCCCCCGGTCGCCGACACTCGGTTCCCACCGCGTCCCCGACCACCGCGCTCACCCGTCTTCCGACCTTCATAACACGCGCCGGGCGTCGGCGTTCACACAGCGTGGCCCTCTTGTGTTGGTGCGCCTGCGACGTGTACGAGACGCGGCGGAGTTGCACCCGTCGCTCGGCGCCTTCCGAGACGATGGAGAAGGAACCATGTGGAGAGGCGCGCGGTACGTGTGGATGGTGGGGCTGTGCGTGTCTCCGGCCCACACGGCCGGCGCTCAGGATGCGGCAGTGTCCGGCCGGGTTCAGACTGCAGGCACAGCCGTGCCGGTGGCCTCGGCGCGCGTGGAGCTGCTCCAGGGTGCCATGGTCGCGTACAGCGGAGCGACAGCGGACAACGGACGCTTCGATTTCGTCGCGGTGACGCCGGGAGAGTATCGGTTACGCGCGGGGGCACCGGGCTACTTCTCCATCGAGCGGGACATCGTGCTGCGTCCGCGGCAATCGATGCAGGTGATCGTCGAGCTCCCCCTCCAGACCCTCGCGGAGCAGGTCGAGGTCCGTGCGTCTGCTCCGCAGATCGATCCTCAGCGGACGGAGAACTCGCGCGTCCTGACGGCGCGGCGCCTCGAAACGTTGGCGGCTCCGTTCACCGGAGACGTCCCGGCACTGGCCGAACACGTCATGCCCGGCGCGGTGCTGGGCCATGACAACTTCGTCCACGTGCGCGGGAACGAGCTGTCCCTGCATCAGTTCATCAACGGCGTCTCGTTCCTCGACAACGCGCACCAGCACTTCATCGCGGGCCTGAGTCCCCGGATCTTCGAGACCGTGAACCTCGTGGCCGGAGGGTTTCCGGCGGAGTTCGGCAATCGCTTTGGTGGGATCCTCGACGTGACCACGCGGTCGGGCCGAACACTCGACGGACACGGCGCCGCGGTCATGAGAGCGGGAAGCGTCGGGCACCGGGATGGAGCCGTCGACTACGGAAACAGCGCCGGACGGTTTGGGTATTACGTGTACGGTGGCGCGTCGGGATCGGACCGTTACCTGAATCCGCCCGAGGCGAAGGAGCGTCACGACTCCGGGCACATCGTCCGCGGTGCCGGGCAGCTCGACTACCAGGGAGATCGTAATCTTGTAAAGCTCTTCGTGGCCGGCGGCGGGTCCCGGTTCGACATGCCCAACACCGTCGAGGAGGACGAGCTGGGCCGCGACGCGACTCGGTCGATCGACTCGCAGACGGCCATCCTGACGTGGCAACGGACGTTCTCGGCGAGCTCGCTGTTGAGCACGTCGCTGTACGAGCGAACAGTGTTCGATCGACTGCACCCCACATCTGACCCGCAGTCGCCGCTCGCCGACGGATCGCGATCTACACTGACCGTCGGCGTCAAGGCGGACTGGTGGCGCGCGGTGGGAACTCATCGCGTGAAGACAGGGATCGATATCGCCGCTGTGCGACTTCGGGAAGGCGTGACATTCGACCCTCGCGATGAACACGACGAGGGCGGGCCTGAGGCGTCTCACCGCAGCGCACCCACGGACGCTGGCGACGCCCACGAGGTCGAGCTCGACGCGTTTGCCTTCCAGGGGCGACAGACCGCTCGATCGTACGGCGTCTACCTGCAGGATCGGTTCTCACCCCTGGGCAACTTGACACTGACGTGGGCGCGCGCGTTGATCGCTGGGAGCTCTTCGGCGCCGAGACCGAGCTGAGCCCACGGGTTGGCCTGGCGTATCACCTCCCCGCGTCCCGATCCGTCGCGCGGTTCGCCTATAACCGGCTGTTCACGCCGCCGCCGATCGAATACGTGCTCCTGGCCGACTTCCTGGGCGATGCCCGCGCGGGCACCGGCGCCGGAGACGTCAAGCCGTACACCCAGCACCACGTCGAGGCGGGGTGGAGCCAGCAGGTGCATCGGGACGTGTTCCTCAATCTGGGTGCCTACCGGCACACGGGCGAGAACGCGTTCGAGACCACTGAGCTCTCGAACTCGCGGCTCTTTCTCCCGACCAACTTCCAGGAGGCGCGCGCAAACGGCGTCGAGGTAGGCGTCGACGTCCGGCCTGATGCCCAGCAGGGCCTCAGCGGTCGCGTTCAGTACGCGCTGGCGAAAGTGGAATTCGTCGCGCCCATCTCGGGAGGCTTCGCCGCCGAGGCCCACGAGCCAGGCGAGGAGATTGCGCCAGCCTTCGATCAGCGGCACACCCTCACCTCGGAGGCGTTCTACCGCCATCCCTGGAGGCATGCGCAGGTCGGCGTCGTGACGCGGTACGGTAGCGGCACACCGGTCGAACGGAACATCGACGTCGGGGGCGAGGAGGTCGAGCAGATCGTCAGGCCGCCGGACCACTGGACGATCGATCTCAGCGCGCGCATCGACCTGTGGCGCCGCGGCGAGCAGACGGTCAGTTTCGAGTTCGACGTCACGAACCTGACGAACAACATCTACGCGATTGGGAAGGAAAGCGAGGCGACACCGGTCCAGTTTGCGCCGCGGCGGCCGGCTGACGTGGCGGTTTTGAACGGGCGCCTGACGCGGCGAGAGGGTCATGGCAGCGTGCCGATGGGAAGGGATGGCGTGTGTCCGCAAAGCGTCCGTCCTGACCGATGTCCGTCTGCAATCGGCCCTGCACCGGCGCCGTCAGGGAACGAATGACTCCCACGCAGGTCCACCTGATGCTGAATCATTTCAGCGTCATCGGCAGCATCTTCGGCGTGGTGCTGGTCGTCGTGGCCATGGTGCGCAACAGCCGCGAGCTCGTGACCCTGGCGCTGGCGACCCTCTTGGGCGTGGCGATGCTGTCGATTCCGGTCTATGTCACGGGAGAACCGGCCCAAGAGGCCATCGCGCGTCAGCTCGGCGTGCCGGCCGAGGTCGTAGAGCAGCACGCGCAGGCGGCGGAGTTCGCCTTCTTTGCCATCGAGTGGGTCGGCGCGCTGGCGCTCGCAGGCTTGTGGCTGTTTCGGACCGAGCCGCCGCCGCGCTGGTTCCTGGGGCTTCTCCTCGCGGGCGCGCTCGTGACCGCCGGTGTCATGGTCTACACGGGCAATGAAGGCCGGCAGATTCGGCATCCTGACCTCTCGACACTGACACTGAGATACAGAGCGGTACGTGAAGAAAAGCAAGCTGTTCGGTGTCTTACCGGAGGAAGGCCGGATTTTTCGCGCGTGGCACCGCCGATGGAATACACAGCCGTGTCTGACGTGTTTCATATCAAATGGGGGCCCGGTCAGGAGCGGATCAGGTGGTCGTGAGGATGAGTATCGTCACACGTATTCGAGCTGGACTCGTCGCTGCCGGGTGCCTGGCCTTGACGACGCCCGCGGTCGTACGTGCGCAGGTGGGTGGCGTGCGCGCCGATCTGACCCCGATCGTCGAGACCGACGCGGCCCACGCTGGGACGGCGGTGCGCGCGGCATTGCAGGTTCGCCTGCCCGCGGGGTTCCATGTCAATTCGAACGAGCCGCGCGATCCCGCGCTGATCCCAATCCGCCTATCCGTCGAGCCGCCCGCCGGCATCACCGTCACGGAGATCGTCTATCCCGAGCCGATCGATTTGCGACAGCAGGGCGTCGATCAGCCGCTGAGCGTGTTCGAGCGGGAGTTCGCCATCGGCGCCAAGCTCGAGCTGGCCGGCGATCTCCCGCCGGAGGAGATCGCGGTTCCCGCGACGCTCCGCTATCAGGCATGCGACGAGACGGTGTGCTACTTCCCAGTGACCGCAGCGACCGGTTGGACGCTGCGCATCGTGCCGGCGGGGGCGCCGATCACCGCGGTGCACGATGATCTGATGGCTGGCATTCCATTCGGTCGCGGCGCCGCCCCCGCGCTGCCGGCGCCGGTCGTCGAACCCCGCCTCGACGAGCCGGTCGGTCCGAGCGACGAACGCGACGTGCTCGCCCAACTCGGGAGCTTTACCGTGCTCGGCTCCACGGGTGGGTATCTGGGCACGCAGGACTTCCTCACGTTCATTCAGAATGCCGAGACCGGCGTGCAGGAAAGCGGATGGTTCGAGGGCCGCGGGCCGCTGGCGATCCTGCTGATCGTTTTTCTCGGTGGGCTGGCGCTGAACCTGACGCCCTGCGTGTTGCCCATGATCCCGATCAACCTGGCGATCATTGGCGCGGGCGCGCAGGCGGGCTCGCGGCGCCGCGGCATCCTGCTCGGCGCCACGTACGGCGCAGCGATGGCCTTCGTGTATGGGCTCTTAGGCCTCATCGTCATCCTGACCGCCAGCACGTTCGGAACCATCAACGCCTCGCCATGGTTCAACGCCGGAATTGCGGCGCTGTTTGTAGTCCTCGGGCTGGCGATGTTTGACATGCTCGCCATCGACTTCTCCCGCTGGTCGAGCCGCTTCGAAGTGCGGGAGGCGCGCCGCGGCACGTTCCTGGTGGCGTTCACCATGGGCGGCGTGGCGGCGCTGCTGGCTGGGGCGTGCGTGGCGCCGGTGGTGATTCAGGTGGTGTTGTTCTCGAGCAATCTCTATGCAACTGGGACGACCGCCGCCCTGGCCCTTCCCTTCCTCCTTGGTGTCGGCATGGCGCTGCCCTGGCCAATTGCCGGCGGCGGTATGGCCGCGCTCCCGAAGCCGGGCGCCTGGATGGTCCGCGTCAAGCAGGCCTTTGGTGTCGTGATTCTCGCGACCGCGGCGTACTACGGCTACACGGCGTACGGGCTGTTCGCGAACCGGTGGGTGGACCCGGCGCTGGTGGCGTCGAGCGTGGAAGAGAAGCTGAAGGAGGGGTGGCATGCGTCGCTCGCCGAGGGCCTCGCCACCGCCAAGCGGGAGCAGCAGCCGGTGCTGATCGACATGTGGGCCACGTGGTGTAAGAACTGTCTCACGATGGACAAGACCACGTTGGTCGATCCGGCAGTGAGCGCCGCGCTGTCGGGGTACGTGAAGGTGAAATTCCGAGCCGAG
This sequence comes from Acidobacteriota bacterium, assembly GCA_016210845.1. GTDB lineage: Bacteria > Acidobacteriota > Vicinamibacteria > Vicinamibacterales > UBA2999 > JACQTK01. Next base: position 2,481 of record JACQTK010000028.1, on the reverse strand, counting down.
GATCCGAGCGAGTCGCCCGTCAGGGACGTGATGCAGCACTTCGGCGCCATTGGCCTGCCGACCTACGTCATCGTCCGGCCGGAGAGCTGAGCGTGGTGGCGCTTCAGGCTGCCTGTGTGCCAGCACGTGGAGAGTCGGTCCAATCCAATCAGACGCTTTTTGGAGGTTTATGATGATTCGTCACTTCTTACCAATCTCTCTTGCTGTGGCGGTGTCGATCGCGGCGGCGAGCTGCGGAGCCGCTGACTCCGACGAGGCGACGGCCGTCCGGGCCGCGATCACCGACTCGATTGCCAGCCAGCAGAACAGGGTCAGCGTCACCGATCCGCGGACGAACACTCCAATACAGCTCGAATTCGACCACGTGCATGAGGGCGTGACGACGACACCCGGCGGCCGCCAGGTTGCCTGTGTGGACTTCCGTGCAGCTGATGGCACGATCTATGACATCGACTACTACATAGGCCACGAGAACGGGAGCTACCGTGTGGGTGACATCGTGATGCACAAGGCTGGCGACGAAGAGGTCCTGCCGTCGAGCGAACGCGCGCGTCTCGACGCCGCTCAGTGAGGACTGAGCCGCAGGGGAAAGCCGTCAAGCAAGGGTAAGCCAATGAAACATGTCGCCAATGGCCTCATCCTGGTCACCGTGATCGCGGTGAGTACGATCGCTCAGACGCCGCCGGCACAGGAGGTCGACGTGGAACGAATCGGGCCGCAAGTCGGCGACATCGTGCCCGACTTTTCGGCCGTCGATCAGTTCGGCCGAACCCAGACGCTCAAGTCAATCATGGGGCCGAATGGTGCCATGCTCTTCTTGAACCGTTCGGCCGATTGGTGACCGTACTGCAAAGCGCAGCTCGTGGAGCTGCAGGCAAGGTACCAGGAATTTCAGCAGCTTGGGCTGGGGATTGCCTCGGTGACGTATGACGCGCCGGCGGCGATCAAGAAATTCGCCGACGAGCGCAAAATCGAGTTTCCGATTCTCTCGGATGCGGACCACAGCATCGTCGAACGGTACGGGATACTGAATCGCCAATATCAGCCGGGCCACCAGAACTACGGTATCCCGCATCCCGGCACTTTTATTTTGAACCCGGAGGGACGCGTGCTCGCACGGTACTTCGAGGAGGAGTACCAGTATCGCAATACCGCGGCAAGCATCGCGTTGAAGATTGGCCAGCCGGTGTCTCGCATGGGAACCGCAAGCCGTCACGCAACACCGCACGTCGACATCACCGCGTTTCTGACGGACGAGGCTGTGGCGCCAGGCCATCGGTTCTCTATCGTGCTCGACATCACATCGAAGCCCGGCATGCGGGTGATCGCCCCGGGCCAACATCCCTATCGCGTCGTCACCCTCAACCTGGGATCGACCGAGAACCTGCGGATCTATCCTCTGAGTCGCCCTCAAAGCACTGAAGTCCTGGCACTGGGACGTGAGCGTCTGCCGGTGTACGCGCAGCCGGTTCGGCTGATTCAGGACGTCGCGATTGTCGTCAACAGTGAGACACGCCAGATGGCGCAGAAGCCGGGCTCCACCGTTACTCTGAAAGGTGTTTTCGAGTACCAGGCATGCAGGGAAGGGAGCTGCGATCCCCCACGGCAGGTGCCGCTCTTGTGGACCGTGACGCTCAAGCCTCTGGGGTAATGCGAGTAACAACGTGAGGACTGCCTTTGCCTCCGCTGTTCGGTCTGGCACTGGCGACCGGATCGCCGCGCGCGTGACCCTCCGCCGATCAAGGACCTCATCTCGAGCAACGCCGGCGCTAACGGGTTGATCGACGAGATCGGCGTTGCCTCCCGGCACTGGAGCTTACCGTTGACCCCCTTCATGCGACGGCCAGCTCGAAGCCACTCACGATGATCTGGAACGTTGATCCGGTCATCGCCCGCATTGGACCGCTTGCCCTTCGCTGGTACAGCCTGTTTTTTGCTCTCGGTTTCCTCGTCGGGTACTTCATTGTCAAGGAGATGTTCAAAAAGGAGCAGCGGGACGTCACGCTGCTCGACTCGCTCGTCGTCTACTTGGTCATGGCGACGCTGGTCGGCGCGAGGCTCGGTCAGGTGCTTTTCTACGAGCCTTTGGAATATCTGAGGAATCGCCTCGACATCGTCAAGATTTGGGAAGGCGGCCTGGCGAGTCATGGCGGCTTCGCGGCTGTCCTCTTGGCGCTCATGATCTTCTGCCGCAAGCACCGCGACGTCTCGTTCCTGTGGCTTGGCGATCGTCTGGCCATCCCGATCATGTTCGCGGCCGGATTCATTCGGATCGGGAACCTCTTCAACTCCGAGATCATCGGGCGACCGGCGAGCGTCCCCTGGGCCGTCACCTTCGCGGCGGTCGACGCCGTGCCGCGCCACCCGACGCAGATCTATGAGTCGCTCGGCTACCTTGCCACGTCGCTCACCCTGTACGTGTGGTATCGCGCGACCGGGCGTCAACCGCGCGAAGGGCGGCTCCTTGGGATGGCTATGATC
>JACQTK010000026.1 GCA_016210845.1 Acidobacteriota bacterium | reverse complement strand
TCGAGTACTTCGTCAGCTACTACGACTACTACCAGCCCGAGGCCTACGTGCCCGCCACCGACTCGTACATCGAGAAGGAGGCGACGATCAACGACGAGATCGATCGCATGCGGCTCTCGGCGACGCGGTCGCTCTTCGAGCGCCGCGACGTCGTCATCGTGGCGAGCGTGTCGTGCATCTACGGCCTCGGCTCGCCGGAGGCCTATTACGGCATGCTGCTGCCGCTCGAGCTGGGGCAGCGGATCGATCGGGACCAGATCCTGCGGAAGCTCGTCGAGATCCAGTACGAGCGCAACGACACCGAGTTCGGGCGCGGCACCTTCCGCGTGCGCGGCGACATCGTGGAAGTGGTGCCCTCGTACGAGGAGCACGCGCTGCGGATCGGGCTGTTCGGCGACGAAGTAGACGAGCTGGCCTGGTTCGACGCGCTGACGGGGAAGGTGATCCGGCGGCTCGATAAGGTGGCCGTCTACCCCAAGTCGCACTTCGTGACGTCGCGCGACCGCACCAGGCGCGCCGTGGAGACGATCAAGGAGGAGCTCGAGTGGTATCGCGGGCAGCTCGAGTCGGAGGGGCGCCTGCTCGAGGCCCAGCGCCTGCACCAGCGGACGATGTTCGATCTGGAGATGATCCGGGAAATCGGGTACTGCCACGGCATCGAGAACTACGCACGGCACCTCACGGGCCGCGCCCCGGGCGAGCCGCCCCCCACGCTGCTCGACTACCTGCCCGACGACGCGCTGGTGATCGTGGACGAGAGCCACCAGACGGTGCCGCAAGTCCGCGGCATGTATCACGGCGACCGATCGCGCAAGGAGATTCTCGTGGCGTATGGCTTCCGCCTGCCGTCGGCGCTCGACAACCGTCCGCTCAACTTCCAGGAGTGGGAGGCGCGGGTGAAGCAGGTGGTGTTCGTGTCGGCCACACCGGGGCCCTACGAGCTGGCGAAGGCGGGCGGCGTCGTCGTGGAGCAGGTCATCCGGCCGACGGGGCTCATGGATCCGCCCATCGAGGTGCGCCCGGTGCGAGGCCAGGTGGACGACCTCTTGAAGGAGATTCGCGAGCGCGCCGAGCGGCGCCAGCGTGTGCTCGTCACCACCCTCACCAAGCGCATGGCCGAGGACCTCACCGCGTATTATCAGGAGCTTGGCGTCCGCGTGCGGTACCTCCACTCCGACATCGAGACGCTGGAGCGCGTGGAGATCCTGCGCGATCTGCGACGCGGCGCGTTCGACGTGCTCGTGGGCATCAACCTGCTGCGTGAGGGGCTCGACCTGCCCGAGGTCTCGCTCGTGGCCATTCTCGACGCCGACAAGGAGGGATTCCTCCGGTCTGCAGGCTCGCTGATCCAGACGTCGGGCCGCGCCGCGCGGAACCTCAACGGGCGCGTCATCATGTATGCGGACACCGTCACCGATTCGATGCGATCGGCCATCGCCGAGACCGAGCGGCGGCGCACCCTGCAGGCGGCCTACAACGAGGAGCACGGCATCACGCCAGAGTCGGTCGTCCGGCGGATCGACGAGGTGCTCTCGAGCGTGTACGAGCGCGACTACGTGACGGCGCCGCTCGAGGAGGAGCCGAGCGAGATGTTCCGCACGCAGGCGGAGCTCGACGCCGAGATCGCGCGGCTCGAACAGGAGATGAAGGGCGCCGCCGCGAATCTGGATTTCGAGCGGGCGGCGTCGCTGCGCGATCGGCTCAAGACGCTGCGCAGAGGCGAGCTGGGGCTGGCCGGCCTGTCGGCGGGCCGGTGAGCGCGTGCTGACGCTGCTGGTCACCTGGGCCAAGGCCGCCGTGCTCGAGGTGCAGGAGTACGTCCGGCTGCAGGCCGCGACCTGGCGCGCGGCGGTCACGCGGCCCTTCTACGTCCACGACGTCGTCGAGCAGTTCGAGCAGATCGGGATCGGCTCGCTCACCGTGGTGGTCCTGACCGGCTTCTTCACGGGGGCCGTGCTGGCGCTGCAGACGGGCATCACCCTCGACCAATTCGGCGCGCGGCCCTTCGTCGGACGGCTCGTCAGCGCGTCGATGGTGAAGGAGCTGGGCCCCGTCCTCACCGGGCTCATGCTCGCGGGCCGCGTCGGCTCGGGCATCGCCGCCGAGCTCGGCTCGATGGTGGTCACCGATCAGATCAACGCGCTGCGGGCGCTTGGCACCGACCCGGTGCGCAAGCTGGTGGTGCCGCGCGTGCTGGCCGGTTTCTTCATGGCACCGGTACTCACGATCATCGCCAATACCGTAGGCGTGGTCGGCGGGTGGCTGATCGCCGTGTTCCAGCTGCGGGTGGCGTCGAGCCTCTACTGGAGCTCGATCGTCGAGGGCCTCTACTTTCAGGACGCCTGGATGGGGCTGATCAAGCCGTTCTGCCTGGGCTACGTGATCGTCACGATTGGCTGTCACGTGGGCCTGCGGGCGCGCGGCGGCACCCAGGGGGTGGGCCGCGCCACGACCAACGCCGTGGTGGCCTCGTCGGTCTCGGTGATTGCGGTGGATTTCTTCGTGACGCGGTTGTTGATTACGCTGATGTACTAGGCGGACCTGAAGGTCCGCCTCTACGACACACATGGCAGTGGAAACCAGGGGAGCGGCGGTGCTCGAGGCGCGGGGGGAGGTGCAGGCGCCCGTCCTCGTGCTGGAGAACGTGTCGCTGGCGTTCGACGAGCACGTGGTGCTCCGGGACATCAGCTTCACGCTCCTGCCCGGGCATTCGAAGATCATCCTGGGCGCCAGCGGGTCGGGCAAGTCGACGATCTTGAAGCTGATCCTGGGACTGCTGAAGCCGGACTCGGGCGCCATCTGGGTGAACGGCCACCGGGCGGACGCGATGAGCGAGCCCGAGCTGATGCAAGTGCGCTCGGGCCTCGGGATGGTGTTCCAGGAGGGCGCGCTCTTCGATTCGCTGACGGTGGCGGAGAACGTGGGCTACCGGCTGTACGAGGAAACGGACCTGCCGCTGGATCAGGTGCGGCAGCGCGTGGAAGAGGTGCTCGGGTTCATCGGCCTCGCCGAGTACATCGATCGCATGCCGTCCGAGCTGTCGGGCGGGCAGCGGCGGCGGGTCGCGATCGCGCGCGCGATGGCCGCCAAGCCGGCCATCCTGCTGTACGACGAAGCCACCACCGGGCTCGACCCGATCACGGCCACCACGGTGGACGAGGAGATCGTCAAGCTCCGGGATCTGGAGCAGGTGACGTCGATCATGGTGACGCACCAGCTCCGCGACGCCTTTTACGTGGCCACGCACGAGGCCGTGCGGCGGGACGACGGCCTGATTCGCATCCAGCCCGCGGACGAGCGGAAGTGCGATGAGGCCGAGTTCATCATGCTGAAGGACGGCGGCATCGCCTTTGAGGGCAACGCCGCCGAGCTGCGGGCGTCGCAGGACCTCTATCTGAAGACATTCTTGTCATGACAGCACCAGGCACGAAGCACTGACAGCCTCCTGAAAGGGTCATCCATGCCGCGTACGCGCTCTCTCGCCTGGGCCGAGCTGAAGATCGGCCTCGTCTCGCTGTTCGCCATCGTCATGGCCGCGGTGCTCATCTTCCTGCTCAGCGGTGAAGGGGGATTCTTCTGGCAGCGCTACGCGATCAAGACGATCTTTCCCGACATTGCGGGCCTGAAGGAGGGAGCGCCCGTGCGGGTCGCGGGGGTCGAGGTGGGCTCGGTCACCGGGATCGCGTTCACCGGGGACCGCGTCGAGGTCACGATGGAGATTGCGCGCGAGCATCAGCCGCGCGTCACCACGGCGTCGGTGGCGTCGCTGGGATCGGTCTCGCTGCTCGGCGAGGCCGCGGTCGACATCACGGCGTCGAGCGGGGGGAGGCCGATTCCGGAATGGGGCTACGTGCCGTCCGGTCCGGCGACGGGCTCGCTGACCGAAGTGGCCAGCGAGGCCACCGAGGGCATCCACGAGCTGACCGTGCTGCTCCAGGACATTCGTGCGGGACGCGGCACGGTGGGCCGGCTGTTCACCGATGAGTCGCTGTACCAGGACCTGAACGTGCTGGTCGCGTCCGCCGAGGACGTGGTGCGCCGTGTGGGCGAGGGGCGCGGCACGCTGGGGCGGCTGGCGAACGATCCTGCCGCGGCGCAGGCGCTCGAAGCCTCGTTGCAGAACTTCGAGGCCGTGACCGCCCGCCTGCGGGCGGGGGAGGGCAGCCTGGGCCGGTTCCTGACCGACGACGCTCTGGCCCGGTCGCTCACGTCGACCACGACCAACCTGGACGCGATCACGGGGAGGATCAGCCGCGGCGAAGGCACCGCGGGCAAGCTCGTGACCGAACGGGAGCTGTACGACCGCCTCAATTCGATGTCCGATCGACTCGACACGGTGATGGCGGGCCTGCAGCAGGGAGAGGGCACGGCCGGACAGCTGCTGCGCGATCGGCGGTTGTATGAGAACATGAACGGAGCGGTCGGCGAGCTGCGCAAGCTGGTACAGGACATCCGCGCCGACCCGCGGAAGTTCCTCACCGTGCGGGTGAGCATCTTTTAGGGCCGCGGCGGCTGAAGCCGCCGCTCTACGGTGAGTGGTGTAGAGCGCAGGCTTCAGCCTGCGCGTGAGGAAGACTTCATGGCCAACAACGAAGGAATCGGCGCTGGCGGGCTCCTGGTGGCGTTCGTCGCGGGCGCGGTGACCGGCGCGGCCATCGCGTTGCTGTTCGCCCCGGCCGCGGGCGACGAGACGCGCGAGTATCTCGGGCAGCGCGCCCGCGAAGGGCGCGATCGCGCGTCGGAGGCCGTGCGGAAGGGTCGGGAGGTGGTGGACCGCCAGCGCGAGCATCTGTCGACTGCGTTCGAGCGGGCCCGTGAGCAGTATCAGCAGAAGACCGGCCCGGCCACGGCAGGCGGAGAGGAGCCCGAGGCGTGACCGACGTCTTCCTCGGCGTGATCGCCGCGGCCGTGCTCGTGATGGCCGTCATCCAGGTGGCGGCCGTCGTGTTCGCCACGCGCGCCGCCCGCCGCCTCGATCGGCTCGCCGATCGCCTCGAGCAGGACGTGCGGCCGATCGTGGTGAGCCTCCGGGCCCTGACCGCCGATGCGGCCAGAGCCACCGCCGTGGCCGCCGCGCAAGTCGAACGCGCCGATCAGCTGTTTACCGATCTCACGCAGCGTGTCGAGCAGACGCTGAACGCGGTCCAGGACACGCTGATCGCGCCAGCCAAGGAAGGCGTTGCGTGGCTGAGCGGACTCAAGGCCGTGCTCGCGGCCTTCCGCGACGCGCGAGGCGGCACCCGTTCACGGCGCGCAGGCGTCGAGGATGACGAGGCGCTCTTCATCGGGTAGACGGCAATTGACGGCAGGCCCATCCGGTGATACAAGTCGCCGTACTAACGGGTCGCCTTGGCGCCGGTGGAGTGGGGCGCCGCCCGGGGGGTGCATCATGTCCGATGTTCTTCGCGGCGTGCGTAACGTCAGTCTCGCCTGTGTCCTGCTGCTGACGCCGTCGTTGGCCGTGGCGCAGGAGTCCAAGTCCGCGGCGCTGGCCGGAGAGTTGACGAAGCTGCTCGAGGCGCGGAACCTCGACAGCATCGCGGCCAAGATGGGGGCGGAGGATCAGTTCGTGGGCGCGCTGTACTTTCCAGGCAGTCAGCTCCTGGTGGTAAGCGCCCGCTACAGCGTCCCCCAGCGCATGGAAGCGCAGCTGCTCCAGAAGAACTACCGCGACGTGTACATCGATCTCAACAGCGCGTCGATTCCCGACTCGAAGGTCTTCATCTCCGACCTCGGCGCCAACGGGCTGCAATCGAGGCGCGAGGAGAACCAGCCGTTCGATACCGCCGACGTCAACGGGAAGAGCTACACCTTCGACGGCGACTGGATTCGTGCGAACATGACGGAGGCGGAATACTTGAAGGCCTATCAGACCACCGAGCAGGAGTACGTCAGGATGCTCGAGGCGCTGGTCGCGGAGCTCAAGAAGACCTCGTAACCGGCGCTTGTCGCCAATGGTGCGAGGCAGAAAAGGGCAGCCCCTCGGGGCTGCCCTTTTTGTTAGCCTGCCGCGCGGACCTCGATCCGCTGCGGCCCAGCCCGACCGTCGCGGGCGGCATCCGCGCTGGCGCACCCCACGGTGGTCACAGTTGCCTGCGTTCGGCCTCCAGCAGCTCTTCCAAGTAGCGACGGTCAGCGGCGTCTGACGGACGGATGGTGTCCTTCGTGCGGATCAGTGTTGAGAGGCTTGCAACCGGAATGACCACATCAGCGATCGTCAAATTGGTCGCGTCCTGTGCTGCCTCCCTATACTCGATTCCACAAGCTCGAGCCATCAGATCGACGACGATCTCGTCGGCGATTCTGACCACCGCGTAGCGCGCGCCGGCGTCGTTCAGCGCTTGGCAGATGCGGGCGAGGTCCTCGACTTGAGGCTCGCGTGCGTACGGGCCATCGTGCGCGTCATCCACGCGTCGGCCTCCTCGAAAGTGCGGAACCGGTAAACGCCTCGAGGAACGATGGCACCAGTGGTGCGTACAGCGGCCATCGTGCGTTGAAGGGCGCCGATTTCACCGCCCTCAATCCGGCGAGTTCCGACCGTTTTGATCACTCTAACGTTGATTCTACCGCCGCACGCGGCGACGGCCGCGGCGCGAGGCTCCGCCCATCGAACGTTTCGATGTCCAGTTCGAGACGGCGATTCCGGCCGTTTGGAATCAATGAGTTGGAGGTGGTGGCCCTAACTGGCGCCAGTGGGAACCAGCTCGTCGGCTGGCGCCGTCAGATCGAGCGCGTGTATGCCCTGAAGAGCGTCATTCCTTCAGCCACTTCTCAAACAGCCTCAAGAGGAGCTGCTCGTCAGCGAGGAGTATTAGGTAATTGAGTGGGCTGCTATCCGCGACGACGATCACTGTTCGCGAATGAGACCCAGTTCGCGATGTGCAGCGAGGTCACGTTCAACGTCTTCTTCGCGGACGCGCATTACGCGCCGTAGCGCTTGTCGATCCGAGCAAGGAGCTCCTCGCGGTCAAGCAGCCGTCCGTCGCGTGCCGAGGCGCGGCCCTTCTCCACTTCATGCCTGAACCACTCGTCGTACTCCACGGAGGTCGCCAGCATATCCAAGGCGAGCTGCTCAGGATTGCGTCCAGTGCCTTCGGCCAGACGGGTCAACTTCGCCTCGAGCTCCGGCGGAAGGTGCAGGTTCATCGATTCAGCGTACGGCCAGCGCAACTTGCTGTCAACGACGGATGTCGATCAGGGCCTGTAAGCGCCGCAATACCGCGAGAAACCGCAAGGCCGAATTGGTGTGAAGCAGTCGTGACACTGCTGACCCTGCTTCGCGTGGGCGAGCATAGCAAAGTGTCCGACATGGCGAGATCAGCACTGACTCAGCTCCAACGCGCCGCCCCTACGCGAGTCCGCGATCGCCAACCTCAGAGTTGTTGCTTCTGCCTGTGTCGCACGCCTCGTCGTCATCGCTGAATTCTGGAACGGCCTTGCCGCATCCGGACGGCTGCCTTCAATGGCGGGCGGATCCGGATTGCGACCGCTACGGCGCGATTCCGCAGCGCTCGGCCAATCACATCCGCAAGATGTACTCTCCCGGGCGCAGCGTGCCGGGTTCCCAACGGCCGGGTGCGGCGACGCCGTTACGGAACGTGTTCGTCGCCCGGCAGAGAAAGCGCGAGGCGCGGTTGCCGTATGCTGGAATACCGCTGCCGGCCGCGAACAGCAGTGACGCGGCCGCGGCGCTCAGCAGACGGTCGAACACAATCGTCCGCCGCGGTGCTTCGAAGCCCGGCGCGGGCGATTCGTCCGGATGCAACACTTGATAGCCGATCGAGTACAGGCCGAGCCGCCGACGCGCCGCGTTCCCGTCAACCTGATCCCAGGCATCGACGACCCCTTCGACCTGGCCATCCACGATCAGACGGCCGCGTTCGGCTCGGATGATCGGCCGGCCGTCCTCCGCAAACAGACGCACTCCCGGAAGAGGAATACCGGAGGCGTGGTGTCACGAAAGTGTGGCATCCGGAACTGGAGCGGCTTCCGCTCTTCGCCGGCCCAGCCGACATCCAGGTGCGAATGGTTGAAGGCGTTGACGGTGCCGAGCTGATCGCCTGTCCCGAATCGCGCGCGCCCCGGAGTACTTCCGGGTTGCCGCTCCCGGAGAGTGTCACGTCCTCAACGCGGTTGGCGAGGTAGGCGCCGACGCGGGCGGCCGAGGGAGAATTCTTAGCGCATTGGATCCCCGAAACACGCGTGAGTCGATGACTTGGCCGGAGGTGATCGATTTGGCCGTTGACGCGATAGTCTATCGGGGTTCGGTTTCCCCGGTGCAGACGAAATGGGCAACACGTTTCAGGTCTATCGCGACTTCGAAAAGGATGTGCTCGGGGCGCGAAGCTCGGACGTTGCCCGGAAATTGAATCCGGAACTTCAGCGTTCGATCAGTGGATCGCCAAGAACAAGAGCCGCATTCCGTTATAGGCCTCCTTCATGAGATAGCCCAAGCGAAACCTTCGACCAGGAAGAGACTGATGAGCAAGCACTCAACGTCGGTTCGGCAGGTCCTCTCCCACGCCACCGCGCGGGACGGAGCGCCGGTGTCTCCTGTGGTCCGTGTCGGGGACCTCCTGTTCACCGGGGGCCAGGTGGCGCTCGACGGGAATGGAGTGATCACGGGCGATCTCGAAGCTCAGGCGCACGTGTTGTTCAAGCGCTTGAGGGATACCCTCCAGCAGGCGGGAGGAAGCTTACGTGACATCCTGGCCCTCGTCTCCTTCCATACGGACGTGCGCGACATTGAGACGGTCTTCAACGTCGGCCGCGAATACTTTCGAAGTGAGTATCCGGCCTGGACGCCGGTCGGCTATCTCGGCTGTCAACATCACGGCGCACGGCTGATGATTCGCGCGGTGGCTCATCTGGGGAAAGAACCCAAGCAGTGCTTCCTGCCGGACTCGCAGGCCTGGCTGAAGAAGTATCCCGTGTCGTCGGCCTGCAAGAAAGGGTCTCTCGTCTTCATATCGGGTCAGAGCGCAGCGGACCGCGATGGCAGATTTGTTCATCCGCTGGACCATGTTGAGCAGGCGAAAGTGTGCTACGAGCGGATGCTGGAAGTGGTTGGTCAAGCGGGCGGGCAGGTGACGGACCTTCTGGACTTCACGTCGTTCCATCTCGATATCCGGGGCGGCCCAGCGACGCTCGAACAGGTGTACATGCCCGATATCATGGGAAAGATCCATAGCAACGAGGCTGCCGTCACGAGCCACGTCGGTGCAGCCGGTCTGCTGAAGACCGACATGCTGGCGGTCTATACATCGATTGCCGACCTCGCCCCGGGTGGACGCGTCGGCAGCACACCGGATTCGATCTGGTGGAAAGAGGTTTATCCGATCGCCGGCGCCGCCAAGAAAGGCCAAGGGAGGTTTGTCTGCGTCGCGGGGCAGGTCGCATCGGCTTCGGACGGCTCGGCGATGTTTGTCGGCGATTCTCCGGGCCAGGTCCGTTTCGTCTTTGAAGCGATGCGCGAGACCCTTGAAGGCTTTGGATTGACGATGGGACATGTAGCGGAGATCACCGCATTTCAGAAGGACGTGCGCCATTGGGAAATGGTGATGGACGTCGCCAAGGACTTTTTCGACATGAGCGCGCCGCCGGCGTTCAGCTTCCCCTCGATGACAGGGTTATGGTTTGAGGGTTTCCGCCACGAAATTTCGGCCCTGGCCATCTCGGATTGATCGGAGCTTTTGATATGAGCGCGTCAAACGGATCGGGCCGGCTGGCCGGCAAGGTCGCCTTTGTCACTGGCGCAACATCAGGAATCGGCCGAGCCATGGCGATTCGTTACGCCCGGGAAGGCGCAACTGTCATCGTCGTGTCGCGTCAACCCAACCCGTACGAGGGCGGCGATCCGACCCATGAACTGATTCGCAAGGAAGGCGGGAATGCGGAGTTCCTCTCGCTCGACGTGTGCGATGCGCCGGCCGTGGATCGGGCCGTTGACGATGTCGTCAAGCGTTACGGCGCGCTTCACATCATGGCGTGTTCAGCCGGCGCAATCGGCCCGATGGGGGATTCGCGCGAAGTCAAGATCGAGGATTTCGATCATTGCATGGCTGTCAATGTGCGGGCTATCTTCAGCTGCGTTCGGGCCGCGCTGCGTCACTTCGTGCCTGCCCGCTACGGCAAGGTCGTAGCTGTATCGTCGAATTTCGGCATGGTGGGCGTGGCCGGACTGGCCAGCTACTGCACCGCCAAGGCGGCTGTGATCAATATGATCCGTGCCCTCGCTGTCGAGTATGGCTCGAACGGAGTCAACATCAACGTGCTGTGCCCAGGGTCGACCAAGACGGCCTTGGCCGAGCCGTTACACCGTATCAAAGAGATATCCGACAAATTCCGGGCCGCCACGCCACTGCGAATCCGCAATGATGATTACCAAGCCGAGCCGGTGGACATTGCGGATGCGGCCCTCTTCCTCGCTTCCGACGAGTCGCGCTTCGTTACCGGCAGTGCACTGGTGGTCGACGGCGGATGGACCGCCATCTAGTCCCAAAATTAGCGCGTTTGCGGCTCGGCCCACGGCGTGACGCGTGCGAAATCTGGAGGCGACACCTCAGCTCTCGGCTCGGTGTCCGCTTGCCGGTCGCGCTCGATGGTCATCCGTCGGCTGATCCTCCACACGCGTGTGAATCGGTTCAAGCTCGCTGCTCATAGAGTCTCCGAAAGATCTCGAGTAGATTCGCGCTGGCCAGATCCGCGACATCCAATCCATAGACGTCTCTGATCTTCGCCAGCATATCGCGGGGTGCCATGTCGTCGACGCCGGCGAAATCATGAAGACTCGACAGGTCGGTGATGAGATAGTCCCAGGGCTCAGAACCAAAGATATTGAGCATGACATCTTCAGCGATCTCCTGGAACGACTCGATCCCGACGGTCGAGGCAAACTCCACTCGTCCTTTGAACGGGCCCTTCCGAAGTACTCGGGAATCGTCATTCATTCGTGTGTCACCGCCACCTCGATGGACGACGATGCCATCGTCGGCGCCGATCTTCAACAGCGGGTTCGACTCGGAGTCAGTCTCGTAGGCCCGATACTGGAGCCTGCGCGGTTCGATTGGCGATTTGGGATCAGGATTCCGGTCGTTTGGAATCAACAGGTTGGAGGTGGTCCATATCAGCTAACTGGCGCCAGTTGGAACCGCCTTGCTGCCTGGCTGAAGACACTCGACCAGCTCAGGTGTGCGGCCTGAGAGGCTACGAGGCCGCATGTAGACTGACATCAGCGATAGTGGCCGGCCCGACTTCGTCAGGAACTTCCAATTCCTCAGCGTTGAACACGACGACGTCGCGCAAGACCCGACCATCGGCCAGTCGAACGTCGACCCGTTGATAGCCCATTCCGGACTCGGGCAAGTCGAGCAGTCGCTCAGTCCAGCATCGATCAAGCTTGATTCTCATTTCTCACTCGTCCGGAATCTTATCAGGCGGCAACGTCACCGTGTTCGGCGCCGCTCCATCCTTGAAGATCACTTCCACGCCACCGCCAGGCTGCTCGAACGCCGGTTGGACGATCCCCTTCTGAATAACCGTATCTATCTCCGGCCTGATTGTGAAGCGGTAGGACGCTGGCTGCGGATTCGACAGGGCATACCGGGCGACCGCATCCCTTCCGGTTTTGACGTTCCTCGCATCCTCCTCGGTCGTTGCGTAGGTCCCAGGTCGAAGGCTTCCGTCCTCTCGGATGCGGTTGTCGTTCTGGAAGGCGGAGAACCGCACGAACACCTCACCGGTCTTCGTCGTTTCCGTGGCGATCACCGTTGATCGGCCCGGTGTCCATCCAACCTGCGGACGATTTCTAGCAGATTTGCGTTCGGAAGATCGGCGAGATCGAGTCCGTAAACCTCCCTGATTCTCGCGAGCATGTCCACCACTTCCATGTCGTCGACTCCGACGAAATCATGCAGGCTGGAGAGATCCGTAATCAGGTACTGCCCGGGCTCGAAGCCGAAGATGTTGAGCATGAAATCTTCGGTGATCTCCTCGAAGGCCTCGATACCAGCCGTGGGTGCGAATTCGATACGCTTTCCCTTCAGCGGGCCTTTGCGCAGAACCGGCGAGTCGTCACTCATTTCCCTTCGTCATTTCGTAGGACGACGATGGCATCGTCGGTGCCGATCTTCAAGGGGCATTCGATCTCAGGAGCATTCGTTTTGGAACGTTCGATCCAGGATCGAAGTCACGGATGCTTGTAGCGGTTCGATTGCCAGTCTGGGATCCGATTCCGCTCGTTTGGAATCAATGAGTTGGAGGTGGTGGGCGCGGGTGGAATCGAACCACCGACCCCTCGCGTGTGAAGCGAATGCTCTACCGCTGAGCCACGCGCCCGTCGTCGTGCAGAAGGCGGATGAGGAATCCGGCCCTGTCAGGCCCGTCGAATCTTCAGTCTAGCACACCGGCTAGACCGTCCCGTACAGGCGATCGCCGAAGTCGCCGAGGCCCGGCACGATGAACTTCCGCGCATCGAGCTCGCGATCCACCACGGGAGCATAGACGACGACGTCGGGATGGTGGCGCTCGATCAGGGCGACGCCCTCCGGGGCGGCAACGATGCAGATCATGCGGATGGTCCGCGCACTGGCGGCCTTGATCAAGTCGATCGCGGCCACAGCGCTGCCGCCGGTCGCCAGCATCGGGTCGATCATCAGCACATAGCTGTCGCGAATGCTGGCGGGCAGCTTCGAATAGTACCTGGAGGCGATCGCAGTGGCTTCGTCCCGCTGCAGGCCGATATGGCCCACGCGCGCCGCGGGGAGCAGCTCGAGCACCGCGTCCAGCATTCCGAGTCCAGCCCGCAGCACGGGAACGACCACGACGTCGGTGCGCACGATGCGGCCGTCGGCGGGGCCGAGCGGCGTCGTCACGGTGACGGCGACCGAGGGCACGTCGCGAAGGGCGTCGGCCGCCAGCAGCACGCTGATCCGGTTGGCGGCGCGCCGGAACTCGGGCGGCGCGGTGCGCGCGTCGCGCAGCTGCATCAGGGCATCGTGCACGAGCGGATGGTCCACGAGACGAAGAGGCACGGGGGATATCATATCCGGCTATGAAGACGCGCATCGCGGTGGTGGCGGCCGTCGCGGCGGTGGGCCTCGCCATCGTCTGGTCGCAGGACGCGCAGCGGACGGTATCGCTCGTCATCACCGGCGGCACGGTGGTGACGATGGATCCCGCCGGGCGCGTCATCCCCGATGGCGCGCTCGCCATCGACGGGGCCGACATTGTGGCCGTGGATACCGCCGACGTGATCGCCCGGCAGTTCCGTGGAGCGGAGGCGATTGACGCTGCAGGCCACGTGGTGCTGCCAGGCCTGATCAACACCCACACCCATGCGCCGATGGTGCTGTATCGCGGTCTGGCCGACGACCTCGCGCTGATGGAATGGCTGAACAAGTACATCTTCCCCGCGGAGGCGAAGACCGTGTCACCCGAGTTCGTGCGCGCGGGCACGCGGCTGGCGGCGCTCGAGATGATTCAGTCCGGGACCACCACGTACGCGGACATGTATTACTTCGAGGAGGAGATCGCCAAGGAGACGAAGGCCGCCGGCCTGCGGGGCGTGCTGGGTCAGACGGTGGTCCAGTTTCCGGTCGCCGACGCAAAGACGCCTGCGGAGGCGCTGACACGGGCCGAGGCGTTCATCCAGACGTTCAAGAACGACCCGCTCATTACGCCCGCCGTGGCGCCTCACGCGATGTATACGCTGGACGGTCCGATGCTGACAGCCAGCCGCGAGCTGGCGCGGAAGCACGGCGTGCCCACGCTCATCCATCTCGCCGAGACGCGCGACGAGGTGCAAGGTGCTGAGGAGCGCTTCAAGACGTCGCCCGTGCGATATCTCGACGGCCTCGGCTTCCTGGGTCCTGGCGTGCTGGCGGCGCACGCGGTGTGGGTGTCCGAGCCGGAGATTGCCATCCTGAAATCGCGCGGGGTCGGCGTGTCCCACAACCCGGAAAGCAACATGAAGCTGGCCAGCGGGACGGCGCCCGTTCCTGCGTACTTGCGTGAAGGCGTCGCCCTGGGTCTGGGCACCGACGGTGCCGCCAGCAACAACGACCTCGACATGTTCGAAGCGATGCGCCTGGCCTCGTTCCTTCATAAGCTGCATACTGGCGATCCACGCGTGGTGAATGCCCGCGAGGCCCTCGCCATGGCCACCATCGGCGGCGCCCGTGCGCTCGGGATGGAACGCTCGATCGGCTCCCTCGAGCCCGATAAGCGTGCGGACGTCATCGTCGTCGGCATGCGGGGGGCGCGGCAGACGCCGATGTACGATCCGATCTCGCACCTGGTCTACGTCACTCGGGGCGACGACGTGCAGACCACGATCGTGGCGGGGAAGGTGCTGATGCGGAACCGGAAGGTGCTGACGCTGGACGAGGCCAGTGTCCTCTCCGAAGCGAGAGATTGGGCCGAGAAAGTGCGCGCGGCGGTCAACTGATCATGCGAGCCTTTGGTGGCGTGCTGTTGGCGCTGCTGCTCGTCCAGCCGGCGAGACCGGCGGCGCAGCAGCCGACACTCGACGCGCTCCTGCTTGGCGGCGCGGCGTACGTGGCGGAGTTCGTCTCCAGGTTCTCCAACGTCGTCGCCGAGGAACGGTCGGTACAGCGCCTGATCCAGGAACGGCGCAACCGCGAGATCGGCTCGGACTTCCTGATCGTGCAGGTGCCGGGCACGTCGGTCTGGCAGTCGTTCCGCGACGTGTTCGAGGTCGACGGCAAGCCCGTGCGCGATCGCGACGACCGCCTGCAGCAGCTCTTCCTGGAGCCGAGCGACAACTCGTTCCGCCGCGCGCGGGAGATTGCCGAGGCCGGAGCCCGCTTCAACCTCGAAGGGGTGGGCACGCTGAACGATCCGCTCGCGGCCATGGCGTTTCTGCAGGATCAGTACCGGAGCCGATTCAGGTGGACCCTGGTGCGCAACGACCGCGACGTCGGTCCCGATATCTGGAGCGTCCGGTTCCAGGAGAACGTTCGTCCCACCGTATTCCTGGCGGCGGGCAATCGCGATCTGCCCGCGAACGGGCTGATCTGGATCGAACGCGCGACGGGCCGCGTGGCCAGGACGGAGCTGCGCATCGATCGCCCGGGTGCGGCCGTGACGAGCTCGTTCGGGCTGACCATCGCGGTGCCTGGGCGGTCGGAAGTCGTCACGCTGTATGGGTTCGACGAGCGGTTCGGCATCAACGTGCCGGTGGAGACCCGCGAGCGCCACATCAGCGGCATCAACGAGGTCACGGCCACCGCGACGTACGGCCGGTTTCGCCGATTCGAGGTGACGACGGAAGAAACGGTCAAGCCTTAATCGCCGACCACGGCGATATAGGGCAGATTCCGATACTGCTCCGCATAGTCGAGCCCGTAGCCCACCACGAACTTGTCCTCGATCTCGAAGCCGATGTACTCGACCGTCACGTCGACCTTGCGGCGCGACGGCTTGCTCAGCAGGCACGCGGTGCGCAGGTTGCGGGGGGCGCGCGCGCGCAGGATGCGCTGGAGGTAGGCGAGCGTCAGGCCGGTGTCGACGATGTCCTCGACGATGACGACGTCGCGCCCTTCGATGCCGGTGCCGAGGTCCTTGAGGAGCTGCACCTGCCCGGACGAGGAGGTGTTGTTCGCGTAGCTCGAGACGGCCATGAAGTCGAGCGAGCACGGTCCGGGGAGCACCCGGGCAAGGTCCGAGAGGAACACGAACGCGCCCTTCAGCACGGCGATCAGGTGCACGCCGTCGGGATGGTCGCGGTGGATCTCGAGCGCCATCTCGCGCACGCGGCGCTGAATATCCTCGGACGAGATGAGGGTATGCACGAGGGCGTTCCACGTTAACATAGTCGCGCCGGATGAAGCGCTTTCAGCTGATCACCGAGGCGGACGCGCGCGTCCTCGAGTACGGGAGCGCCGTGGTGCTGGTGGCGGGTGGCCACGTCACGCCGTTGGCGCGCGACACGCTGAAGGCGCGCCGCATCTCGCTGGTGCGCGAACAGGGAGATGACGACGCGGCGGCACTGGCGCCGCCGGAGCGCATTCGCACCGTGGCGATCGCGGGCGATCACACCGCGCTCGCGCTGAAGAAGGCGATCGTCGCGCACCTGCGCGGACGGGGGCTCGCCGTGCACGACCTGGGCACCGACAGCACGGAAATCGTGGACTACCCGGACACGGCGGCCGCGGCGGCGATGCAGGTGGCCCGCAAGGAGGCGGAGGCGGGGATCGTCCTCGACGGCGCTGGCCTCGGGTCGGCCATCGCCGCGAACAAGGTGGCGGGCGTGCGCGCGGCCATGTGCTCCAGCGAGACGCTGGCGCGCTACGCGCGGCAGCACAACGGCGCCAACGTGCTGGCACTCGGCTCCACGCTCGTCGACGCCGCCCAGGCGCTGGCCATCGTCGATACCTTCCTGGACACGCCGATGCGCGAGGCTCGCTACATCCGCCGGCTCGCCAAGATTCAGGAGCTGGAGCGCCGCCGGGTCTGAGACCAGAACCCGGCCCACACCCTGTCGCCAACACGATGCAGCCCGCCGACCTCCAGCGTCTCATCCAGATCGTCGTCGAAGAGGTGGCCGCCGCACGGGCGTCCGCGCCCGTGCGCTGCGCGTGTCATGCCGTGCTCTACGAATGCTGCCCGGATCGGCTGCGCGGTATCCTCGCCGCGGGCGCCACGCGGATCGGCCTGCATGCCGCGGGCGGCGCCGCGGGAGACGTGGCGGCGATGATCGATCACACGCTTCTCAGGCCCGACGCCGCACGCCAGGACATCGAGCAGGTGTGCCGCGAGGCGATGCAGTACGGGTTCGCGAGCGTGTGCGTCAACCCCACGTGGGTCGCGCTGACGGCGCGCCTGCTGCGCGGCAGCTCCGTGAAGGTCTGCTCCGTCGTCGGCTTCCCGCTCGGCGCCACCACACCCGACGTGAAGCATTACGAGACTCGCCGCGCGATCTTCGACGGCGCCACGGAGATCGACATGGTGACGAACGTCGGCGCCTTGAAGTCGGGAGACCTGCGGGTCGTGGAGCGCGACATCGAGGCCGTGACGGCGCCCTGCCGCGATGCGGGGGTGTTGAGCAAGGTCATCATCGAGGCGGCGCTGCTGACCGACGAGGAGAAGGTCACGGCCTGCACGCTGGCCAAGGCCGCGGGCGCGGACTTCGTCAAGACGTCCACGGGATTCGGCGCGGGCGGCGCCACGGCGGCCGACGTGGCGCTCATGCGGCGGGTGGTGGGCGAGGAAATGGGCGTGAAGGCGGCGGGCGGCATCCGCGACTACGAGGGCGTGAAGGCACTCGTCGCGGCGGGAGCCACGCGGATTGGCGCCAGCGCGGGGGTGCGGATCGTCCAGGAGTCGCGCGCGCAGCAGCCCGCGGAGCAGGGGCGGTAGCGGGTGCTGCGCCGCGCGGGCGTCCTGGTTCTCGGCCTGCTCGTACCGTCGCCAGCCTCAGCCCAGCTCCCGCCGCCAGGCCCTCCAGGGCCTTACGTGCTCGACGTACGCGGCACGACGGTCGGGCTGCCGCAGGACACGTCCTTTTTGACGCCGGTGCCATCGGGCACCGTGATTCCCGCGCGAGCATTCGGCCTCGACATCGGCGCGCACGTCTACCCGCTGCGGCTGGGCGCCGCCCGTCTGGGGCTGGGTGCGAACCTCCTGTGGGCTCGGCGCGCGACCTCGCCGCCCACGCCCACGTCGACCAGCACCACGACGGTCACACGGACCATCCCCGACGTCCTGGCGGAGCTGCGCACGCTCGCACCGCAAGTCTCGGTCAACTTTGGGACACGTGACGGGTGGAGCTACCTGAGCGCGGGCCTGGGTGTGATGGAGGTCGACGTCACCCGATCCGGTGTCGGGACCCGGGTCTCGCGCGACAGCGGCCGGCTTCGGAGCATCAACGTCGGCGGCGGCGCACGGTGGTTCGGCAACGACCATCTTGCGTTCGGCTTCGACGTGCGCTTCCACGTAATCCAGGCCGAGGCGCGGCCCGTGCCGCTGGCGCAGACGCCGCGGACGACGCTGGTGTCGGCCTCGGCGGGGATTTCGCTGCGATGAGGGCGGGCGCCCGCACCTGCGGGTGGCGAATAAACCACCCAGCGGGCGTGTAGTATCCGGTAGCAGCATGCGATGGCCCGAGTCGTGTCGATGGTTGCGTTGATCGTCGGGGTGGTCCTGCTTCTGGCGCGGTCATGCGCGTGACGGAGGGAGACAGCGACGCGGCGCTGGCGCGGCGGGTGCGCGCGGGCGGCGCCGACGCTTTCGGGACGCTCGTCGAGCGGTACGAGCGCCGCGCCTCCCTGCAGGCGCTCGGGATCGTCCGGTCGCGCGAGGACGCGCTCGACTTGTCGCAGGAAGCCTTCGTCCGGGCCTTCCGGGCGCGCCACACGCTCGATCCGGACCGTCCCTTCTATGCCTGGCTGTACCAGATCCTGCGGCGCCTGTGCTTCAACTTCCTGCGCGACGCGAAGGCGCAGGGGCGCCTGATCGAGCCGCAGGGCCCCGATTGGCTGGTCGCGATCGCGCATGGTACCGGTGCCGATCCGCTGCAGGAGGCCGAGCGCGCTGAAGCGCGCCGCCGTCTCGCCGCCGCCATCGACGCGCTGCCGGCGCACGAGCGAGAGGTGCTGGTGCTGAAGGAGTTCGAGGAGCTGAAGTACCGCGAGATCGCCGACCAGGTGGGCATCCCGATCGGGACGGTGATGTCTCGGCTGTACTCGGCCCGCAAGCGGCTCGCGGACGCCCTGGAGGCCCATCGATGAATTCCGCGGACGAACTGGATCTCGACCGCGCGCACGCGCTGATGATGGCGGTGCTCGACCGCGAGTGCACCGACGCCGAGCGGCGAGAGCTCGACGCGCTCCTCGCGACGCGCCCCGATCTGGCGGACGACTGGAGCCGCCTGCGACGAGTGAAGGAGGTCACGATGACAATGGAGATTGCCCGGCCGCCTGAAGAGGTGTGGGACCGGTACCGCCGGTCCGCCCTCCACCGCGCCGAGCGGCGCATCGCGTGGACGCTGATCGCGGTCGGTGCCGGTGTGCTGGGCGCCACGTCCCTCTGGCTCTGGATCGAGTCGTGGCTCGCGTCCGACCTGCCGCTGTTCGTCAAGGTTGCGATGGGATCCCTCATGGTCGGCGCCGCGCTGCTGATCGTGTCGATCCTCCGTGAGCGCTGGCACCTCTGGACGCACGACCCCTATTCGCGGGAGGTCGAGCGATGATCGTGACGCCATCCGCACAAGTGGCCGGCCACCGTGTCGTCCGATCGCTCGGGCTGGTGTACGGCAACACCATCCGCGCGCGGCACGTCGGCAAGGACATCCTCGCCGGTCTGAAGAACCTCGTCGGCGGCGAGATTCAGGAGTACACGAAGCTGATGGCGGAAGCGCGCGAGCAGGCGATCGACCGGATGGTCGCGGCCGCCGCGTCGCGCGGCGCCAATGCGATCGTCAACGTCGGCTTCTCGACGTCCTACGTGATGCAGAACGCCTCGGAGATTCTCGTGTCCGGAGACGCCGTCGTGCTCGAGGCAGAAGGGACGTGATCGGTCCGCCTTCGCCAAGGCTACGGCGGACAGCGTTCGCATGGCGTGAGAGCGAAGGCTGGAGCGGGAGACGGGAATCGAACCCGCGACATCGAGCTTGGGAAGCTCGCGTTCTACCGCTGAACTACTCCCGCTTCGCTAGTCATCTTACCATCCTCAGCCCCGGATCAGCGCCAGCACCTCGTCACGCTTCCGCTCCATCATCTCGGGCGCGGCGGCCTCGAGATTCAGCCGCAGGAGAGGCTCCGTATTGGACGGCCGGACGTTGAAGTGCCAGTCCGCATAGTCCACCGACACGCCGTCGAGGGTGGCGACGGTCCCGTCCCGATACCGCTGCTCGATGGCCGCCAGCCGCCGCGGCACGTCCTCCATCGATCTCAATCTCGTGTTGATCTCGCCGGAGATGAAGTACCGCTCGCGATACGGCCGCAGCAGCTCGCGGAGCGAGCAGCGTTTCTTCGACATCAGCTCCAGCATGAGCAGCGCGGGAATGAAGCCGTTGTCGGCGTAGTAGAAGTCGCGGAAGTAGTAATGTCCCGTGACCTCGCCGCCGAAGATCGCATCCTCCTCGCGCATGCGCCGCTTGATGAAGGCGTGGCCCACACGGTTCATGAGGGCGCGCCCACCGTATCGCGCGACGGTGTCCTTCACGGCGTGACTCGCGCGCAAGTCGTACACGATGGTGGCCCCCGGATGCGTCAGCAGAAAGGCCTCCGCCAGCAGCGCCGTCACGAAGTCGCCAGGGACGAACTCGCCGCTGCCGTCGATGAAGAAGCACCGGTCCGCATCGCCGTCCCAGGCGATGCCCGCGTCGGCCCCTTGCCGCAGGACCTCCGCGGTGATGTCGCGGCGGTTCTCCTCGATCAGCGGGTTCGCCTCGTGCGTGGGGAACGTGCCGTCGATCGCGAAGCACAGCTTCGTCGTCCTGCACGGCAGCCGATCGAACAGGGCGGGCGCCACGAGCCCGGCCATGCCGCTGCCGGCATCGAGCACCACGGTGAAAGGCTCGACGACCGACGGGTCGATGAACGACATCACCGTGTCCACGTACGCGGGGAGGACGTCGCGCTCGGTCAGCGCTCCAGGCTGCGCGGCAGGCGGCGGCAGGCTGTCGCGGGCAATCATCTCGCGGATGTCGCCGATGCCCGCGTCGCCGCTCAGCGGCAGCGCGTCGCGGCGGACCATCTTGATGCCGTTGTACTCGCCCGGATTGTGGGACGCGGTGATCTGCGCGCCGCCCGCGAAGCCACTGCTGGCCACGGCAAAGTACATCATGTCCGTGCCGAGCATCCCGCAGTCCACGACGTCGAGGCCCTGGGCGCGGACCCCCTCGATGAACGCCGCGGCCAGCGCGGGCGAGGAGATGCGCATGTCGCGGGACACGGCCACGGGTCCGGCGCCCAGATAGGCGGCAAACCCACGGCCGATCAGGCGCGCCGCGTGCTCGTCTATCTCTCGTGGATACAGGCCGCGGATGTCATAGGCCTTGAAAATCTCAGGATTGATCGCCATGTGTGATTAGCGATGAGCGATGAGTGATTCGCGCATCAGACATCGCGAATCGCCCATGTCACGCCCGCGTGTAGTCGGTCAGCGTCGTCTTGTCGCCGAGGACCGCGCCGCCGTCGACCGTGACGTTGCGGCCCAGGTGGCAGTTGCGGCCGAGGATGGCGTTGCGAACGGTTGCATCCCTGCTCACGCGGCAGTTGGGCCAGAGAATGGCCGCGTCGATCGAGGCGTCCTCCTCGACCTGCGTCTGACGGCCGATGACGGAGTACGGACCCACGCGCGCACCCGTCTTGATGAGGACTCCCTCGTCGATGAAGCAGGGCCCCTCCACGGTCGCGCCCTCCTCGATGCGCGCGTCCGGGGCCACCGACGCCCGCGGCGCGGGCAGGCCGCGGAAGGGTTCGGCCGCGAACCGCCCGTCCATGATGTCGCGATGGACCTGCGAGTACTTCTCGGGCGTCCCGATGTCGATCCAGTAGCCGCCGTAGACGAACGCGACGAACGTCTCGCCGCGCTCGACGAGCGAGGGGAAGTAGCGGCGCTCGATCGACCAGGCCACGTCCTTCGGGATGCGGTCGAAGGTGTCGGGCTCCAGGACGTAGATGCCCGCGTTGATGTGGTTCGTGGTCACCTCGTCTGGCTTCGGCTTCTCGAGGAACCGTCGAACGTTGCCGTCCGTATCGGTCTCCACGAGGCCATAGGCGGTGGGGTTCTCCACCGGCGTCAGCACGATGGTGGCGCGGGCGTGGCGCTCGCGGTGGAGGCGGATGACGGCGGCCAGGTCGACCTCGGTCAGCACGTCGCCGTTGACCACCACCACCGATTCCGCGAGGTTGTCGCCTGCGTATTTCACCGCCCCCGCGGTGCCGAGCGGCACGGGCTCGACGACGTAGCGGATCTTGATGCCCGCCTCGGTACCATCGCCGAAGATCTCCTCGATGCGCCGAGGCTGGTAGTTGAGGCTGAGGATCACCTCGTCTATCTCGGGCACCTGCTTCAGGAGGTCCAGCTGGTAATGGAGGAACGGCCGGTTGAAGATCGGGACGATGGGCTTGGGGGTATGGATGGTCAGGGGCCTCAGCCGCGTCCCTTTGCCCCCGGCCAGAAGGATCGCCTTCATGACAATCTCCGATCATAGCGCGCCTGAGCCGCCCAGCAAACCCGCGGCTCACGCGCGCTGGCGGCGGGCCGTCGGCCCGCCGATTGTAGTAGGACAAACGGGGACCTCATTGAAAATGGGCGTCATCAGCGTTTGTCCTACGGTAGAATGCGCCATCCGGCCATGAACCTGCCCAACTCCCTGACGCTGGTGCGCATGTTCCTGGTGCCGCTGCTCGTCGTGGTGCTCCTCACGGAGTTCGAGGGACGCCGCATCTTCGGCGTGGCCAAGGAGCTGGTGGGTGCCGCGATTTTCCTGCTGGCCTCCATGACCGACTGGCTCGACGGGTACCTCGCGCGCCGCCGCCGGCAGGTGACCTGGCTGGGGCAGATGCTCGATCCGATCGCCGACAAGCTGCTGACGTCCGCGGCGTTCGTCTCGCTCGTGCAGCTCGGGCTCGCGCCCGCCTGGATGGTGGCGCTCATCATCGGCCGCGAGTTCGGTGTCACGGCTCTCCGCAGCCTCGCCTACACCAAGGGCCTGAGCATGCCCGCCTCGTCGCTCGGCAAGTTCAAGATGGCCTCGCAGGTGGTGGCGATCCTGCTGCTGATTCTCGGATGGGGGCCGCTGCCGTGGCTGGCGCCGATCGGCTACGCGGCGCTGTGGGTGGTCCTGCTGACCGCGGTCGTCTCGGCGGTGGACTACTACCGGCGCTTCCAGCGGCTCGTCAGCGCCCGTGTGGCGGACGTCAGCGTCGCGCGCGCCCGCCGCGCAGGGTGAAGCCTATTATCTTCTGAGGGCGACGTAGTCGCCTGCCATGAAAGCGTCGCGTGCCAGGATGACCTGGAGCGTCGACGATTCCGGCCTCACATCCACCACCGCCGCCTCGCCGAGCTCGAACAGGAAGTTGCCGTCCCGCTGCTTGTCGCGATAGACGACGAACTGCGCCCCGACGGTGACACCGTGGTCGCTGCCGCGATCGACGACGAAGAAGTCGCCCGTGGCGAAAGTGCGGCGTCGATCGTTGCCAACGAGGATGCGGCCGTAGTTGTCGCGCTGCGCGGGCAGACGCTCGGTCGAGATGGCGGGCACCTGCGGCAGCAGGAAGGGCTCGAGATAGTCGTCGACGTCGATCGTGTCGCACGCGTACGTGATGGTGGCGAGCGACATCCGACGATCCACCGCGTACACGCGAATCCAGCCCGCCGTGCGGACGACCCCCGGATTGTCGCGCCCGATCGCGCCGAGCGCCATGCCGGCGGCCCGCCGCACGTAGAACTCCTGGCCCACCTCGATGCCGTTGTCGGTGCCCGCGTTGATCGTCACGAGGTCGCCGAGCTGATAGCTGCGGCGCACGAAAGAGTCCTGCCCGCCGGTCACGCGCAGCGGCGTCGAGGGCGCCTCGTAGGCGAGGCTCGGGGCGCAGGCCAGCGCCAGCACCTCGGGAGACAGGTGTGTGGGCGCGGGCGCGGGTCCACGCTGCGCCGCAGCCGGAGAGGCCGCGAGCAACACGGCGGCCGCCAGAAACCGCATCGTCGTCATGACCGCTCGTCCCTCAGGTATCGCTAATCTATTGAGCCGTCAGCTCTAGCAGCCGTCTCCGCGCGTCCTCCAGATACTCGCTCGTCTCGAACTCGTCCAGGAGCCGCTTGAAATACGGGATGGCTTCAGGTGTCTTATCGGATCGGGCCAGGGACTCCGCCAGATGGTAGTACACGGCGTCCCGGCCGGTGTACCCGGGGTCGTCGCGCAGCACCTCGCGGAAGCGATCGATGGCGCCCGGATACCAGCGCTGACGGTAGTACGTCATGCCGACGCGGAAGCCCGATTCGCTCAGGCGATCGCGGGCGATGCGCCAGTTCTGTTTCACCTCGGGCGTCAGGGCGCTGTTCGCGTAGCGTTGGAAGAAGATGTCGAGCTCGCGGAGCGCCGCCCTGGTCTCGGTCTGATCGCGCTCGGCCGCGCGCATCTGGCTGAAGTGGGTCATGGCCAGCTTGTACTGGGCGTAGTCGGCCCGCGGATTGGTGGGATAGAACGCGAGAAACTCGCGGAACTCGTTGGCGGCCAGCACCAGCGACTCGGTGTTGCCCTCCCCGAGGTACGCATCGCCGACGCCGAGCTTGGCGTCGGGCCGCAGCGGGCTCTGCGGGTAGTTGTCGACCACCTGCTGGAAGTAGGTGCGCGCGTTGTTCCACTGCCGCTGCATCAGTGCCTCGTTGCCGCGATCGAAGAGGAACCGGTCGGGATTGGCCGACCCGGGCGGCGGGGTGGTGGGCCGACTCGCGCCGCAGGCGAGCGTCGCCCCCAGCAGGGCCATCAGCACGGCGAATCGTGCACAGCGTCGGATCAAGAAAGCCCTTCTCCCATCGCCCAGTCGTATTGGGCGCGCAGCCCCTGCTCGAGTGTGACACTGGGCGCGAACCCCAGATCGGCGCGCGCGCGCGACGTATCGGCGTACGTATCGCGCATGTCGCCAGCCTGCGGCGCGAGACGTTCCAGGCGCACGCGCCGGCCCGTGATCCGGCCGATGAGCTCGAACACGTGGAGCAGCTCGACACGCGAGCCGCCGCCAATATTGTAGACACCCCCCGGAGCCCCGCGCGTGGCCGCGGCCGCGGTGGCCGAGACCGCGTCGGCGACGAAGGTGAAGTCGCGGGTCTGACGCCCGTCGCCGTACAGCGGCACCGCCTCGTCGCGCAGCACGGCGCGAAAGAACCGCGAGAAGCCCATGTCGGGGCGCTGCCTCGGTCCGTACACCGTGAAATACCGCAGCGAGACGGCGGGCACGCCGTGGTTCGCGTGATACAAGTGGCACAGCTGTTCGGCCGCGAGCTTCGTGACCCCGTAGGGCGAGACCGGCTGCGGCCGCGCCTCCTCGCACATCGGCAGCGGCACCCCGTCGCCGTACACCGAGGAGCTGGACGCGTACACCAGCCGCTCGAGCGGCCGGCCCACACAGGCCTCCAGGAGCAGCTGCGTCGCCTCCACGTTGTTCTCCGTATAGACGCGAAAGTCGCGCCCCCAGCTCTTCCGGACGCCGGCCTGAGCGGCCAGATGAAACACGTGCGTGATGCCGTCGAGCAGGGCCGCCAGGTTCGCGTTCGCAATGGAGGACTCGACGAACGTAAAGGCGGCCGCCTGGCGCAGGCGCGTCAGGTTGCGCTCCTTGCGCTCGCGGGGGTAGTAGTCGGTGAAGCCGTCGAGGCCGACCACGGACGCGCCCTGCCCGATGAGCCGCTCGGACAGGTGGGAGCCGATGAAGCCGGCGGCGCCGGTGACCAGCGCCCTCATCCCAGCAACCGGCGCACGCGCTCGGGCAGGCGGCACGGCCGCCCGTCCGCGTCGAGCGCCGCGTGGACGGTGTAGCCCGAGGCGGACACGGCCGCGTCTTCCTCACGCACGATGTCGTAGTCGAACCGGATGCGCACGGGCGTGAGCAGCGTCGCGCGCGTGCGTATCTCCACCCGGTCATCGTACCGCGCGGGCTGGCGGTACTCGCAATGCGCCTCGATCACGGGAAGCGAGATCCCGTCGCGCTCCATCTCGCGATAGGTCCATCCCGTGTCGCGGAGCCACTCCGTGCGCCCGACCTCGAACCACACGAGATAGTTGGCGTAGTAGACGACGCCCATGCGGTCGGTTTCCGCGTACCGCACACGCACCGTCGTCGTTCGCACGATGTCGGAGGTCCCCGGCCGATCGCTCATGCGCGGCTGATGGCGCCGAAAGCGGCTGCGCGCAGGGCGCGGGTGGCCGCCTCCGGATCGGCCGCCGTCTCGGCGTCGGGCGCGCCGAAGATGGCGTGGCCGGCCACGAGAATGGTGGCGCCGGCGGCCACGATGTCTGCAGCGTTCGACGTGTCGACGCCTCCATCGATCTCGATCGGAGCGGCCGAGCCCCGTCGATCGAGCAGGCCGCGCACTCGACGGATCTTGTCCAGGGCCTGGGGGATGAACGCCTGGCCGCCGAACCCTGGGTTGACCGACATGACGAGGACGAAGTCGAGGTCCGCGATGATCTCGTCGAGCGCCACGACGGGCGTGGACGGATTGAGCACGACGCCCGCCTGCGCGCCGAGGTTCCTGATGAGGGTCAACGTGCGGTGGAGGTGATGAACGGCTTCCACGTGCACCGAGACCATGTTGGCGCCGGCCGCCACGAAGTCGTCGATGTAGCGGTCGGGCTCCTCGATCATGAGGTGCACGTCGAGCGGCTTGGTCGTGACGCGGCGGATCGCCTTGACGACGGGCGTCCCGATCGTGATGTTCGGGACGAAGTGGCCGTCCATCACGTCCACGTGGATGAGATCCGCGCCGCCGCGCTCGGAGGCGGCAATCTCGCGGCCGAGGTCCGCGAAGTCGGCCGAGAGGATCGACGATGCGATCCGCACGGACCGATTCACCGGCTCACCTCGAGCGAGATGGCATCCGCCGCGCCGACGCGAAAGCCGCCCGGAGGCTGCTGTCGGACGATGGTCCTCGGAGGGACGCCCGGGTACGGCCGCGACCCGACGATCGACACGCGGAACCCGCGGGCCCGCAGCGCGTCGGCGGCCCGCTCGCCGTTCATGCCGATGAGGTCGGGCATCACGTAGGTCGTGGCCTGCTCGCCCCGATTGAGGAGCACCGAGACGCTCGGCGCCCGCGACGACGGCGCTGGATCCTGGGCCACGACGGCGTCGGCGGGGTAGTCCGGCGATCGGAATTCCGAGACCGTAGCCACCTCGAGGCCATCCTGATCCAACCGCACACGGGCGGTGCGCTCCGTCTGCCCCACGAGCGCGGGAACGATCGTCGATCGCGTGCCCGAGCTCACCCAGACGCGCACTGTACGCTGTCGCCGCGTGGGCACGCCGGCCGGAGGATCCTGCTGCATGACGCGGCCGGCAGGGATCCGCTCGTCCGGTCGCTGGTTCGGCTCGAGCCTCAGGGCCAGGTCCAGATCGGCGAGCGCCTGCGATGCGTCGTTGACGGAGCGCCCGACGAGATCGGGCACCGGCACCTCGCGCGCGCGCAAGGCGACGCGCATGGCAATGCCGGCGAAGACGAAGAACGTGGCAGCGAGCGCGCCGGCCAGCAGAAGGAGCTTTCCCAGGCTCCAGACGCGTGTGCCGAACCGCATCAGACGGTCATCGTACCACGAAGGCCCCCTCGCGCCGCTTCAGCGCAGCCGCGAAGAACGCCTCCAGGCCGTCCCTGAAGGGCAGGGTGCGCATCATGCCGCGCGCGTCGAGCAGAGGTTGCAGGGCAGCGGGCCCGTCGACGCGAAGGTCCACGACCTCGAACTCGGGGCGCGCTGCGAGAAAGGCGTCGACGACCTGCTCGTTCTCCTCCGGCTCACTCGAGCACGTGGCGTACACCAGCCGGCCGCCCGATCGGACGACGTCCGCAGCCCTGGCGAGCAGCGCCTGCTGATCGCGGGCGAGCCTGGACAGGTCGGCCTCGGTGCGCCGCCATCGGATGTCCGGGTCGCGCCGGATGGTGCCCAGACCGGAGCACGGCGCGTCCACGAGCACACGGTCGAAGACCGCGGCAAACGGCAGGAAGCCCGCGGCAGCGGCCCGCACCACGCGGACACACCGGGCGCCGCTGGCGCGAATCGTCTGCTGCAGCAGCGCCACGCGAGCCGCGCGCACGTCCGAGGCCACCAGTATCCCTTCGTCGCGCATGTCGGCGGCCATCGCCGTGGTCTTGCCCCCGGGTGAGGCACAGAGATCCAGACCGCGCTCGCCAGGACGCGCCCGCACCGCGAGCGTCACGAGCTGCGACGCCTCGTCCTGAACGAGATACGAGCCGTCCTGCGGGCCTCGCAGCGGATTGCCTCGCGTCACGACGAGCCCATCCGGGGCATACCGCGTCGGCTCCGTCTCGATGCCGTCCGACGCCAGGCTGGCCGCCACGTCCTCTCGCCGCGCGCGCCGCGTGTTCGCCCGCAGCGTCAGCCGCGGCGTCTCGTTGTCGAACCGGACCCACCGTTCCGCGGCCTCGACCCCATGCCGATCGAGCCATCGCGCCACCAGCCACTCCGGGTGCGAGTGCGTCACGCCGAGATAGGCGAGCCACGCGTCGCGGTCCGCACTGCTCTCGGGTCGAGGGGGCAGCGGCAGGCGATGACGCTGCCGCAAGGTCGAGCGAAGCACCGCATTCACGAACCCCGTGGCGCTTCTCTTTCGCGCCGCCCGCGTGAGGTCCACCGCATCGTCGACGACGGCCGACGCCGGAACGCGATCGAGGTGGAGCAGCTGGTACAGGCTCAGGCGAAGGATGATGACGACGTCGGGATCGAGCCGCCGCAGCGGCCGCTTCGCGGCATGCTCGATGAGCGCGTCCAGGCTCCGCTGCCACCGGAGCGCTCCAGCGACGATGTCGACGGCCAGCGCGCGGTCGCGCTCGTCGGAGAGGTGCTGACGGCTGGTTGCCAGGGCGGCCGGCAGGTCGGCGCGCTGGCTCACGACGGCGCGCAGAGCGTAAAAGGCCGCCGTCCGCGCGGGCGCGGTCATGCGCGTGGCGGCGGTGGCGCCTCAGGTCCGCGGGGGCCTGTGAACCTCGCACCGGGTCGAAGCGGATGGCCGGACAGGAACTCGCGAGCCGTCATCGGCCGTCGTCCTTCGGCCTGCAGCTCCAGGATGGCGAGCCGTCCTCGACGGCCGGTGGCCACGTGAATCGCCTCGCGCGAGACCTCGACGAGGGTCCCAGGCGCCTCGTCGGTCGGCTCCTCTTCCGCGCGCGTTCTCAGCAGAATCAGGCGAGCGTCGCCGAGGTACGTGTACGCATGGGGCCAGGGGTACAGGCCGCGGACGCGGTTGTGGATGGACGCCGCCGAGAGCGTCCAGTCGATGAGACCGTCCTCCTTCGTCAGCCGCGGCGCGTAGCTGCTCCGTCGGTCGTCCTGCGGCTCTTCGTGCGCGGTGCCGTCGGCGATCTGGCTGGCGACCTCGACGAGCAGCACGGCGCCCATCTCGGAGAGATCGCGCTCGACCGCGTCGGCGGTCTCGTCCGGCCCGATGGGCCGCACCACCTTCGCCAGCATGGGGCCGGTGTCGAGCGTCGGCTCCAGGCGCATGATGGTCACGCCAGTCTCCGTCTCGCCATCCATGACCGCGCGCTGCACGGGCGCCGCGCCGCGATACTTCGGCAGGAGCGACGCGTGGACGTTGATCATGCCGAGGCGCGGCAGCATGATGATGGCCTCCGGAATGATCCGACCGTAGGCGGCCACGACGCCCAGGTCGGGCTGCCACGATCGCAGCGTTTCGGCAAAATCCGGCGCCTTCAGCCGCTCGGGCTGCAGCACCGGCAGTCCGTGCGCGCGCGCGCGGGCCTTGATCGGCGACTCCGAGACCTGATGGCCTCGGCCGCGCGGCCGGTCCGGCTGGGTGACCACGCCGCAGACCGTGTGGCGGGATGCGAGCAGGCGCCGCAGCGTCGGCACCGCGAACTCCGGCGTGCCGAAGAACACGCTTCTCACCACTTGCCGGCTTTCGACAACTTCCGGATCTTGCGGACGATGAGATCCTTCTGAAGCCCGCGGAGACGATCGACGAACAGCGCGCCCTCGAGATGATCCATCTCGTGCTGGAAACAGCGCGCGAGCAGCCCCGTGCCCTCGATCAGCTGCTCGACGCCATCACGCGTCAGCCCTTTGACGACCGCCCGCGCGGGGCGGACGACCGTGGCGTTGAAGCCAGGTACGCTCAGGCACCCCTCCTCCTCGAGCTGCGTCCCTTCGCGCTCGACCAGTTCGGGATTGATGAAGGTCAGCAGCTCTGCCGGATTGCGGCCGGCCGAGAGGTCGGCCACGAAGATGCGCAGCGGCACGCCCACCTGCGTGGCCGCCAGCCCGATGCCCGGTGCGGCGTACATCGTCTGGATCATGTCGTCGATGAGCCGCTGGATGTCGGGGGTGATCTCGGTGACCGGCGCGGCGGGTTGGTGGAGAACCTCGGCGCCGTAGCGGAGGATGGGACGGATCATGAATCGTGAAGGCCACAGGCCTCAGGCCTCGGGCCTCAGGTCGCCAAGGCCTCAGCTGAGGCCAGTGGCCTGGGCCCTGAGGCCTCTAAACCGGCGTCGGACCTGCTCGGCCGTGGCCTGGTAGTGCCGCTCGATCTCCTCAATCGAATCGCCGCCGAACTTTTCGAGGAACGCGTCGGCGAGTACGAACGCCACCATCGCCTCTCCGACCACGGCCGCCGCAGGCACCGCGCACACGTCGCTTCGCTCGATGGCGGCGGGTGCTTCGGTCATCGTGGCGAGGTCGGTGGAGCGCAGCGGCTTCATCAGCGTGGAGATCGGCTTCATGAAGGCCGTGACCCGGACGTCCTCGCCGTTGGTGACCCCGCCCTCGAGTCCACCGGCCCTGTTGGTCGGTCGGACGGGCCATCCGCCGTCGCGCCCTGACGGCAGGATCTCATCGTGGACGCGCGAGCCGGGCCGGACGGCCACTTCGGGGCCGATGCCGATGCCCACCGCCTTGATGGCATGAATGCACATGAGCGCCTGGCCGAGACGGCCATCGAGCTTGCGGTCCCACTGCACGTAGGAGCCGAGCCCCGGAGGCACTCCGGTGGCGATGACCTCGAAGGCGCCGCCGACGGTATCGCCCGCGTCGCGCGCGGCATCGATAGCGGCCATCATGCGCTGCTCGAGCCCGGGGTCCACACATCGCAGCGGGGCGTCGTCTGAAATCGCCGCGGCCTCCGCGAAGGCGACCACGCGGTCTTCGGGCAGCACGACCGGGCCGATGACCGGGACGTGGCTGGCGATGCGGACGCCGAAGCGCGCGAGGAGCTGGCGGGCCAGGCTGCCGGCCGCGACGCGCGAGGCCGTCTCGCGCGCGCTGGCGCGCTCGAGCACGTCGCGAATGTCCTCGTGCCCGTACTTGATGGCACCGGCCAGATCGGCGTGACCGGGCCGAGGCCGCGTCACCTCGGGGCGCTTGGTGCCGCTGGCGCCCTCCGGCATCTCCGGCTCCACGTGCATCGTCTGCTGCCAGTTGACCCAGTCGCGATTGCGGATGAGCAGCGCGACCGGTGCGCCCGTGGTGCGCCCACGGCGGACGCCCGCGAGCACTTCGGCCCGGTCGCTTTCGATCGCCATGCGGCGGCCGCGGCCGTAGCCGCCCTGCCGCCGGCGGAGCTGAGTGTTGAGCGCGTCGATGTCGAGCGGCAGGCCCGCGGGCAGGCCGTCCACGGTGATGAGGAGCGCCTGGCCGTGCGACTCGCCCGCGGTGAGCAGTCTCAGCATGCTGGCTTCGCGCTAGCCGTGCGCGACCTCGGCCGGCGCGGCGGGGACCTTCGCTGCTCTCGACGCGACCACCGCCTCCGCGATCTGTACGGCGTTGAGCGCGGCGCCCTTGCGCAGTTGATCGCCGCAGACGAACAGATCGAGGCCCATGCCGTCGGGCTGCGAGAGATCGCGCCGAATCCTGCCCACGTAGACCGCGTCGCGGCCGGACGCGATGGCCGGCATGGGAAAGAGGTTGCGCTCCCAGTCGTCGACGATCTCGACCCCGGGCGCCTGCGCCAGCAGCGCGCGGGCGCGCTCGGGCGACAGCGGACGCGCCAGCGTCAGGTTGATCGATTCGGTGTGCGCGCGCAGGACGGGCACGCGGACGCACGTGGCGGTGATCGCCAGGTCCGGATCCGAGAGAATCTTGCGTGTCTCCCGCATCACCTTCGTTTCCTCGCCGTTGTACCCCTCGGGTCCGATGGCGGCGTTGTGCGAGAAGACGTTGAAGGCAATCGGGTGCGGCAGGGCCCTGGGCACGGGCTCACGGCCCTCGAGAACGTCCCTCGCCTGCGATCGCAGCTCCTGCATGGCGGCCAGCCCCGCGCCGCTCGCCGACTGGTACGTCGAGACGACGAGGCGCCTGATGCCGACGGCACGATGGATGGGCGCAACGGCGACGGTCAGGATGATCGCGACGCAGTTGGGATTCGCGATGACGCCGCGGTGAGCGGGCAGCGCCTCGGGATTGACCTCGGGCACGACGAGCGGCACGTCCGCATCCATACGGAAGGCGCTCGAGTTGTCGATGAGGACGGCGCCGCTCTTCCGAATCGCGGGCGCCAGCTCTCTGGTGACCGTCGCCCCCGCGCTGGCCAGCACGACATCCATGCCTGCAAAGCTGTCCGGTCCGGCCGCCTCGACGGCAATGGCTCGCCCGCGGAAGGTGACCGTTCGTCCAGCCGACCGTGGCGAGGCCAGTGGACGCAGTGTCGTCACGGGAAAGTCCCGCTGCTCGAGAACGGACAGGATTTCCTGCCCCACGACGCCCGTGGCGCCCAAGATCGCGACGTGCATAGAGATCTAATGATACAACCGGAGCCTGACCGTGGCCCGGGTACCGCGCGTATCGCTGCGGTTGTCGAGCGTGAGGGAGCCGCCGTGGGCCTCCGCGATCTGGCGGCTCAGCGCGAGCCCGATGCCCGATCCGTCGGGCTTGGTGGTGAAGAACGGCACGAAGAGATTGGCGGTGTTGGAGAGCCCCGGGCCCTCGTCTTCGATGGTCACTTCCAGCATCGAGTCCGCGTGCGCCCATCCTGCGAACACACGCCCTCCGGTCTCGAGCGCCGCGTCGACCGCGTTGCGGACCAGATTGATGAGGAGCTGCTCCAACTGGTCGGGATCGGCGGCGATGACGAGGTCGGGGCCCTGCCGCAGCGTGACCGGCGCGCGCGTCTCCAGATCGATCACGCGCTGCATGAGCGGCGCGAACGTGACGGGCTGGAGGTGCGGGGCTGGCAGCCGCGCCAGCCGCGCGTAGGCCGCGGTGAAGCGGCTGAGCGCGTCGGCGCGCGAGGCGATCACGGCCAGGCCGCGCTGCATGTCGTCGCGCCAGTCGTCCGGTGGCGGCGTGCGCGCCACGAGGCCTTCGAGGCTGCCCGCGATCGACTTGATCGGCGCGAGCGAGTTGTTCAGTTCGTGCCCGATCACCCGAATCAGCCGCTGCCAGGCCTGGCGCTCCTGCTCGCGCAGCGGCTGGCTCACGTCCGCGAGCACGAGCAGCTCGTGGGGGTTGCCGCCCTGCCAGAACTTCGTCCGCCGGACCTCCCACCGTCCCGCACCGCCTGGAAAACTGATGTCCGCCACGCCCGAGTCGGCGTCGAGCGCCGGCTGGAGCCCGAGCTCGCCCGCGCGCAGCCCGTGAAGCGCCTCCCCGGGGCGCCCGAGCAGGCGCGCGCCGTAGCGGTTCACGAGCGCCAGCCGCTGCGTGCTGTCGAAGGCGAAGATGGCGACGTCGATCTCTTCCATTACGGCGCGGAGCAGCGCCGTCGCCTCCTGGGCGCCGAGCCGCTGCGTACGCAGCATCTCGGCCAGCGCGTTGAGCTCCAGCATGACGCCGCCCAGCGCGTCGCCCGCGCTGGCGCCGCGCGCGCGGATCGAGAAGTCGTCCTCGCGCAGCGCGGCCAGCAGGTTGGAGATCGTCTGCAGCGGTCGGACGATGCGGTCGCGCACGCCAAAGGCGACGGTAGCCCAGACGCCCACGATGAGCGCCGTCAGCGTCCAGCGAAGGGCCGGACTGGACCCGCCGAGCCAGAGGAGAACCAGCGCGACGAGCACGCCCGGGAGGCCTGCGGCGAGCGTCATCAGCAGCAGGCGGCGATCGTGAGTCACAGCTTGTGTCGTTCGAGGCGCCGATAGAGCGCCGATCGGCTCAGTCCAAGGGCCTTGGCGGCCTGGCTGACGTTGCCGTGCCGCGCCATCGCTTTCTTGACGAGGATGGCTTCGACCTCCTCCAGGCTCATGTCCTCCAGTCGTCCCGCCGAGTCTGCTGCGGGGCGCAACCCGAGATCCGCCGTGCGCACCGAAGGCCCCGGCGCCATCAGGACGGCTCGCTCGACGGCATGATCGAGCTCCCGGATGTTGCCGGGCCACGCGTAGTCGGTGAGCACCTGCATGGCAGACGGATCGAAGCCGGTGAGCGTCTTGCGATAGCGGCGAGCATGGACGCCGAGGAAGTGCTTCGCCAGCCTGGGAATGTCCTCGCGGCGGCCGCGCAGCGGGGGCAGGGCGATCTCGATCGTGTTCAGCCGGAAGAGGAGGTCCTGGCGGAACCGCCCGGCCGCCACCTCCGCGTGAATGTCGGCGTTGGTGGCGGAGATGAGGCGGACGTCGGCCTTGCGCGTCCTGGACGAGCCGAGGCGCTCGAACTCGCCCGTCTCGAGCACCCGCAGCAGCTTCTGCTGCTGGCTCGGCGGGACGTTGGCGATCTCGTCGAGAAAGAGCGTGCTGCCGTCGGCGAGCTCGAACCGGCCCACGCGGTCCTGCTTGGCGTCGGTGAAGGCGCCTTTGACATGGCCGAACAGCTCGCTCTCGAACACGCCCTCGGACACGCCGCCCGCGTTGATCGTGACCATCGGCCGGCTGGCGCGCGGCGACACGGCGTGGAGCGCCTGCGCGATGAGCGTCTTGCCGGTGCCGTGCTCGCCCGTGATCAACACGTTGGCGTTCGACGGTCCCACGCGTGCCACGACCTGCAGCACGGGCTGCATGGCCGGCGCGTCGGCGATGAGCGCGGGGCCGCCGTCCGAAAGAGCGCGTGTGTGCGCCTCGAGCCGCGTGGACCGGCGCAGCGCACGGCCCAGCTCGGTTTGGGTCCGCAGCACGGTCAGGAGCCGGTCATTGTCCCAGGGCTTCTCGATGAAGTCGCGGGCGCCGCGGCGCATGGCTTCGACGGCCAGGCCGACCGAACCCCAGGCGGTCATCACGACGACCGGAAGGGACTCGTCCGCGGCGCGAAGCCTGGCCAGCAGGTCCAGCCCTTCCTGGCCGGAGGTGGTGTCCCTGGCGTAGTTCAGGTCGATCAGCAGGACGTCGTACTCGCGCCGCTCGAGTGCCTGCAGGACGGCAGCGGGGGAATCGGCGGTGTCGATCTGGTAGCCGTCGCCCTTCAGGAGCAGGCGGAGCGCCTCGAGGACGTCACGCTGGTCGTCGGCGATCAGGATGCGCGCGCCAGCCACTGGGGACGAGATTATCATTGGGGCCATGTGTATACGGACTCTGACAGCAACGTGCGCGATCGGGCTGCTCGCCGCCTGCCAGCCGAGCGGGCAAAGCGGGCAGAGCGAGCCGAGCGGGCCGCGGGTCTTCTTCGTCCAGCCGCAGGACGGCGCGACCGTGACGAGCCCGGTGATGCTCGAGTTCGGGTCTCAGGAGTTCACCATCGCGGCGGTGCCGGAGGGCACCGTCACCGAGACGCGACCGAACCTCGGGCACTATCACGTGGCGGTCGACGCCGACTGCCTGCCGGTGGGCACGGAGATCCCGCGCGCCGCGCCCTGGGTGCACTTCGGCGACGGCAAGAACGTGATCGACATGCAGCTCCCGCCCGGGCAGCACCGGCTCTCGCTGCAGATCGGCGACGACCTGCACCGGACGATCGAGGGGCTCTGCTCGACGATCACGGTCAACGTGACGGAATAGCTCTGTCGGCTAGGCCACAGCACGTCGGGACTCGGCCGACGCTTACGCCTGCCACGGTTTTGCTCCGGACGGGCCCCATGCCGCCCGATATCAAGCGGCGTGCCTGCGAGTGTGGCCGGAAATCGCGCGTGTGGCGCGTCGACCTGTCCGCTTGTGGGACGGGGCGTCCCGGAAGCGGACGGTCAGAGGCGGTCGAACGCGTCGTCCCCGCCCTCTTCCTCGTCCCATTGCCGCCGCTGCCTGATGCGCCGGCGGAGGCGGACGGCGTAGGCGACGAACGCCAGGGCCAGGACCGCCGCCCAGAGCGCCGACGTGGTGGTGAGGGCCGGAAGCCATGCGGGCCATTGCGCGTAGCGTGCCCACGCACGCGCCGCGGCCTCCTCTGGCGTGTCCCCGGTGTCGAGGCGAAAGGCGACGTCGAAGGGCGCGCCCGCCCCGACCCGAGCGGCAATGATGCCCGGTACCGCCGCGCCATGCCGCGCCCGCACGTCCTCGACGAGCGCGGTGGCCAGCAGATAGGCTTCCGCGGCATCCGGTTGGGTATCGGCGGCAAACAGGTGGGCCAGGTCGCTGAGCGCGGGATCCCGCAGGGCGGCAAGCCACAGGCGGAGCTGCCCGCCGACGCCCCACCCCCGTTCCACCGAGACGGCGACGCCCTCGTGAAACCATCTGGGCAGCGCGCGGCCATCTGCCCGCGTGGACAGCGCGAGGTGCGCGATCTCGTGACGCACGACCGACTCGAGCGAGTCGTGCGGGTACGACCCGACGCGCTCGGGGAAGATGGCGACGCGCTCGCGGCCGGAGGCGAGACCAACGATCCACTCCGGCGTCAGACGGGCGCGCGGATCGTCTTCGGGAATGAGCGTGACGTGGACGCGGTCCGGCAGGTCGAGGCCCGCACGCGCGAGCGCCCCGGCGATGCCGGAGAGATTGACCTCGCGCACGCGCTGCGCCGCCGCGCTCAACGAGGGAGGCGCGTCGACGGTCATCTGCGCGAACGCCGCTACGGCGTCGAGCCAGAGAACCGCGGCGAGGAGCAGGGCGACTGTCCGGAGGGTCGCTCGAGGCACCCTCTCAGCTTAACGGCGAAACAGCCTAGGGCCAGAGTCTGTCGGCGGCCAGGGCATCGAGGAACGTCCCAAGCGGCCAGATGTCGGTGCCGTCTTCGGTCCGGAGACGGCGATCGCCGAGATACACCAGGACGCGACGGGCCACCCGTGGCAGATCGGCGATGGCTTTCAGTCCCGACAGTTGCGTCGGCGTGAAGCGGGACTGGGACTTGATCTCGAGCGCGAGGTACTCGCGCCCCCGGCGCAGCAGGAAGTCGACCTCTGTCTGTCGCGCCTGAGCGGGCGCCCAGTACGCGATGTCGTCGAAGAGCGCAGAAACCTCGTTGTGCGCCCTGAGGACGGTGAGCACCCATCCTTCGAGCGGCGGCCCGCGCTCCTCGGCGCCGACGGGGCCGAGTTGCCGCTTCGCTGCGCGGACGAGGCCCGGATCGACCCAGTAGAGCTTCGGGTGCTGCCGTCGCGGACGCGCAGCCGCGCTTCGAATGCGGGAAGGGTGATCGCCAGCAACGTGTCCTGCAGGATGCCCAGGTAGCCTTCCACCGTCGTCCGGGCCGTGGCGGAGTCACGCGCCAGGCCGGCGACGTTGATGACCTGGCCGTGGAAGAGCGCGGCGATGGGCAGGAACCTTAAGAATCCGGGAAGGTTGCGAACGAGCGCTTCCACCCTGATCTCATCGCGGATGTACAACTGGACGTAGGCTTCGAGGGTGGAACGCGGGTCCTCGGCCTCCAGACGAGAGGGATGCTGCCGAATCTGAAGATCCGCTGTAGATCGAAATCGGCGCCGAGTTCGACTGGCACAAACGGGTAGAGCGTCTTGACAGTCGCACGTCCGGCCAGCAGGTTCGTTGCCGGGGTCTTGAGTCGCCTCGCGCTGGATCCAAGCAGCACAAATCGCCGCCGAGTGCCTTCGATCGCCCGATGGACTTCGTTGAGAAGGGCCGGCGCCCGTTGAATCTCGTCCAATACCACCGCCCGGGACGGGGGCAGAGCCTCGAGCTCGAGGGCGAGCAGTCCTGGATTGGCCAGCAGCGCCTGGTGGCGACTCTCGTCGAGCAGATCGATGAGATGGGCGTCCGGGAATTCGAGCCGCGTCCACGTGCTCTTCCCGGCCCCACGCACGCCGAACAGGAAGAAGCTGCCCTTGGGGGGCTTCAGCAGACGCCGGTAGCGGCCTGCCGCCACCATGTCGTCACTTTACCATGAACAATGACGACAAGATGGCAGAACGTCCGTTCCGCCCGAGGGCCGCTCGCTGCCGCGGGGGCCGCCCGAATGCGCTATTCGAGGCAGCGGCCCGTGAAGATGACGCCGCTCTCGTTTGTGAACCACGCAGGGCCGCATCCGGACATCGGCGGCAGCGACACTTTACTGCAAGGCCTCCGAGAGGCCGAGCGTCTGCAGGCTCCCGTCGGGCGCGTCGAACTCCACCCTGGCCCCGCGTGTGCGGCATTCGCGGACGATCCGCAAGGCTGTCGTCATCGCGCCGATGGCGAGCAGGTACGTGACGATGCCCCGAGGCGACTGCAAGGCCGCCCTCTGCGCCGCGGCCAACTGGAACGCGAACAGGTTCAGCGCCACGAGCACGAGCGGCCACCGCGACTTCATCGGTACGACGCCGAGCGCCAGCATCACAGCGGAGGTGGCGGCCGCGGCGGCCGACACGTGCGGCTCGGACAGCCGGAACGGCCAGTTCGCGTCCTCGTCGGTGGGAACGGCGCACGCCGACCGGAGGCCGAGCACGGCGAAGAAGATCGTCACCATCGGTATCGCGAGGAGATAGGGTTCGGGCTCGACGATTGACAGGGTGCCGCGCACTTCTGCCGCAATCAGGCAGATGCCGATGGCCAGTCCCGTGTACGTGGCGAGGGTGAAGAGGTGTCGGCGGCTTCTCAGGAGGCTCGCCAGAGCGAACAGGAAGATCGCCCGTACGGTCGGCCGCCGCAGCCAGAGGGGGGCCATCATGCGGAGCAGCCATGTGAGACCGCGTGCGCCGTTGCGGGCCTGCGTCTCGAGCGTGCGTCGCCCCAGGATCCCCGCAGAGCCGAGATAGAGGGCCGCCGCGAGTCCGGCGGACGCCAGCGTGGCGGCGAGCGCGACACCAGCCCCAGAGGCGACCACCTCCCGCTCGGTGCCGGCGATCGACCCGTAGAGCCCCGCGAACCACGCGGGCGGCAGGATGGCGACAGCAGGGTCGTCCCGCAGAATCCGCTCGCCGATTGCCGGCAGCACCGAGGGCAGGTAGATGAACACCTCCACCAGCGCGACGATGGTGAACAGTTGGAGGAGCGTGGCCAGGCCCTGCGCAGCGCCCGCGACCGGGGACAACGCGAGCAGGCCACGCAGGCTGAGCAATGTGAAGAAGACGAGAAGGCACGCCAGCATCGTCGCAAGCACGTGGGCGGCGAACACCATGGGAAAGGCGCCGAGGCCGAACGCCGAGCTCGACGCGACAGCAAAGAGGAGACCGGACGGCGCGTTGATCGCCAGCGTGAAGGCTGCGGCCACGGTGGCGGCGCCCGCCAGGCGCGCGGCAGCGATGGTCCTCGGCCGCACGGGCAGTACGCCGACGATCTCCTGATCGCTGCGATCGGGCAGCAGCGCGTCCCAGACGAGCTCGGCCAGCAGCGCCGCGGCAACCATGCCGTACACGACGAAGAACAGGCGGTGGGTGAGCACGAGCTCCTCGACCACCCGGATTGACGACACCCGATCTGCTCCCGCGTAGATGAAGATCATCCGCAACGCAAACAGGGTGGGCGGCGTCGTCGCAAGCGCCGCCACCCAGATCGCAAACTGCATGGGGTCGGCATCCCGCGAGTGGACCGCGGCGTTCAGCAGGCGGTGCACGGAGGTGCGCGACAGGAGGAGAAACTGCCGCCATTCGCGCGCGAGCGAGGCGGACATCATCAGAGCTTGACGGCGTCAGCGAGCTCGCGGCCGACACGGGCCACGTCCTGATCGACGGCGAGCGCGGCGAAGATCTCCTCGAGCGAGGCGGCGTTGGCCACCTCGCGCAGCCGGGCCACCGAGTTGTGGGCGACGACGTGGCCGTTGTGCAGGATGACGACGTGCCCGCACGTCTTCTCCACCTCGTCGAGAACATGCGAGCTGTAGATGACCGTCTTGCCACGAGCCGCCAGCGAGGCGATCAGCGTCCGAAGGATGAGCGTGGACGCCACGTCGAGGCCCGACCCAGGTTCGTCGAGCACGACGAGCTCGGGGTCGTGCAGGAGCGCCGCGGCCAGCAGGATCTTCTGCCGCATCCCCTTCGAGAAGGACGAGAGAGGGGAATGCCGGTCGGAGTCGAGACCGAAGAGCTCGAGATAGCGGTTCACGCGCCGGACGAGCGTGGAACGTGGCAGATCGCGCAGGCCGCCGACCAGTTCGAGGTACTCGGTGGCCGTCAGACACGCATAGAGCCGCGGTTCTTCAGGGACATATCCGACGACCGCCTGATAGGCGCGGAGCTGCTGCTGGATGTCGACGCCGCGCCAGCGCACCTGGCCGCGGCTTGGGCGGAGCAGACCCACCACGAGGCGTACGCTGGTGCTCTTGCCCGATCCGTTCGGTCCGAGCAGTCCGATCACCTGGCCGGGGGCGGCCGTCAGGCTGAGCGTCCGCACGGCGGCGATGCCGTGATAGCTCTTCGAGACGTCGAGGAGCTCGAGCATCCCTCACTCGAGTGGTTTCGCGCGCCGTCCGGGCCACGCACAGGCGGCTGCCGCGACCACATACAGGAGGACCGTCATCAGCACGACGGCGCGCGCCGCGGTCGCGATCGTCCGGAACGTGGGATCGCGCAGCAGCGTGCTGCGATCGAGGCGTCGCGCGCCAGCGCCGAGATCCGCCATGAAGACGATCAGGCACGCGTAGTAGGAAGCCTGCACGAGCGTGAGCCAGGCCAGGGTGGACATGCCCGCACGCAGGTTGGCCCGCCGCGTCTCATCGAAGAGCGACGCGCTCACGTCGTCCCTAGGTCGTACCAGAGGGCGCCGCAGAACGCACGCCACACGGCCACATGACCGCGCAGGCGCTGAGGCCAGCCGGCCGTTGGCGCTTCGATCTGGAGATCCGCCACGGCGGGCGACACGATCAGCGTGAAGGTCTCCGCGCGCAGAATCCTCGCCGCCAGCTCCGCGACGCGCGTGCCAGGCGTCACCGCGCCTCCGCCGGCTTGAGGGCCAGCGCCTCGCGCAGGAGGTGGTAGGCGTGGCGCACCTTCAAGCCGTACGGTGTGGCCCGGTAGAGGCGGCGAGGGAGGCCGATCGCGCCCAGTGGACGTTCCTCCTGCCGCGAGGTGACAAACCCTTTCTTTTCCATCCGGCCGAGCGTGACGTACACCGAGCCGCGCTTGAGACGCCCGCCTGAAAGTTCCACGAGCTCCAACCCGTAGCGCTCGCGGTTTTCAACGAGATCCAGCACCAACGATTCGACTGGAGAGATGGACGGAAGCCTGCCACTCATCTCGTGGCCATCGATCTTACACAGAGTAAGACTAATGTCAATTACTTCCGCCTCACTTCCGCCTCGGTTCGCGGAGCGCGCCACAGAGGTATTCGCGAACCCGCTAAGGGGTTCTCGACGGATCTCGACGGGCGGCCCCCTGGGCCGGGCAAAGGCCGCTGCGCCCAGCCAACGGCGCCGGTTGATGGCGCCTTGCTTTCGCCGCTGGACGATGGCATCGTCGTCGTCGAAGGAGCAGAGTTCTCATGGCAATCGTCGGCGCACCAGGGCGGCGCCGCCGCAGGAGGGCGGGCACCATGACGCTTCAAGAGTATTTCTCGACACCCGAGACCGTCGTGCCGCAGGAGCTGATCTTCGGGGTGCTGCGGGTGGCGGATGCGCCGTTCGTCAGCCACCAGCGCGTCGTATTGGAACTCGCCGTTGCCCTGCGGGCGCACGTCCAGGCGCACCGCAGCGGCGAAGTGGTGATCTCGCCCGTGGACGTGATCCTCGACGCCGAACGAGCCCTGGTGCTGCAGCCCGACCTGCTCTTCGTCAGTGCGGACCGATCGAGCATCGTGACCGACCGCATCTATGGAGCGCCCGATCTCGTGGTGGAGGTGCTGTCGCCGCATCCGCGCATCGGGCGGCTCGACGAGCGCGTGCGGTGGTTCGCGGAGTATGGTGTGCGTGAAGTCTGGCTGTACCACCAGTTCGCCAAGCGTCTCGACGTGCTGACGTGCCAGGCGGGGCGCGTTGTCGTGACGCGGCCGTTCGACAGCCGGACGCCGATCCAGTCGGCCGTGCTGCCAGGCTTCTCCCCGACGCTGGCGTCGGTGCTCGGGTACCTAGCGTAGGTTACTCGGCCCGCAGCGCCACCACCGGGTCGACGCGCATCGCCCTGCGGGCCGGTACGAGTGACGCGCCAAGGCCGA
This sequence comes from Acidobacteriota bacterium, assembly GCA_016210845.1. Taxonomy (GTDB): domain Bacteria; phylum Acidobacteriota; class Vicinamibacteria; order Vicinamibacterales; family UBA2999; genus JACQTK01. Next base: position 11,831 of record JACQTK010000026.1, on the reverse strand, counting down.
CCAGGAGAAGCACAGTCAGCACGGCCGCGAGCGTCACGGGATCCGTGGTGCTCACCTGCAGGAGGGTTTGCAACACGCGCGTAAGGGCGACCGCCCCCGTCATTCCCACGACAAGGCCGATGCCGAGCTGCACCGAGACGCGCCTGGTCACGATCCATCAGATTTCCGCGGCCGGAGCGCCGAGGGCCATGCGGACGCCAAGCTCGCGCGTCCGCTGTGCGACCGAGCGCGCCGTCACCGCGTAGAGTCCGATGCCCGCCGTGACGAGCGCGATCAGCGCGAAGACGGCGAACATCGATCCGAAGACGCGGATCGGCCACAGCTCGCGCCAGAACAGGTCGTCCACCGTCACGATGTCGAAGAGCGGGAGGTCCGCGTCGATCGCGCGCACGTGGTCGCGAAGCTGCGACGTCACGAGGGCCCAATCGGATTCCGAGCGCACGAGGATGCTGGTCCACGTCAGCGGATTGGCCGAATACGGCAGGTAGACGATCGGATCGAAATCGAGGTCTTCGGTGCCGCGCTGTCGTATGTTTGGCGCGAGGCCGACGATCGTGACCCACTCCGGCTCGGTGGGGTCCGGCGTTCCCGTCGTCGTCAGACGGATGCGTCGGCCGCTCGGGTCGACTCCCGGAAAGTGCAGCGACGCAAAGCGCGCGTTCACGATGGCGGGCGTCTCCCCCGCGCCAGTATCGCTCGGTGCGAAGTCGCGGCCTTGCAGCAGGCGCACGCCCAGCGTGTCGAAGTACCGCAGGCCGATGGTGAGGATCGAGACCACGGGGCGCGTGCCTGCCGGCGGCTCGGGACGATCGTCGAACGACACCTCCCGCGGTGTGGCCCCCTCGAGCGGGGCGGCGTGGGCAAGCGTCGCCCGGGCGTTGGGTATCGACGCCAGCCGATCCTCGAGCTGTCGATAGAACTGCGCGTGCTGTTCCGGGCGGGGATAGGCCTGGCTGCCGAGCACCAGGCGAAGGCGCAGCAGCCCTGACGTGTCGATGCCAGGGTCAGCCTGATACGAAGCAATCAGCGTCCGCATCATGAGGCCGGCTCCCGTCAGCAGGACCGGCGCGAGCGCCAGCTGCAACACGACGAGCGCGCCAGCCCAGCGGCGGGCCCTGAGGGCGCCCGCGGCGCCGCGGCTCGACTCGTTGAGCGTCTCGCTCACGTTCGTCCTGGCCGCGTGCAGCGCGGGGGCCAGCCCGAACAGCACGGCCGTGCCGAGGCAGAGCGCCGCGAAGAACCCGAACACGCGCAGGTCCATCGTGAACTGCAGCCAGTAGGGCTCGCCGGTGCCCGTCACGGCGCGGGTGAAAAGCCTGACGCCCGCCACCGAGAGGCCGAGCCCAATCGCACCCGCCGTAGCGGCCAGCAGCACGCTCTCCACGAGCAGCTGGCGCACGATGTGCCAGCTCGAGGCGCCGATGGCCATGCGCACGGATATCTCTCGTGTGCGATCGGCGGCGCGCGCCAGGAGTAGGTTGGCGACGTTGGCGCACGCGATGAGCAGCACGAAGGCAACGGCGCCGAGCAGCGCGTACATGGTGACGTTGACCTGGGGACCCGCGCCAAGCCGGAACGGGAGGACGCGTGGCTGCAGGCCCGCGTTCGTCGCCGGATACTCGCGGGCGAGGCCGTCCATCACGATCGCGAGATCGTCGCGCGCCTGTGCGAGCGTCGCGTCCGCCTCCAGCCGTCCCACCGCGCCCAGCGTGCGTGCGTCGCGGCGCTGGAGGACCGCTGGGGAGAATCGGGTGATCGGCTGCCAGGCGTCGGCGCTGAAGGGGAACCTAAAGCCTTCGGCCATCACGCCGACGACAACCGACGGCACACCATTCACACGGATCGTCCGGCCGACGACGTCTACGTCGGATCCATAGCGATCTCGCCAGACGGCGTATCCCAGGACGATCACGGACGGTGCGCCGGGCCACTCGTCGTCCGCCGTCAGGGCGCGTCCGAGCATGGGCTGATGGCCGATGAGGCCGAACGCGTCGGCCGACATATAGGCGCCGTCGACCCGCTCCGGGGCGTGCTCGTCGTCGCTCAGGTTCATCGTCTGCTGCGTGAAGGCGGCGATCCCGTCCAACGTGCGCGAGCGCTCGCGCCAGTCAAGCAGATCGAAGTAGGAGACGCCGCGATTGCCCTGCTGCACGCGCGTCCCGACCTCGACGATGCGGTCGGGCTCGTCGAACGGCAGGTCGCGCAGCACGACCGCATTGGCAATGGTGAATACGGTGGTGTTCGCGCCAATCCCGAGGGCGAGCGCGGCCACGGCCGCGAGCGTCAGCCCGCGATCCCTGAGGAGCATGCGAACGGCGACCAGAATCTCGTGCCACATGGTGACGTTACCCCTCCGCCTTCAGCGCCTCGCTCGGCTCGATCCTGAGTCCACGCCGCGCGGGGCCGATCGCCGCCAGCAGGCCTACGGCGAGCATCAGCGCCGCAGCGACGGGGAGGAGCACTGCCGCGCGGCCTCCGAAGAGGAGAGCTCCCCCGCTGAGCCTGCTGAGCCCCGCGGCGATGGCGACGCCGATCGCGATCCCCACGGCAAGCTGCCGAAGCGCTCGCGAGAAGACGCCTCCCAGAATGCGCGCGGCGTCGGCGCCAAGGGCGAGCCGAATGCCAATCTCCCGCCGGCGCTGGACGACCGTGAACGCCATGAGCGTGTAGAGGCCGGCCGTGGAGAGGAGAAGGACGCTTCCCATCACCATACTGATGAGCAAGGCACCCCTGCGCATCGCGCTCTGCTCTTCGTCGTAGACGTCGCCAAGGGACTGGACCTCCTGGAGCAGGAGCGCCGGATCCAAGGTGGTGGTCATTTCGTACAGGCGCCCGGCGAAGGTCGTCGCGTCCGCGCCCCTGATACGCATCGAAAGACGCGCGGGGTACAGGCGATCGGCCGCGATGGCGTGGTACAGCTTCGCCTCCACCTGGAGCGGCTCGACATGTCGTGCCGGAAAATTGCCGACGACGCCGACGATCTCGTACCAGCGCTCCATATCCAGGTCGAACTCCGCATCGCCGGTCTCGCGCCTATAGCGCACGTAGCGTACGCGGCGACCGAGCGGATTCACACCGCCGAGCACGGTCTGGACGAACGCCTGATTGACGACGACTGAAGTTGCCCCGTCGTCCTGGTCGCCGGATCCGAAACTCCGGCCCGCCACAAGAGGGACGTCGAACGTCTCGAAGAAGTTCAGATCGACGCGACCGACGCGAATGTCATGACCGGATCGTGATTCCGTCCGCACCCCATCCACGTCGATCACTGCAGGCGCCTCGTCAGTGGGAAAGTGGGACGTGAACGTCACGCCAGCGACGCGAGGGTCCGCCTCGAGACGATCCGTCAGCTCGACGAGGCGAGCCCCGTAGCGGGCGGCGAACTCGCGGCGATAGGCCTCGGCCCGCGCGCTCGACGGAGTCTCCTGGTCCATCACGAGCCGCGCGGTCAGAAACTCGTCGGCCGCAAATGGGTGCTCCGCTGTTCCGAGCTGAATCAGCTGCCATCCGGAGGACACTGCCACCGGCAGGGCAGCAACGGCAAAGGCAACCTGCGCCACGATGAGCGCCGTCCACGTGCGTCCGAGCTGCATGCCGGTGCCGCCGCCAAGGTCGCGAAGCCTGGCCTGCACTCGGCATCCCGTCGCCTGCATCGCGGGCAGGACCCCCACGATGACGGCGCCAAGGACGGCGAGTCCCGTGATGTAGAGCGCCAGGTTCCAGGAGAGATCGAAATCGAGCCAGAAGGGCACGTCGCCCAATAGCCCGATCACGCGACTCACGTACGACAGAGCGGCCTCGGTGAACAGCAATCCCAGACCCGCGGCCAGCGCGGAGAGCACGAAGGCCTCGACGAAGAGCTGCGCCACGATCCGGCGGCGGCTCGCGCCGAGCGCGCTGCGCACGGCAATTTCGCCGTGCCGCGTTGCCGTTCGCGCGTACACCAGGCTGGCGACGTTGACCGCGACGACGATGAGCAGCGACGTCACGAGCGCCTGGAAGACGTGCACATACCAGAGGTCCACCTCGTTGAACCAACCAAGGGGCTCCGCCCCTTGATATCCCCGGAGCCCCTTGGCTGGTTGCCAGTATTGTTCTGCCGCGCTTCGCGCGGCTAGGACCGCTATGCGGAGGGCACAACGAGAACAAAATTCGCGTTCCGGGCCGCATAGCGGTCCAGAGCCCGGTGTAGGGCACAATCCGCGGCCTGAGCTGCCCGTGGGTCTGCGGGAAGGCGGCAGCGGTCCGACGGCCAATCGTCGTCAACTCCGCTTGCGCGCTGTCCTCGGTTGCGCCTGGCGCGAGGCGGCCGAACACCTCGAGGGCGGGTCCCTGGCGGCGTTCGAAGCTCGCCGCGTCGGCGCGCAACGGGACCCAGAACCGCTGGCTCACCGGGAAGCCAAAGCCCTCCGGCATGACGCCGACGACCACGTGGGGCACGGTGCCGAGCCGGATCGTCCGTCCGACTGCGGAAGGGTCAGACGCGAACTGGCCTTGCCAGACGTCGTAGCCGATCACGACGACCTCAAGGGCGCCCGCGCGCTCGTCCTCGTCCAAGAGAAGCCGGCCGTGCAGGGGAGGCACCCGCGCGAGCCGCAGCCCGCCCGCCGTGATCTCGGCCCCAGGGAGGGACTGTGCCGGGCCGCCGATGGAGAACAGGTTGCGCCGAATCGGCCGATACGCGCCGACACTCTCGAACGACTCGAGCTCTTCGCGCCAGGTGAGGAAGTCGTGGAGCGACCGGGGTTCCTGGGTGTTCGCGGCGGCATCCCAGTTCACGATGCCGACGATCCGGTCGCCTTCATCGAGCGGCAGCGTTGCGTAGATGAACGAGTAGAAGAAGACGAAGAAACCGACGCTGACCGCGATGGCGACGGCCATGCTCAGGCTGCTGACGAGCGTCAGGCCCGGATACTTGAAGAGCATCCGAGCCGCCAGCCTGATGTCCGGCCCCAGGGCGGTCATGGTGTCTCCCGCTCCATGAAGCCGTCGCGCAGCTTGATGATGCGGCGGCCATAGGCGGCGTTGGTCTCCGAATGCGTCACCTGCAGGATCGTCGTCCCCTGCTCGTTGAGCGCCTTGAACAGCTCCATGATTTCGCGGCCCTGGTCGGAGTGCAGGTTGCCGGTGGGCTCGTCGGCTAGGATCACGGCCGGATTGGCGACGATGGCGCGCGCGACCCCGACGAGCTGCTGCTGGCCTCCCGAGAGCTGCGAGGGGTAGAGGTCCTTCTTCGCGACGATGCCGAAGCGATCGAGCACGTCGGCGACGATGCTCTGGCGCTCGGACTTGCGGACGTCGCGGTAGGAGAGCGGCAGCTCGATGTTCTCGTAGACGGTGAGGTCGTCGAGCAGGTGGTAGCTCTGGAACACGAAGCCGATGTTGCGCTTCTGGACCGCGGCGCGCTGCTTCGGCGCGAGCGCGTGAATGGGCTGGTCCATGAAGTAGTACTCGCCGCTCCAGGCGCCGTCGTGCATCCCGAGAATGTGGAGCAGTGTAGATTTGCCCGCGCCCGAGGGCCCCATGATCGACACGAACTCGCCTGGCTTGATGTCGAGCGTGATGCGGCGCAGGACGTAGGTCTGCCCCGGGCCGACGGGATATGATTTTTCGATGCCGCGCGTGGAGACGAGCGGCGCGTTGGCCGGCAGCGCGGCGAGGTCGGGCACGGCGGACAGCGACGACGAGCGCTTGAAGAGCATCACGACTCCTATTCGGTTCTGAGGGCGGCGATCGGGTTGACCCGCGCGGCGCGTCTGGCCGGAACATAGACGGCCGTCATTGTGACGGCGATGATCATGGCGATGACAACTCCGTAGGTGCTGAAATCGATCCTGCCCGCAATCGGGAACGCCGCCTGCAGGAGACGCCCCGCTCCGGTGCTCGCGGCGATGCCCGCGGCGACGCCCGACGCGAGCAGGACGAGCCCCTGCGGATGACCATTGCCAGCACCGACCTGGGAGCGGCGCCCACCGCGATGCGGATCCCGATCTCGCGCGTGCGCCGCCCCGTCGCGTACGCCACGAGCCCATACAGGCCGATCATTGCCAGGATCAGCCCATCGAACCCATGCCGCTGACGCTGCCGACGATCAGGTTCGTGGTATGCACCGCGCGCGTGAAGTAGAAATCCTCCATCGTGCGGACACCGAAGACCGGCATGTTCGGATCGATCGCACGCACCACGTCCCGCAGGGGACCCGCCAGCGACGCCGGCTCCCTTTCCGATTGGACGAGCAGCGTGCTCTCGGCCGCGAAGGCCTGGGTCCGCGGGAGATAGATGAACTCGGACGGCCCCTCTCCGATCCAGGTGTACTTGGCATCGGCGGCAATGCCGACGACCTCGGCGAGCGCGCGACCCTGATCGTCCAGCCTGACGTGCTTGCCGATGGCGTCCTGAGCTGGCCAGTACCGCGCGGCGAACGTCTCGTTCACCACGACCACGCGGGGTGTCTCGGCCGTGTCCGTGGGACTGAACGCACGGCCGCGAATAAGCGGAATGTCCATCGTGTCGAAGTAGTCCTCGTCGACACGCGCCGACAGCACGCTCACGTTCCCGGTTCCCGGGGGAAGCTCGAACCTCTCGGGGGCCACTCGCGCAAACTCGACGGTGTCCGTCTTCATTGGTACGGAGGACGTCACCGTGACCGACCTCACGCCCGGCAAGGTGAGCGTCCTTTCCTTGAGCAGGCGGTAGAACTGGCGGGCTCGGGTCTCGTCGTACCTGGCCAGGTCGGCGTCGAACGCCATCATCAGGATCCCATCCGTGCGATAGCCCGGCCCCTGGCCCAGTTCAGCCTGGAACGCGCGATACAAGGAGACGGAAGCGGTCAGCAGCACGAGCGACAGGGCCACCTGCCCGCAGACGAGCGCGCTTCGTCCCCAGAGTCGCGCGTGACGTGGTGCTGTCGCGGCAGGGTCCTTCAGGGAACTCACGAGGTCCGTGCGTGCCGCCTGCCACGCGGGAACCAGGCTCGACAGGATTGCGCTCGCGGCGGCCGCCGCCACACCAACCCAAAACGCGCGGCGGTCCAACTCGAACGTGAGCTTCAACGGGACATCCGTCGGAAACTCGAGCTGCTGAAAGAGGGCAATGGCGCCGTATCCGAGGGCGAGGCCCGCCGCGCCTCCGATCGCAGCGAGCATCAGGCTCTCGGTGACGAGCTGTCGAACCAAGCGCCCCCTTCCGGCGCCAATGGCCAGACGGAGTGCGATCTCGCGTGCCCGCACCGGCGCGCGGCTGGTGAGCAGTCCGGCCACGTTGGCGCACGCCACGAGGAGCACCACGAGCGCGAACGTCATCAGCGCCGCCACGATCGGCGCATTGTCGGCGCCCGGGCCTTGCGCGGTGCGTGCTCCAAACTCGGTTCGAACCGCAAAGCCCCGGTTTCGATTGGTCGCCGGATAGGCCTCTTCCAGGCTCGACCCGATCTGCGCCACGTCCGCTCTCGCTTGTGCGATCGTGACGCCGGATTTCAGGCGGCCCTTCACGACCAGCCCACGGAGATCCCGCCGCGCGCGTTCATCGGGCGGCACGCCGTTCTGAACGGACGACCATGCGGCGAGTGGGATGTAGAAGGCGGGGTGAACGTCTGCGGCGATGCCCGTGAAGGCGGCCGAGGCGACCCCGATCACGGTGAAGACTTTTCTGCCGATGCTGATGTCGCGACCGACGATCCCGGGGTCGCCGCCAAACTGCTGCGTCCACTCACCGTGGTCAAGAATCACAACCAGGTCGCGCCCGACCACTTCGTCTTCATCCGCACGAAACGCCCGCCCGAGCGCGGGCGAGACCCCCATGGCGTCGAAGAGATTGCTGCTGACCGCCATACCGACCTTGCGCTGTGCCAGTTCGCCCGACCGGTCCACGACGCCCGTCGTCACGAACCTGTACGCCACCACCCCGTCGAAGCTTCGCGACTGATCGCGTAGGTCGACGTAGTCGGGGTACGACAGCCGGAAATTGCGGAATCCGATGCCCGGCGTGATGGCGCTAATCGTGACCACATCGCCGGGACGAGGCACCGGCAGCGGGCGCAGCACGAGACCGTCGGCGACACTGAACATCCCGACGTTCGCGCCGACGCCGAGAGCAATCGACACGACGGCGATGAGCGAGAAGCCCGGATTCTTCATCAGCATCCGGGCGCCGTGGCGAACGTCCTGCCAGAGGGTTCCAGGCATCGCGGGCTGCTCCAAGCCTGAGAGTGTACGCGGGCGCGTGAATCAAGGCGCGTGCCCGCGTGGCGGCCCATTTCCGGCCCAAAATGTAATGCTTTTTCGGAGGACTATCCGTTTGTGGGACTGGTCGTTCCGCTGGCGGACGCTCAGGCCGCCGCTGCGCTCCACCCGGAACGGTCGTCGCCTCTTCGAGCGCCTTCTCCAGAACGTGCAACACCGTCAGGTCCCGCGGCCGGCAGGCGCCGCTCTTCAGACGCTCAGGAGGGGCAGGTCGGGATCGATCCGCCTGAGATCCGCCGCGTCGCTCGTGACCACGGTCTGCCCAGCTCTTCGCGCGCAGACGACAACATGCGCGTCCACGATGTCGGTGGTCCGGCTGACCGCGAGGAGGAGGCCGGTCCTCGTGGCATCGGGGCCATCCAGGGCGACGAGGTCCGTCCCAGGCTGGCGAATCAGCCGGGTGAGGCGTGCCTGCCGGGCCGGGTTCCGGATGACCTGCGCCAGCGCCGTCGCTGGCACCGTGACGCGCAGGCCGCGCTCGTGCGCCCGGGCGACGAGTGCCAGGACCCGGCGATCGTTCCGTTCGAGGGCGATCAGGCCCCCGGCGTCGAAGACCATGCCACTCACGCCGCCGTCCTGCGCCGCGCGCGTGGCTTACGCCGTCGCCGTCTTGGGGCGGCCAGTACGGTGTCGGCCCAGCGGCGTTCCTTCTCCGTCAGCGGACCGCCTGTCTCAGCCAGTGCAGTCTGGAGCATGTCTCTCCACCCGGCGGCGTCATGGAGCGCGATGCCGACAGCGTGTTTCACGAAGGCCGAGACAGTGGGCGCTTTTCCCGCCGCAACGAGCTCGCGGATGTCGTCGAGCTGATGGTCGTCGAGGGTGATGGTGACCTTCGTCGTGGCCATACCAATCACCATACCACAGCCGACGAGGGCGCCAAGGCGTCGACTACAAGGCGCTCTTGCCCGGCCCGAGGCGCTTCCGCAGAAAATTCGTCCGCCGTTCGGGCGGCATGGCCTGCCACCGGCGAATCAGATCGCGGAGCCCGCGTTCATTTTCTCGAGCGACGGCGGCGAGCACGGCCCGTCGGCTGCGTGGCTTCTTCAAGCGCTTTCTCCAAAACGTTCAGCACGGCGAGGTCCCGCGGCCCTCTTGCTGCGGATAATGTCGGCCAGCGAGGCCACGGGAATCGACACGCCGTCGATGTCGATGATGGTGGACCGACGAGCGCCGGCGTGGCGTCCATGACGCCAGTATGAACGGCCGGCGGTGAACGCCCGGGCGCGTGCAGCCCTACTCCGCTCTGAGCGTCGCCACCGGATCGACGCTCGCCGCACGGCGCGCGGGGATGAAGCAGGCCAGCAGCGTGACGGCGATCCAGATGAGCCCCGTCGCCAGATACGTAGACGGGCTCGTGGGCTCGAGGCCGCTCTCGATCCGCGCGAGCAGCGCGGACAGGCCCGCTCCAAGTACGGATCCGATCGCTATCCCGAGCACGGCCAAGACGAGACCCTGCCGAAGCACCGCAGTCAGCATTCCCAACGGCGTCGCTCCGAGCGCGAGGCGGACGCCGATGTCGCGGGTTCGCAGCGCCACCCGATACGCGATCACGCCGTACAACCCCATCGCCGCCAACGCGAGCGCGAGCAGGCCGAAAAGGGCGAGGATTCGCAACTGCCACCGGACTGCCCAATACGAGCGCTCGACATGATCGCCGAGCAGTTCGACGTCGTAGACCCGCAGCCGCTCCCCGAACTCCTGCAGGGCCTGTCGCACGGGAGTGACCAGCAACGCCGGCGGGACCCGTGTCTCCATGACGATCGTGGCGAGTCCAGCATGGTGCTGTGAAAAGGCACGATAGATGTGCGGCTGCGGCGCGTCAGCCAGTGAGCGAATCGCGGAATCGCGAGCCACGCCCACGACCTCCGCGGTCAGCCCCGTGTCGCACCCGATCTCGATCCGCTCTCCGGGCGCGCTGGCGCCGGGCCACACACGCCTGGCGAGCGCCTCGTTGACGATCACGACCGGCGGGCCCGTCGAGTCCGCTGTATCGAAGTTTCGCCCGCCGGCAAGCCTGATCCCCATCGTCGACAGGAACCCTGTGTCGATCGTCGACGTCGTCGCCTGGATCGTCTCGCCGCCAGGGCGCCGCACGCATTCGGATCCCGCGGGCGAGAGAGGCAGCAGGTGAGTCAGCGACGCCTGTTGGATGTTCGGCAGGGCGCGAACGCGCTCCAGCGCCTGAACGTACACCTGTCGGCTGGCGTCTGCGGAAGACGATGGGTCGGCTGGAACGAAGAGACTGGCATACAGACGGCTCTCCACGGCGAATCCCGGATCGACCGCCTGAAGCCGCCAGAGGCCTTGCAGCACGGTGCCCGCCGTCAGGAGGAGCATTAACGAGGCGGCGACCTGGCCGACCGTGGCCACGGTCCGCCCTCGCACGTGGCCACGCGACTGGATCTGGCCTTTCAACGCCCAGAGACGGCTGGCGCCGGAGATTCGCCATGCGGGCACGAGGCCGCACACCAGCGTGGTGGCACCCGCGACCAGCGCGGCGAATCCCAGCGTTCGCGGGCGAATCGCGGCGTCGAACTGCAGCGGCCACGCAAAGGGAAGGGTGGGCAGGAGCGCCACCAGCAGGTGGTTCGTGCCCCAGGCGGCCAGGAGCCCGCTTCCGCTGCCCAATAGCACGACGAGGAACGTCTCCGTCAGGACCTGTCGAAACAGACGGCCGCGGGACGCTCCCAGCGCGCTGCGCACCGCGAAATCCCCGTGGCGCCCGGACCCGCGCACCAGGAGCAGGCTGCCGACGTTCACGCAGGCAATGGCGAGCACGAGGCCGGCCACGATCGTGAGGAGTGCGATCAGGGCGCGCGACGGCTGGCGGATGTTCCCCTGCGCCGCGCCGCGGACATGCTCGACCGTGATGGGAGACGGTGCATTCCTCGACGCGGGAACGTTCCGTTGGAGCCGTGTGTCGACGGCGTTGAGCTCCATGGCCGCCTGTGATGCCGAGCGATCGGCCCCCAGCCGGCCCAATACCATGACGCTCAGATCCTGGCCACCCGGTGGACGCTGGCGCGACCAGGCCTGGAAGGGAATCCACAGGTCCGTACGCATCGGTGCCATACGGCCCGTGAACTCAGGGGGTGCGACGCCGACGATCGTGTAGGACTGCGACTGCGACTGCACCACGCGCCCGATGACGCCCGGGTCGCGATTGAACCAGCTCTCCCACACGCTCTGACTGATCACAGCCGCGGGCTCGTCCTCCCGATCGAACCACCGGCCGAGCGCGGCACGTACACCCAGCACCGGGCCGTAGGTGCCTGACACTGCCTCGGCGACGATGAACTCGGCGCGTCCGCCGCTGGCGAGATCGGCCTCGAAGGGGAGGGCGGCGGCCATCCCGTCGAGCACGCGCGTCTCGACCTGAAGATCGCGGTAGGTGCCGTAGGAAAGCAGGGCGCCGTCCGCTCGTCGCACAAGGACCAGCCGATCGGGCTCGAAGACCGGCGCGGGGCGGAGGAGCAGCTCGTCGAGGAAAGCGAAGATCGACGTATTGGCGCCAGTGCCGAGGGCGAGCACGAGAACCGCCACAAGCGTGAAGGCGGGCGCGCGGCGCAGGGCGCGCAGCGCGTAGCGGAC